>QHQO01000041.1 GCA_003221195.1 Verrucomicrobiota bacterium
GTTTATCCAACAACAATCGTCGGTATCCCGCCGATGGAAGACTATTACATCGGGGAAGCGTGCGTGCGTATTTTTCTCCCGGTTTTCAAAATGAATTTTCCAGAACTTGTGGACATGGCGCTGCCGCCCGAGGGCGTTTTTCACAACCTGGTCTTCGTCAGCATCCGTAAGCAGTATCCTTACCAAGCGTTCAAGGTGATGCACGGCCTGTGGGGCATGGGCCAGATGATGTTTAGCAAATACATCGTGGCCGTGGACGAAGATTGCGATGTGCACAATACAAGCGAAGTGCTCTTCCGGTTGTGCGCCAATACCGATCCCGCGCGCGACACAACCGTCATCAAGAATCCAAGCGATTCGCTCGACCATGCCCCGAGCGAACAAAACATCGGCTCACATATGGGGTTTGATGCGACGCGCAAATTGCCCGGCGAAAATTATCGTCGTCCGTGGCCGGAATTGTTGAAGATGACCGATGAAGCGAGAGCCCTGGTGAATGCGCTCCAGGCACAAGCGCGCTGATCCGGTCTTTGGCCGTCTGTTATGGTTTGCGAAAAGGGCGGCCTGTATCTACGTCGCGCGTAAGTCCGCCGGGTGGAACTCCTCGAAGGTCATAGACGCGTCCCGTATAAGGACTGTAATAAAGACCTGGCGTCCCAGCCCAGCGCGCGTATGGAAAGCCACCCGGTGGGGGCGGGCCATAACGCGCAGCTTGATTCTCCTGAATGATTGCGCCGGTTAAAGCACCGGCGGCTGCTCCTGCGGCTGCTCCTATTGATGCGGCCCGAACATGACCAGTCGCCGCGCCACCGATGATCGCCCCGGTGGCGGCACCCCATGCTGCGCCCTGACCGACCGGGGTGTCACAGGAAGTTAGAACAAGACAGCTCAGCGAAATCCCTGAGACAAGCATGGGGATATTCATCCTCATAAATTTGGGTGTGCCCGATGAACTAATTAACGGCATGCGTGCAGAGTTGTTGCGAAGCAAATCTGCACGATCCGCTCTCGCGGGTTCTTCTGCAGTCTGAAGTTTTTAGCGGCTTACGGCCTTACAAAGACCTTATTTACCTTAACATCAACAACCAACCCGCCGTGTGCGACCTTCGAGCAGTCGTACTTTTCATGCGGCGGGTACGGGCTCACAACAACTCCCGACGGATCATGAGCATCTCGCTGACCGGTGGGGTAACTCCCTCCCCGCAGCGGATACTTTTTTTCAGCCTCTGCTTTGGTGATCGCCGTAGCTTGGGTCGCCCCATGCTCAACCCGTTCACGCCCTATACTGCCTATGCGCGAGTCCGTGCCCTGCGCGTAAAGCGTTGTGCCGAGCACAAACAACGCAATCGTGATCGCCGACAGAATTTTCAGAGATTTCATTTTCATAGATTTGTCCTTCGTAAGATTTCGCAGCTGGAAACTCAGACGGATGTTTGCCGCGGCGGATTCAAAAAAGATTTGAAAAGTTCCTCGACCATCCGACCTGCCTTCTCCATCTTGCTTAGCTGGTAATCTTTTTCAAAGACACGAAACTTGTCCAGCTCAATTCGCCGAAGCAAACCGCGGTAAACCGAGCCCATGATTTGCGCCGGCGTCATGGCTTTCCGGTCTTCAGCGGGTAGAGCCGCGGCTGCGTTAGCGAAAAACTGACGGGCCCGCCGCGCCTGGAATTTCATCAGTTGAACAAAGCGCTCGTTGTAACGCCGCTGTATCAGCTCGCTCTCGGAATAATGAAACCGCGCCAGGTCTTCCTGCGGAAGATAGATCCGGCCATTTTGTATATCCTTCCCGACGTCACGGATGATGTTCGTCATCTGCAAAGCCAACCCCAGCTCGATTGCGTATTGTTTACAGCCCTGGTTCCGATAGCCAAAAATCTCGATGCTTACCAGGCCGACTGCGCTGGCGACTCGATAGCAATAAATCCGGAGCTCTTCGAACGTGGAATATCGCAGCGTGCTTAGGTCCATTTCCACGCCGGCAATGATTTCCTCCAGCATGTCGGGCGGCAGCGAGTATTTGGCGATCAACTGCCTTACGTCGCGAGCAAGACGCGGCTCGTCGTGGGTCGTGTCGTGAAGCATCTGGCGCCATTTTGCCAGACGCACTCGCTTTTCCACCACGCTTAGCTCTGAGGAATCAGCGATATCGTCGATGACGCGGCAGAACGCATAGAAAACGGTGATATCGAGTTTCCGCTCGCGCCCTAAGCAAACGAACGCGAGGGCGAGATTCGATTTGCTCTGGCGCGTAATTGTCGCCGCGTTCACGGTCGCCCTTCTAGGAGACTGTTGAAATACTGGGATGGCCCGCGCGGAAGCAAGTTGGGGCGGATGGCAAGGCGCGAGCGAGGCGCATATCCCTCGTGGACCTGTAACGAGCGAGCAACGCAGCCAGACGCTCGAAATTGCTTCCGCCCGAAGGGTTGCGCCGCTTTTTGGCCTGAGCGGCGTTGCTCCTCGGTCACAGACCCATCAAGGGTATGCTCCTTCGTCGCGCCTTGCTCAGGCCAAAAATCGTCATCAACGCGGGCCATCTCAGTATTTCAACAGTCTCCTAAAGCCTAGTTTTCTAATACTGAATCCATTTCTCGCCGGTAATGCGCCCAGTTTCGCACTGGCGAAACAAACAGACCCACGAAGCTAAGAGCCAGCCGGTGATTACTCCCCGAAGAAAAGCGAAACTCAATTTCCAAAGGAACAGTGCGCCTAATCGATCAGCAATTGCGCTGCGCACGATGGCATCGCAGACCATGATACAAAAAAAATGGATGCCGCAGATAACTAAAAACCACCCAAGGCGAACGGCGTTTCTCCGGATAAACAGACTGTGGGCCCGCATTGCTTCGATGACCGTCTCATTATGGAGAGCCAGAGAGATTTGGACCGAGCAAAAGGCAATAATCAAAATACTCATCAGCACTCTGGCAATTGGCAGATAATCAAGGACGCCAGGAATGTTAGTGAAATAGGCAAGAAGCAAAGGCAATCGAACGATCAGCAGGCTTACCGCAACGACAATCCCAGCCCATTCCAAGACATAACTGAAGCGGCGCATGGCGAAGCGAAAGAGTTCTCCTTCTTCGAAGCTGACTCCCTTTATCCAGGCCAGACAGACGGTGATGAGGTAGACTTGGATATAGACTCCCAGAAGGTATTCGAAAATGAACGCGGTCGCATCGACCGTGGCTGAGATCCGCAGGAGCCCGGCAGCCGAGACCAAACCACTCCACTCCGGCAATTGCCAGAACACAATTGGCTTCAAGAGTGACGCCAGTGCGCTCAGCAACAGAATCAAATAGGTAAGATAACCCCAGAAACGATAACGCTTCCACAATGCTCGAAGTAATGCGCCGTGCAGTCCACGCCAGTTAGCCAGCATGAACACGGCGGCCACGACAGAAAGCGGATAAGTTGTCGTGGCGTTATCGAAAATGCCTGCCACTCCCTCGAGGGCGGGCAACGGCGTTTCGCGCCATATCTCCACG
Source organism: Verrucomicrobiota bacterium (assembly GCA_003221195.1). Lineage (GTDB taxonomy): Bacteria > Verrucomicrobiota > Verrucomicrobiia > Chthoniobacterales > UBA10450 > Udaeobacter. Next base: position 3,488 of record QHQO01000041.1, read on the forward strand.
AATCGCGGCCAATACCAGCGCGGTAGAGAGATGATCTGGTTTAAATCAAGATCGGCCCAGTTTCGGATCGGGGTAAAGGTGACAAACTGGAAAAGGAAATAACCAAACCCGAGGAGCGCAAAAGCAATCCAGATGCGTTTATAGCGCCGAATGCAACGAAACCCGTCTCCCAGTGCCCGCCGCACCGGATTGAAGAACATCACAATCGCATAGCCGCCGCAAAGTCCAACCAGCGGATACAGGTGCGGCAGGTGTCGCCACATGTTAGCAAGCAATGTCTTGGTAGGGCGCGACCGCCCGGAGCGCCGAACACGAACGGACGTCCTCGCGCAATTGGGGGATCCCTGCCAGTTCTAAAATCATCTACCGAATCAATCCCCAGTGCGGAGCAAACGGCCAGTAAACTAACAAACCATGTCCAACCACGTTTTCTTCAGGCACTGCTCCCCAATAGCGGCTATCATAGCTGTTGTAACTGTTGTCTCCCAAAGCAAAGTAGCCATGCTGCGGCACGGTGAAGGTACGATCTGGTTGCGACAAATATTCGCGGCCTAAGGCATAGCCGCGATAAGGAGGTTTTGCCGACATTACCCGCTCAAAACCATAACCCTCTGCTTTCTTGCCATTCGCGTAGAGAAACGGCGGATCAATCCGCAGCGTGTCGCCGGGCAAACCGGCTAGGCGCTTGATATAAAATGGAGAGCCGACCTCAGGATCTTCGCGAATACCTGGAATGTGATTTGTCCGGAAAACAAAAACGTCGCCACGATGCGGCTTAACAAAGTTGTAAGTAAACTTATCGACGAACACCTGGTCGCCAGTGTCAATCGCGCCTCTGGCAATGATGTCGCCACGATGATAAATGCGGCCTGGGAAAACATTGAAATCATGGCTGAGCGTGTCGGGCGGCGCATAGACCAGATATTTTTGCCGCTGGCAAATCAGCTGTGAAAGCGTAAAGAAAAAAAACATTTTCTTTGGCTGAATTTCAAGAAGCTGATCATCCTCGCGGGAAACAACATTGATGTAGTTGCGACCCCGGACGATGAACTCGCCAATCTGCCGCAGAAGGTTCGGCGCGGGAGCTGTAATCGGATAACCAATAATCCCGTTCAAGGTCGGCTGCATCGAACCTGTTGGAATCTTAAATGGCTGCAAGAAATAGGAGCGAATGCCCACTGCCACGACAATGGCCACCAAAATGACTTCGCAATTCTCCCGCCAATGCGACTCCCACGTCACAGGTGTCAGCCTGTGAAGAGTTTTATCCAGCGCATCGGCTGTGCTGTGTATTCTCTCGCGATCTCTCTGCCATAACGCTCCGCGGAGATCTTTCATGCCCGCAGTGATTTGGTCGCGGTCCGCGCTACTGAGCTGATCATCCTTATAGCGCAAATACTTCCGGGCGTGTCGCAGGAGGAGCCTGCTGTGTTTTACTTGGCGCGATGTAAACATGAGTAGATAGACTGTTCTTCTGTCATTCCGAGCGAAGTCGAGGAATCTCTGATTTTTTTTAAGCGGAAATAACCAGAGATGTCACGAGTTCGCTCGACGTGACAAAGATCATTGTGCTTTCAGCACCTCGATGAACGCCTCTTGGGGGATATTGATTTTCCCGATGCTCTTCATCCGTTTCTTTCCTTCCTTTTGTTTCTCCAACAGCTTCCGTTTGCGCGTAATATCGCCGCCGTAGCATTTCGCGGTTACGTTTTTTCGCAATGCCGAAACGCTCTCGCGCGCAATAATTTTGCCGCCGATAGCTGCCTGAATCGCCACCTGATAGAGCTGTCGCGGAATTACTTCCTTTAGTTTAGCCGCCAGCTGGCGTCCCCTCGCCTCCGCGCGATCTTTGTGCACGATCGTTGAAAACGCATCGACTGGCTCCCCATTCACGAGCACGTCCAACTTTACCAATTTCGCCGCGCGATAGCCGGCGTGCTCGTAATCCATGGAGCCGTAGCCACGTGTAATGCTCTTAATCTTGTCGTTAAAATCGACGAGAATTTCGTTCAGCGGCAATTCGCAATGCAACATTACCCGTCGTGTATCGAGCGACTCGGTGCGCTCCATGTGGCCGCGTTTCTCCAGAATCAATTGCAGAATGTCGCCAATGTTTTCGTTCGGGCAGAGCACGTACGCTTTTACAATCGGCTCACGAATTTCCTGGATCATAGTCGGATTAGGCAGGTGAGCGGGATTGTCGATCAACAATTTTTCTCCGCCTGTGGTGATCACCTCATAGACGACGCTTGGACTCGTGGCGATGATGTCCATGTTATACTCGCGCCGGAGCCGTTCCTGGATGATCTCCATGTGTAGCAATCCCAGAAATCCGCAGCGAAACCCAAATCCGAGCGCAACGGAACTCTCCGATTGATAGATGAATGCGGAATCGTTCAGACGCAGCTTTGCGATTGCAGTCTTCAAATGTTCGAAGTCGCCGGTATTGATAGGATAGATCCCACTGAAGACCATGGGATGAATTTCTTGGAAACCTGGAAGCGGTTCGCGCGCGGGATGACGCTGATCGGTGATGGTATCGCCGATCTTCATGTCTGCAGTCGACTTAATGTTTGCGATGAAATAACCGACATCGCCAGGATTTAGCTTTTCCTGTGCGAGCATCTTCGGCGTAAAGACGCCCACCTCTTTGATCTCAAAGCGCGCATTATTACTCATCAACGTGATTGCGTGGTTCGCTTCCATTGTTCCGGAAACGACACGCACATAACCGACCACGCCGCGATAAGCATCAAAGACCGAATCAAAAACTAGTGCGCGCAATGTCTGGTCTACCGGTGGTCGCGGCGGGGGAACGCGTTTCACGATAGCCTCAAGAATTTCCTCGATCCCGATCCCCATCTTCGCGCTCGCATCGATTGCTTCCTCGGCAGGGATCGCGAGAATTTCTTCCAACTGGCGATGCACCGAGGCCACATCGGCATTCGGCAGATCAATCTTATTGATGATCGGCACAATGGTGAGTCCCTGTTTGTGCGCGAGGTGAACATTCGCCACGGTTTGCGCTTCGACTCCCTGCGCCGCATCGACAATCAACAGCGCGCCCTCGCACGCTGCGAGGCTACGCGAAACTTCATAGCTGAAATCGACGTGCCCGGGAGTGTCGAGCAGGTTCAATCGATAGTTTTGCCCGGATTTGCTCGTGTAACGCATCGCCACTGGATGCGCCTTGATCGTGATCCCGCGCTCCCGCTCCAAGTCCATTGAGTCAAGAAGCTGGTCCTGCCTTTCCCGCTCGTGGATCGTGCCGGTGCGCTCAAGCAATCGGTCCGACAACGTCGTTTTGCCGTGATCGATGTGCGCGATGATGCAGAAGTTGCGCGTAAACTCAATTCCCATGGAAGTGGGCACTATGCGGGCGCGGCTGCGCACGGTCAATTAGTGCACAGTGATCTGCTAGCCGAAATCCCAGAGAAAATCGTTCGACCGCACAGGCAGGTGTCGATGTACGTCGATGTGCGCAATGTCTCCCTTCCGTCGAAATCGTGACAATTAGAATCTGGACACCGCCGCAAGTGAGCGCCCCACGAGAAGCGAGCAAACCCGCACCGCAAACGGTCGTCAATTACCGCCAAACTTCTAAGTGCCAAGCGTCACGGGGCATGGCTTCCTGCCCTTCTTTCGGAATATCTTCAGAACTTCGCTTCCCGATTCCCGGAGAAGAATGTTGAAAGCAGGTACGATGAAGTGTGTAGCAATGTTTCTGATCGTTTCTTTTGTGTGCTTATCGCACACATTCGCGGTTTTACGGCCGCTGTTTCCGATAAAGCCAGAGCCACCATTTGCAAACTCAGACCGTAAGTAATGAACCACCCCGCGCGTAAAACCGACATCTGGATTTTGCCACAGGGAACACTAGCGCTCGTTAGACCGCTTACTCAGCGGGCGAGTGAATGGATTAGCCAACACGCTCAGGATGATTCTCAGTGGTTTGGCCCTGCCCTCGTCATCGAACACAATTACCTGGGAAACCTACTCAACGGGATGATCCAGGACGGACTGCACGTAACGCAATGATTCTGGAAGAATCATTGGGACAGTGTGGCAAATACTGCGCGCAATCCGACCTTACTCTTGCTGATCAGCGTCGACGGTAAGCCTCACACCATCCTAACTTCTCGGGTTTAGCCCGTGGTCGGGCTCGCAATTCCAGAATCCGCCTGAAGGTGATCAGGGCACCTTGGCGAGGATCTTCTCCATCTCGGACGCGGTAAAAGCGCGTAATGTCTGCGTCCGTATGTTGCCCAGCATATCCGCCCCGAGCAACACGCTGGCAGCCGTCTCGTCGTCGGGAGCGTCGAAGACGCAGACTTGGTCATATTGGCCAAGTGTCCAATACATTTGCTTAATGCCTACTCCCATCGACTCCACCTTGGAGGCCCAGTCAGCTACCCGCTGGGTCGTTTCCTTTGCGGCCTGGATACCCTTGTCAGTGAATTGCACTAAACTGATGTACGTCGCCATACTGTTATTCCTTTCAGTATTCTCCGAGTTCGTCTCGATCCGACTGAGATAAGGTCAATGCTAGGGCTGCCGACTCCGAGGGTCAAATGACAGGGTTTACCGACGCTCAATTCCGTTGCTTCCGGACCGAAAGAATCGCTCGACCGGATGCCAAATTTTCAGATAATTACTTCGAATATGCCAAAGCTCATTATCAGCGGGACTACGTATGAACTTGTTGACGACCTGATCACAATCGGGCGCGGTCCGGACAATACGATAATCATTAATAATCCTTCGGTCTCGGCGCGGCACGCGCATTTGCAGTTGGCCGGCGAAACATACCGGTTGAAAGATCTCGGTTCGACCAACGGGACACACGTTAATGGTAAGCCGGTCACCGAAACGTTACTAAGCTTTGATGATCGGATCCGATTTGGCGCGACTGAAGCCCGCTTCGAGTCGGATGCCAGCGGATCGCGACCGCTCCCCCAACTCGAGGAGATCAAAGCACGACCAGCAGAACTGAGCGCCGCCCCTGCGGATTTTACCAATGTTTCTCCATTCCGGCGCCAAAAACAACAGACCGACCCGCTTCGCAATGGAATTTTTATCGGTTTGGCTGTTGTGCTGCTCGTGTTTCTAGGAAGCATGATCGCAGTGGTGATGATGCACGCCCCGGCTCTCTGACACATTTCGCCAAAGCACCAAATCACAAATCCCAAGATGCGTGGTGCGCAAGGTTGGAATATTAGAGCTTGGGATTTCCTTAGAGTTTGGAGCTTGGATTTTGGAGGTTTAATCCGGTCGATTGTTTTCACCCGCCATCTCGCTAAAAAAGATCCCGATTGTACTTCATAATGAGCAATTCCAAGCGCCTGCTACTTTTCGATATCGATGGAACGCTGATTCATTCTGGCGGCGCGGGTGTGCATGCGCTTAAATCGGCTTTCAAAGAACGTTTCGGTGTCGCTGACGATCTGCACGACATCGAAATTGCCGGCATGACCGACTCGGGCATCGTCATCAGCATCTTGAACAAGCATAAAATTCCGCCGACGAACGAAAACATGAGCGCCTTCCTGGATAGCTATGTGCATTTTCTTTCGCTCGAATTGCCACGTCGCAAAGGCAAGCTGCTTCCGGGCGTTCTGGAATTACTCCGGCGCCTCAAGTCACGGCCGCATCTCGTGCTGGCGCTTCTTACTGGCAATGTATCCCGCGGCGCGCAGCTCAAGCTCGAGCATTACGGTGTCTGGCACTTTTTTGAGTTTGGCGCGTTCGCCGATGATCATCGAGATCGTAACCGGCTCGGACCGTTCGCTCGCGCGCGCGCATATGAGAGACACGGCCGCGAGTTTGCCGCCTCTGAGATTGATGTAATCGGCGATACGCCGCGCGATATTGCTTGTGGCAAGGCCCTGGGCGCGCGCACCGTCGCCGTGGCGACCGGCACCTGGAGTCGCGATCGACTTGCCGAATATCATCCGGATTTCCTGATCGATGATCTTTCAAATGTGGAAAAACTGATCGATACGCTCGGATGGTAATCCATTGACGAATGAAGGGTTGAATGAAAAAGAAGGACGCCTCCTCACCCGCTCCAAAACCGTATCGAGACCCGCCCAATGTGCTGCCTCTCAAGGGCGAAATCGATCTGCACGTTTCTCCCGTCGTCACGGCATCACTCACCGCAATGATCGAAAAAAAACCGGAACGTATGGTGATCGATCTTTCGGATGTGACCTACATCGATAGCGCAGGCCTGGCGGCTCTTATTCAGGCCATGCAAAAAGTGGAAGCGTACGGTGGAAAATTTTCGCTCGCTGGTTTGCAGGAGACTGTGCGCTCAATTTTCGAAATCTCGCGGCTCGATCAGGTGTTCCAGATCTTCCCGGACACCGATAGCGCGCTGGCCGCCAGATGAAACGGCCTCAAGCGTAGAACCAAGGCGAGAAGATCGCGCCTCTCCGGCTGCTATACGATGGGAGTCCACGCATATTCGTCGGGGCTCGGGGTCATTCAGGTCTGTTGGATAATCTTCATAGTAGTCTGGTTGGTGGGAGCCATTTCGACCAAGCGCACGATCTATCGCGAAAGCAGCGCTGAGCGAGCCCGTTACTGGCTAGTGCTGCTAATCGGCTATTTTCTGGTAATCAAGTCGAGCGGTTTGCCGGCCCCATTCGATTGGCTCGTCATTCCGCACACCACATTAAGCGCCTGGGTTGGTGTCTTTCTGTGTGTTAGCGGGCTCGTATTTGCCATTTGGGCAAGAGTAATACTCGGAAGAAACTGGAGCGGCGTGATCACGTTGAAAGAAGGACACGAACTCATTGAGCGCGGGCCTTACCGCGTCGTGCGTCATCCTATTTACACAGGGATCCTTGCCATGTTTGCCGGCACCGCCATCGCCATGGGGTATTTCGGCGGATGCTTAGGCTTGTTGCTCGTGTTCCTGAGTTTCTGGCTGAAACTCAAACGCGAAGAAGATTTGATGCTAAAACATTTTCCGGACAAATACGCCGTTTATCAGCGCAGAGTGAAACGCCTCATTCCGTTTCTTGTTTAGGAGACTGTTGAGATACTGGAATGGGCCGCGTTGCTGTCGCTTTTGGCGCTGGCCAAGGCGCGAACGCAGCGCCGATATCTACAGTAATCTCGGTCAAGCGAGCAACGCCGGCCAGCACCAAAAGCGACAGCAACCCTTCGGGCGCGATCCAGAATAGGCGTCTGGCGGCGTCGCTCGTTCGTTACAGCCCGCGAAAAGGGATGCGCCTCACTCCTCCTTGCCATCCGCCCCTTCTGCATCTACGCGCGACCCGTCCCAGTATTTCAGCAGTCTCCTAAGCCACGCTGTATAGGATCGCGAGCGTCTCGTTGATGTTTTGTAAGATATCGAATTGCGCCGCGAGCTGGCTGTTTGTTGATCTCGCTGCCGCGCGCCGCGAAGGATCGGACCAGAGTCGAATCGCATTCCGCAAAGCGAGGAGATCCCGTGCGTGATCGACAATTGATCCGTGGACACCATCCTCGATGATTTCGCTAAAACCGTTGGAACGCGTGGTGATCACGGGCAAACCACAGGCGAGCGCTTCCAGACAGGCATTGGAAAATGGATCGTAAATCGTAGGCAAAATAAAAATGTCCGCGGCGGCGTAAATACGCAGCATATCCGCAACTTCACCGAGAAATTGCACCGGCTCTTCGCGCCAAAAACGAAGGCGTTTCGTCTTGTAAAGTCTTGCATTTCCGCGACCGGCAACCAGCAGCCGGATCTTACGCTCCTTGCAAAGCGCCGCTGCCTCGACAGCGAAAAGCAGCCCCTTGCGTTCCCATCCAGAGCCAGCAAATAACAGTGCGATTTGGTCTGGCTTCAAATTCAATTCCTCGCGCGACTTTTCGCGGAGCTCCAGGCCGAACCGGAATTTCTCCAATGGGACACCGTTACGAACAATGTCGATCCTGTTTGTCGGATAACCATAAAGATTGACGATTTCATCTTTGACCATTTGCGAGCCGGCAATCACGCGCTTGGTGTTGCCGTCGGAAAAAAGCGATTGCTCCAGGCGTAACAGATCCTGATGCTTAGAACTGAGACTCCGGACGAATCGTTTCAGAGGCAGTTCGAACTTTCTTCTGCGCTCAAGCCAGGCGCGGTGGACTCCATCGCCAGCCCGATAAACGTCGCAGCTCCAAACACGCTCAAGACTGAACAGGACATCGAAGCGAAGTTGCGCACGCATTCGTTCCAGCTCGCTGGCAAATTCGATCGGCGATTTAGAACGCAAGTGCGTGATCGATCCAAACGTCCACTCGTGGTCCGGCCAGTCATTAGTCGCTACAAGCTGCACGTCATGTCCGGCTTCCATCACGCCACGCGCGAAGCGTTTCAAGTACGCCTCCGCGCCGCCAGTGGGCGAATAACCGCGACGGACAAAGGCAACACTGAGATTTTTTTCCATGCCACTCGTCTCTCAAAAATGAAGGATACGTCCAGTCGGCTCCAGACGAAACAAGCGCCACTTTACACACCTCACGTTCGCCAGAATAGTTGTAAGCCGATGCTGGGTGAAACCCTAAACGCTCCTCAGTCATTACGTTCCGCGTCACCTGCAGTTCGTACTTTACCGAGGCATTTGCTTTATTCGATTTTTGCCCGCATCGGGGGTTCCGGCTTGGATACGGATGCATTTGAGACCCTGCGTGCATCTTATCGCGGGGGATTCCTGGGCAAAGCGATCGCTTATGATAACAGGCAGACGGAAATTCCTGCTTCCTTAATCCATTCTTTGCGCTGGCATCCGGTGCGACTTATCTCATTTTTCGATCGGCCCTACTACTACGGAGCGAAAAAAAAATACCTTGATTGGATCGCATCCCGCCATCTCGCCACCGGCCGCTACGATCTGTTTCATAGCTGGTCGGGCGATTGTTTGCGATCGCTGCAAGTAGCAAAACAACGCCGCATCCCTTCCATCGTCGAGATTCCGACCTGGCATCGCGATGGCGGCAAAAAGAAAGCGGATTGGCCCAAGACTACCGAATCGGCGAACAAGACTCGCGGGGTTCCAACATGGAAAGCCAGACTGTTGCTCCAGCGGAAGCGTTTCATAGAAGAATACCAGCTGGCTGACCTCCTGCTTGTCTTATCAGAGAGGGCGGCTAACACCTTTCGCGTACGTGGTTTTCCGGAGGAAAAACTTTTTTATCTGCCACGCGGGGTGGACGTGGAACGATTCAAGCCAGGAAATCGGCCGGCCAAATTTCGGGCTGTCTTCTCAGGTGCTTTGATCAAACGCAAAGGCATCCAACATGTTCTCGAGGCCTGGCATCGCCTCAACCTGCCTGATGCGGAGCTATGGTTGGTTGGACATGTGCATGACGAAGCGAAGCCTTTTCTTAAACAATTCTGGCGCGATAACATCCGGGTAGTGGGATTTGCGCGCGACCCTGAGAATTATCTTAACCAGGGCACGGTACATGTTTTTCCGTCGCAATGGGAAGGCAGCGCCAAAGTGACATATGAAGCCGCGGCATGTGCGCTGCCACAAATCACCACGCGCGAAGCAGGCGATGTGGTGCGCGATAGCGTGGAAGGAATTATCGTGAAGCCGGGTGACGTCGACGCGATCGCAGCGGCACTCCAGCATCTGTATCGACATCCCGAAATCGTTCAGCAAATGGGCAGAGCCGCGAGACGTCGTGTAGTTGAGAATTTCACGTGGGACCATTTTCGGACGCGATTACTAGGCGCATACGAAACCGCCATGCGAATGGCGCGATGATTGTGGTGTGACAGGTGGCCTGCCTGTCGCGCCGTGATAGAACGAGGCGGATGAAAATTCTTCTCCTGCAACTTAAGCGAATCGGCGATTTGATCCTGACAACTCCGGCGATCGCGGCTTTGCGCGAACGTTTTCCAGAAGCGGAAGCGACGATTGTGGTTTCCAGCGAATGCGCTGATCTGCTCCCAGCCATTGCAGGTGTCGATCGCATCTTGATGGCGCGACGCAATCTGAGTGATCTCGCCGCCTTTCTCGCCGTCGCAGGCGATAAGTTTGATTATTGCATCGATTTCACACGAAACGACCGCTCGGCATTTCTGGTGTTCTTATCCGGAGCCGGGAAACGCATCGTGTCATACCGGGTGCGCGATCAGTCGAAAAGCCGCGCCCGACTTTACACTGATTTTGTCAACGTCCGCATGCGCGACCTGCACACCGTCGATTACAATCTGTCTTTGCTTAAACCGCTCGGCATCGGAGATGTTTCCGCTTCGCTGCATTTGCAGTTGCCCCAATCGGCGCACGAAAAAGCCGACGCGCTCCGACGCACTTGGAACGTCAGAAAGCCCTACATTGTTTTGCACCCCGGTTCGGCGCGCCAGGAAAAGCTCTGGGAAGCCGGACGATGGGCGCGAGTAATCGAACGGTTCGGCCGAGAAAATGATCTGGACCTCATTCTGACAAGTGGGCCATCGAAGTATGAGCAGGCGCACATTGCCTCGATCAAGAACGAGACCAAAATCATCGATCTTTCCGGGAAAACAGATTTGCTTACTCTTGCGGCCTTAATTGGCGAGGCACGGCTCCTGGTTACGGTCGATTCAGCGCCGATGCATCTTGCAGCCAGCACACATACACCACAGGTGCTCCTGTTCGGGCCAACGAACCCGTTTCACTGGCGACCGAGGGAAAGTCCTGCACTCATTCTGCAGGGGGAAACACCTAAGCCGATCACTGAGTTTTCCCCGGTCCAGCCCCGCCTTCCAATGAGTCAAATCTCGACGGAAGCCGTGATTAGTGCTATGGATTTCCTGCTGTCGCAGCATGCGACGGCCCGAACGTCATGAGCGGCGCAAAAGCGGCTAAGAAAAAACTGTCATTCTGGGAAACGTTACGTGCGGCCTCTGGTACGTACGGGCGGCTCTACGGTTACCTCAAGCCGTATAAGGTTCGTTTTATCCTGGGCCTGGCGCTGGGTCTTGCCTACGGCGGCGTCACTTCACTTTTGCCTTGGGCGACTGCCCGCGTCGCCAGCACTATTTTCCACGGTGCCGCTCCAAGTCCGATGGCCATGCGCTCAAATCTTCATGCCCTCGATACAGGCCCAAAAATCAATTCGATCGTGCTGATCTGCCTTGCCATTCCGGTGATCATGACTTTGCGTAGCCTCTGTTCCTACGGAAGCACCTATTGCACGCAGTGGGTGAGCAACAAGGTCGTCACTGATATCCGCAGTCAGCTCTTCAGCAAGATGCTCCGCAACTCGATGGATTTCTTTAACAAGGCGCGTTCTGGCTTTTTGATGTCGCTTATCACGAACAACACACGCGTCATGCAGATGGCTCTGACGACTGTCGGCAGCGACGTTTTTAAGCAACCTGTCACGATTGTAGGCGCAATCAGTGCCTTACTTCTGATGGACTGGAAATTCACTGTAGTCACGTTGGTTCTCTTCCCTACGTGTTTGCTGCCGCTTCGCATCTACGGGCGTCGTGCTAAGAAGGCGGTGCAAGACGAACAGGCAGGCATGGCCCAAATGGTGGTGACGATGCAGGAAACGTTTTCTGGCATTCGCGTGATCAAGTCGTTTGCGCGTGAGGCCCACCAGGAAAAGGAATTCAAGCGCAGTAATCAAGCGCAGTTTTCCCAGATAATGCGCATGATCAGGGCAATGGAAGCTGTCGGTCCGCTGGTCGAGATCATCGCTGCGATCGGTGTAGGAATGGCATTGCTTTACGTTTACGAAGCGAACCTCAGCGCCGGTCGATTTTTAGGGCTGATGACCGGAATTTTCATTCTCTACGACCCGATCAAGACGCTTAGCAGGCTCCACATCGTGATGCAGCGTTCAGTCGCAGCCACGACTTCTATTTTCGCGCTTCTCGATTCAAAGCCCACTGTCCAAGACGCGCCGGATGCCGTGGCGCTCAGGTCGTCGCAGGGCCGGATTGACTTTGAAGATGTGACGTTTCGTTATGCCAACGCAGTGACTAATGCGATCAGCAATCTGACTCTGCATATGGAGCCCGGCAAAACTCATGCCCTGGTGGGCGCGAGTGGCGCGGGCAAAAGCACGATTCTGTCACTCATCCTGCGCTTGTACGATCCAACTTCCGGCACCGTGAAAATTGACGGTCGCGACCTGCGCTCCCTGACGCAGAAATCATTGCGCGAACAGATCGGACTCGTTACTCAGGAGACGTTCCTGTTTCACGATACAATTTTCAACAATATCCAATTTGGCCGGCTGGATGCGACGCCGGAAGAAGTTCGCGAAGCAGCGCGAGCCGCCTATGCACACGACTTTATTGTGGCCCAGCCAAAGGGCTACCAAACCGTCATTGGCGATAAAGGCTGTCTTCTCTCCGGCGGACAGCAACAGCGCCTTGCCATCGCGCGCGCCGTTCTGAAAAACGCACCAATTCTTTTGCTGGATGAAGCCACGTCATCACTCGATTCCGAATCCGAGCAACAAATTCAAAAAGCCCTGGCCGAACTGGCGGCTGGCCGCACGGTAATCGCCATCGCTCATCGGCTATCGACTGTTTTGTCCGCTGACAAAATCATTGTAATGGACGGCGGCCGCATCAAGGAGATTGGAACACATGCCGAGCTTCTTGGAAAATCCGGCTATTACCGCCGGTTGTACGATCACCAATTCAATCGTTTTCCAGAGGAACCGGCCACTGAGCCAACCTTTGTTGTTGAAGAGCTTGTTTAGCAGTTAAAAAAGTTGAAAAGTTAAATGGTTGAAAGGTCGCTTTGTTCAGTCCCCTCCCCTTTTTAACTTTGTAACCTTTTAACTTTTTAACATTGCCTTTTAGCCATGCCGTTTAACATCGACCTGCATACACATTCTTTTTTTTCCGGGGACGGCGTCTCCAGCCCGGAAGATATGATTGCAGCAGCGCGCGCCAAAGGTTTGCATGGCATTGCTATCACCGATCACAACACATGCGATGCGGTCAATTACCTGCTCCAAAAAGGTTTGATGCGATTGGATGGATTGCCGGTCGATGATTTCCTCGTTCTCCCGGGAATAGAAGTAACGACTGCCGATGGTCATCTTCTCTGCATCGGTGCGGAGCTACCTTACCTTAAGGGAAAACCAGCACGCGAAGTCTGCGACATAATCCACCAGCGAGGCGGTCTCGCCATTCCTCCGCACCCGTATGATTTGTTTCGCGCAGGAATCCGTTTTTCTATCCTGGAAACGCTACCCGTTGACGCGATAGAGGTTTTCAATGCCGCGACAACTCTTCGCCGCTATAACCGTTACGCGTTCAAGTACGCGCAGATTCGGGGCTTGCCGATGACCGCGGCGAGCGACGCGCACCATGCAGCTGCTATTGGAACGGCTTACACGATCGTCAATACCGACGATTTTTCTACGAAAGGAATTCTCGCGCAAATCGTAAAGAGCAATGAATTGACTCAAAAATACCAGACCCCGCGCGACAGTCTTCGCAAAACCTGGAACAACTGGCTGCGACTGCGGCGCCGGAAAAAGATCCCCGAGCTAGCTGCAAAAGACAGGAGCCATAACGGCCACTAATCCAAAGCGCAGTTAGAAGGTTAGAAAGTTAAAATGGAATGATCTTGTTACGATGTGTCGTTTTAACGTTTCAATGCTTAACGCTTTAACGCTTTAACGCTTTAACGCTTCAACGCTTTAACCTTTTAACCTTTTAACTCCCATCATGCCCGCCTATATCATTGTTGAAATCGACATCGTCGAACCCGTTGGGTACGAAGAATACAAGAAGCTCGCCGGTGCGACCGTGGAGAAGTACGGCGGCAAATACATCGTCCGCGGCGGCAAAACCGAAGTGCTGGAAGGCGACTGGAGACCGAAGCGCATCGTGGTGCTCGAATTCGAATCCGCGCAACGCGCCAGGGAATGGCTCAATTGCGAGGAATACCGCGAACCGCGAAAAATGCGGCAGCGCACAGCGAAGACAAACATGATCCTGGTCGAAGGTCATACCGAGTCATAAACAACGAGTTTGACCTCTCCCGCCTCTCCCCTCGGCAAAGGGGAGAGGATGAAGGTGAGGGGTTGGAACTACACCTGCCAGTTAGCGAACGTTTTCGAAACCCTCACCCTCCCCTCTCCCTGGCCAGGGAGAGGCGAACCTTATCGCGTAGGACATTCAAACCGGCCTTACATCGGAACCGACAATCTCGCGCTAAGCGTCTACAAAAATTAAGATTGCTTTTGCCCACCGTCTTTTGCGAATCTCACCTTTCGGATGCGACTACTAGTCGAAATAATAATTGTTGCCGCCTTGATTTACCTTGGCTGGAACAGGCCTTTCAAAGAATGGGCTGCTCAAGGAAGCGCAATGGCAACCTCCAGAATTCATGCGCCGGCATGGGAGGACCATTCGGCCGCGCCAACGCCAGCAGCAGCAAAAAGAAACCCGCGCTGATCGGACGCTCATCTCTCCAAGTAGCAGGAAAGCCTCACTGAAACCAACCAAGAGCGAAGGTCGGAAAGTCAAAGCGCCGTAGCCCGGCGCGAACGCTTTCGGAGTAGCTCAGCACGAAGCCAAGGTAGGTGGGATTGTTGGTCTCAATCGGACCAGGTAGCTTCCACAAAATCAAGGAAGCTGGGCAACTCACCACTGACGGATGAGAGCCGACACTACTGCTTCATCGCAATCTTAACCCTGACGGAAAGCGTCGAGTTGCCAACGTGATGCTTTCGCGTGAAGCCTTTCACGGCTCCAGAGCCGCTTCTATCGACCGGGAGATAATTTTCGTACCGCACCTTTCCCAAGAGTTTCCTCTCGTTCCCGCGGAGCGGTGGGAGCCGGGATGGTGGTCACACCCGAAGGTGTCTGCCGTCTGGAGTGTAGCAGCTTTTGTATTTCCGTGGTAGCCCGGTTGCTCCACTCTTTAAATGGCGTATTCCAGCCCAAAGAAATCAGCGCACCGATAACAACTATTTCAACCAACAATCGCATATGAAAGGGCGACGTTCGCAAAACATCGCACGCTACGAAGTCGGGCGAAGCCGTGGACTTGGACGAGGCCGGGGCGTTGGCCTAGGCCTACCAGACGGCGTTGGTGTAGCTGTAGGCGTTGGTGTTGGCGTGGCAACTGGGCAGCTGCCATTAACATTAAACACAATGTGCATGTTTAGGAAGCCGAGGTCTGCCAAGTCCGTCGGATCGGACGGCCCGCAGTCTACCGAGCTGAGATAGCCGGGTGCAGTTTGCCCGTCAGGATTCGAACCGATGAAGAAGACGTTCCCATCCGACCTTCCATCGGGCGAATTGACTTCCATAACCAGTTCGGACGTCCCAGCCGGCACGGTCGCCACTAATGGCACCTCCAATACTGTCAACTGTTGATCCGCCACCGTCATGGGACCGGTCGTAGCTAGCAATGTCCGCGTCCCGGCAGGGAATGACCCGCCATTGTTGGTATAGAGATTGACCGTTACTGGTTGCCCTGTCCCTCCTCCGCTGCTGGCATTTTCAATGCCGAACGAGACCGAGGTAACATCGTATTGTGCGTCGCCAGTAAAAGTGGTCATGTCAAAGGCGCGCCAGTAACTGTTCTGAGCCGTCGCCGTCCCGTTATTGCATGCCACCGAGTTATCCGAGGCAATCTCCTGGCTCAGCGACTGCGTAATTGTGGATGGACATACTCCTTCAGGACCCCTGCGCCTGCCAGACGGCGACGCGGCCGCCCGCGCGTTGGGCATCCTGGCAGCAGCAGGCACTGCGCCGTTGACGTTGCTGAGTCTCGGCGCTTGGGACACGAGTTTTGTGTTACTACTATGCCGCTGGCCTAACGCGCGAGGCATCGTATTGATGAAGATAAAAAGTACGGCGACGAAAGTTCCACTCCAAGCGAGGTGAACTCCGATAGCCTTATTGGTTTGTTTACTCATTGTTTTTGGTTCTCTTTTCAGGTTTGAAACTTTGGAGGCCTGGCGCACTCCGTAAGCACTGTCAAAGTTTCCAGTTTCGCTATTCGTTTACGACTTCAATCTGTTTGTCGATGACCTGCCCGGTGAAGCGATCGATAGCGACATGTACCCAGTAGTGTTGTTCACCTTCGACGATGAAGTCGTTTTGCAGGTTGCTAGCGTTTGGCTTGAAATGACCTGACTGGGCCACCACGTCGATTAGCACGTTCCACACGCGCGTTTGCGAGACGGAAGACATTGCCCGTGCAACAACTTCGCGCCGGGCCTTAACAGCTTGAGGGTCGTTTGCTGCCGTGGGCAGGATTGTCGTCGGCAAGCTAGCGCGAGTTATCAGTTCCGCCTTATTTTGCATGGGAGTTGCCGATCTGGCATTCACGAGCCGGCTCGTCATCGTCTGCGCAGTTTGGTCCCCTACGCCCATCGCGGCAACAGTAGAGGAAGAGTCATCCCAAAGAGCGCCAGCCAATATCGGTGGACCGACAGGCGCGAGGTTACTGTTGTTGGGATCAAGGTACAGACTGTTCAGATTGACGTTCCCAGCAGTCATGGTGGGTTGCACCATAAAAGTAGTCCCAAGGCCGCCAATGCCCACCCCTGGAGAGCCGTCGTTAATCGTGAAGATGTCCAGAAGTCCCGCATCTGCGCTCTTGTCAGTAAAAAAGTCCAGCGTCTTCCAGGGCAGATCGCGAAAGGCGTAGCCTAGCTCGGCCACGTTTCGAAATGGGCGATTTAACATAATCGGATGATAACTTGTCGAAGTCGTGTAGTAAGGCGTCGATGATCCGGTAGTGCTCGCGGCGCCAGGATAAATAGCATCTGCCGGCCGAATCACACCATCGTTATCAGCGTAGGTGGTGGTAGCATTATCACGTGCGTCTGTAGCAGAACTATTGATACAGAACGTAGCCGGGTAATAAGCTGTCCCGACGGGAAAACGGTTAGGAGCGTGCTCGACTGGGCCGG
>QHQO01000234.1 GCA_003221195.1 Verrucomicrobiota bacterium
TCGTGTGGGCTCAATCGCGCCCACGACAAACCGTCAATCAAATCGCGTTGGTTCAATTGCAGGGCGGAACCGGGGTTCGGATCCGCGGACTTCGGCAAACCGTCAGTCATTTCTCAGAAACCGCGCGTTTGCGCGGCATGACGCCAACTGGCATCGCGATTGGGACAGACATCACGCCCACTTTCATAACAACCAGGTGTTTGTTTTTGTTGACGGCTTCTGGTGGGGACTTTACCCATGGGATTACTATCCTTACTACGCCTACGACTACGGTTACCCGTACGATTACAACAGCTACAGTCCCTATGATTACTCTGGTGACTACTCTGGTAATCCCTACAGCTACTATAACTACTCCCCATATAGCGATGATGATCAGCCAGCTTATTCCGATTCGGGTCAGCCCGCGGCCAACGCAACCGTGAGCGCGGTTCAGTCGGAGCTTGCGAAGCTTGGCTACTATAACGGCGACATCGATGGAACCCTCGGCGACCAAACAGAGGCCGCTATTTCCCGTTATCAGGAAGACCGCAACCTGAGCGTCACGGGGACGGTGGATGCGGCGACGCTCCAATCGCTTGGAATCAGGTGATGACAACACACGTTCTCTTCTTCATAATCGGACGCGAAACAAATGGAGGTGGGCGCCACCGGTGGTGCTTACTTCCAGTTCGGTAATCCGAGGCTCAGAGTGACTCGGCCAGTTGTGGCCTAACAAAACGAAGACTAAGGTGGCGTTGAAATGGAGTTAGGGAAGACATTTCACCCAGAAGTTCGATAGTTACTGAACCTGTGAACCTGCAATTAAACGGAAAGAAAGCGTTGGTTACTGGATCGACTGCTGGTATCGGCTTTGCGATTGCTCGCACCCTGGCCCGGGAAGGAGCGTCCGTTGTTATTACTGGCCGTACTCAGAATCGAGTCAATGGCGCCGTCAAAACGATTCAACAGGAAATCGGCGACGCAAAAGTCAGCGGCATGGTTGCCGATCTCGCAACGGCGCGGGGCAGCGCGAAATGCATCGAGGCTCTGCCTTCACTACATATTCTTGTCAATAACATTGGCGTGTACGAGCCGAAACCGTTCGACAAAATCACCGACGACGATTGGCATTCCATCATCGAGACAAACTTTATGAGCGGTGTGCGGCTATGCCGGCACTACCTGCCGGGCATGAAGGCCGCCAACTGGGGTCGCATCATTTTCATCTCCAGCGAGTCCGCTGTGAACATTCCGGTTGAGATGATTCATTATGGTGTAACCAAGACGATGCAGGTGGCGTTGGCCCGCGGCTTGGCGGAAACAACTTCGGGCACTGGTGTCACAATAAATTCAATCCTGGCCGGTCCAACGCGATCCGAAGGCGTCGAACAATTTATCGCCGATGTTGCAAGAACGAAGGGGATCACGCCTGACGAAATAGAAAAGGATTTCTTTAGTTCAGTTAGACCAAGCTCGCTGCTGCAACGATTTGCTACAATTGAGGAAGTAGCAGCATTGGTTGCATTTGTGGCGAGTCCTTTGTCGTCCGCCACAAACGGCGCTGCTTTGCGTGTAGAAGGTGGTGTGCTGCGTTCTATTTTCTAGGTCACATAGATACTGTAGCCACAGCGCCGCTGTGTCGCTGTGCTGTCATGGGCGACACCGCAGGAGCTCCTCGACACAACGAGGCGGCTACTACAGGAGCTATCACAATTTTGCTCCTACCACGGCCGCCTTCGCCTTTTCTTGCGTTATGTGAACAGAGACACCCCTTATGATCCAACAGCAAGATTTCATTCAACCGGAGCAATTGAATTTTAACGACGACGGTATTTTCCCAAATAGTCGCCTGCCCTTGCTGGTCTATCGACACGCGATCACGACCGACGCCAAAGATCCTAGTTCTATTTTCGAACAACGTTTTGCCGGTAACGACTGGACCAACTCGTGGCGAGACGGAGTCTATTCCTTTCCTCATTATCACAGCACGTCGCATGAAGTGCTGGGTGTTTATTCTGGCGCTGCCACTCTTCGACTCGGCGGCGAGCATGGCAAGAACATCGAGGTGCATGCGGGCGATCTGATAGTCATCCCGGCCGGTGTGGCACACCAGAACGTTGGTGCCAGCGACGATTTTGGCGTTGTCGGAGCTTACCCCGAGGGTCGCCGTTGGGATTTACTTCGTGGTGCTTCGGGCGAGCGTCCGAAAGCCGATCACAATATTGCGGCCTTGCCAATGCCGGAGAACGATCCGATTTACGGCGCCGAAGGCCCGTTACGGAAGATTTGGAAATCCGCATGAAGCCGTAACACAGCCATCTTGGCTGTTAGGTCGAGCGGGCATCTTGCCCGCAGGCCTGGCAGGCTGGGAAGCCTGCGCGACGAATCAGGCTCGCCACGGGACGAGTCCGTCCGACTGGCGGACAAGATGCCTAAGTTACCAAACTCGCGCGCGAGCCGAAGTAGCATAAGATTTTCGACATGACTTCAGCACAACAAACTTCTGTCATTGAAAAATTTCGCGTACTGCACGAGTCCGGATGTTTCGTGCTTCCAAATCCGTGGGACATCGGAACGACGATCTATTTGGAACATCTCGGATTCGAAGCGCTTGCCACAACTTCAGCAGGCTTCGCTTTCTCACGTGGAAAACCCGATGGCGGTGCGCCGCGCGATGAAATGCTTGCCCACATCCGGGAAATTGTGGAAGTAACCGCGCTGCCGGTTAACGCAGACTTCCTGGCCGGCTACGCCGATCAGCCAGAAGACGTGGCGAACAATGTGCGACTTTGCGTTTCAACCGGAGTTGCCGGTTTATCAATCGAAGACAGTACGGGTCGCACTGACAAACCGCTCTACGAAAAAAAATTGGCTATCGATCGAATTCGGGCAGCGCGATCTGCGATTGACGCTTCGGAAAGCGGCGTTGTGCTAACCGGACGCTGTGAAGCGTGGCTGGTGCACGATCCCGATCCATTTCATACCGTCCTCGACCGGCTTGCTGTCTACGCTGATGCCGGCGCTGATTGCCTCTACGCGCCAGGCGTTAGTAAACCAGATGAGATTGCGCAGATCGTGAAGACCATCGCGCCGAAGCCAGTTAATGTCCTCGTCTCTGGATTCAATCATCAGCTTTCACTGTCACAACTGGCTGACCTGGGTGTGCGGCGCATCTCTGTCGGTTCCGGCCTTGCCCTCGCTGCATGGGGCACATTTCTGCGCGCCGCCAAAGAGATCAAAGCACACGGCACATTCAATCTTCTGGCGAACGGCGCTGCGTCTGCAGATTTGAACAAATTGTTTCAGGAAACATCGTGATTGCTGTCATACGCTGCGCCCGTCGAAGAGCTCACAAAGTAGACGTCCTGGCAAATTATCGTCGTGGAATTCTCGTGCGAGCCTTGAATCGATCCGAGTGCTTCAAGGCATACTCGGGCTCGCTTTGAGCCTTCTTCTTCGAAGCTCCATTGCACAAAGTGCGATAATGGTAAGCAGGTCGCTGATGATGTGGGTGGCTTTGACGCTTCCAAACGTTGCGGGTGTAAGAGTCGGCTCGATTAGATCGCGCACTTGCTTCGAGACCGGGACAGTCGCACCGGCAGAATCGAATTGTTTGATCGCCTCAATCGTGGCGAAGCGTTGCGCGGTTGTGTCTTTCATCGCATCGAGATTCTTATAGGCGAACAGGGCGAATAGAATGCAGACGAGGGCGGTCGTAATTGCAGCCGGCTGTTTGCGCAGCGAGGAGAACGCGAGGACGCCGCCAACGATGATGACGTAGAGATTCCAATATTGTTGCATCGCGTTCGAGCGCTCGAAGTAAAGCTGAATCAGTTCGTTGTAGTTCATAAGATTCTCGCGATTATGTAGGTGCGCCGTGATTCAAGGCGAGGAGAAAAGAGTCAGTGCTACTGGGGGATGACGAAGTCGAAGGCCGAATTCGGACACAGCGGAGATCACTTCGGGCCGAATAACAACGGACGGTCGAGCCCGGCGAATGATCGCGAATGCTTCTTTCGCAGTGTTCGCTGTCCCACTCATTATTAAATAAGCGGCGACCGCGGCCGCACTTCGCGAGTAACCGATCTTACAGTGAACATAGACGCCGCCGTTTCGGGAGTGGTTGCCGATGAATTCGGCCATCTCCGCGAGCTGCGCCTGAGTGGGAGCTGTTAAATCGAGGATGGGGATGTTTCGATAATTGATTTTGCGGAACGGTTTAGCTTCAGCAAACTCAGCGCTTAAATCGAGCACGGCGGTCACTCCGGAGCGCAAAGCTTTGTTCGCGAGGCGGGACCCTAGTTTACCGCCGATCCGGATTCGCGGCGTGACCTCATCCCAAGATCGACATCGGCTGCGGTAATACAGCAGAGAGAAATATTGACCGAGCAAACAAGGCGCCAGCACAAACCGCGTGCTCCACGGCAACTTGCCTTTCGTCTTGTGAAAAATGACCGGACCGGCTCCGAAGTATCCAATCGCCACCATGCCGAGCGCGATCGTTGGCCAAAGAAGCAGGGCTCCCCATGGCCAGAACATCGCGCCCATGAGTAAAACGACCGCCGCTCCTGCTGTATAGTAAGAACCGATGCGACGGTTCACCACGACTGGCAACACGCGCGAAGGCTCGCGAAAGAGGTAGAAGCAATACCCGGCCAGGACAAAACCACCGACGATATCGATGACGTGGTGTTGGTAAGTGAGCAACGGCGAGAGACCGATAAGAAAGAACCAAAGCATCGTCGCGAGCAAGAAAACGCCGCGAAGATTTCTCCCGTAGAGATCGATCAGGAGCAACAGCAGCGCTGCGTGCAACGACGGGAGAAGATTAAAGGGCGAATCCATTCCGCGAAACCAATCAAAGATCGCGCCGAGCCATCCGCTAGCATGAGGGCGCGGGAAAGCAAAGCGCAGCGGAAAAAGCAAAAAGCAAACGCCCGCAATGAGAATTGCGGCTACGACCCGCCTCGAAAAGATTTGTAACTCCTCGTCCGTTCGACAAAGGAACGGGGCCGCGATAAAGAAGAGGTCGATCGACATGTATGGGAGAATCATGAAAGGAACGAATGGGATGGCGCGCTCCCATTGAAAATAAAATGAGCCGACTTGGCCGCGTTGCCCAGTGATCCAATTGCAACCGCTGTAAACGACCAGAAACAGGACCGACAATCCCGCAGAAACCGCGAATGCTTTAAGGCGAGAGGCGCGCACGCGATGTTAAGGCTCCGCGCGCCGTGCGATTGACACGGTGAACATGCCCCACTGGTCCACTTCCATCGCTATTTTCCGGAAACCGGCCACGCACACCAATTCATCCATTTCGGCCGTTGTCCGGCGGCGCATGATCCAGGGTTCCCCTTCCCGATTACGTAACACGCGCGCAATGAATTCGACCTGCGGGTGCCAGGGTTGATTCGTGTAAATCAAATAGCCGCCCGGCTCGATGGCTCCGGCAAGCCCGCGGAGTGAATTCAAGACTGGTTCATTCCTGGGAAACAATTCGTACAGCCCGGACACGATTCCGATCGTTGCACGCGGTGCGATTGCGGCAATCGAATCGCGGTCGAATGCGTCGCCTCGCTCCACGATCACATTTTCCAGTCCGAATTCCTGCGCCAACGCTCGCGCGGCATCGACATTCTCCTGTTCATAATCGCGCAGGGTCGCATTTATCGAGATGTCTGGAAGCTCGTGCATCGTTTCGATCACATATCGCCCGGCCCCGGCAGCTATGTCCAAAATGCGAACCGGCCGCCCTTCCTGACGAAGCTTTTCGATTACGTTTCTCAACGCCTTCTTAAGATTCGCTTTGCGCTGCCGAATGCCACGCCAACCAATGCTGTTGAGATACGATTTGTCGATCAAACGACCGACGCCTAACGATCCGCGCGGTTTATTTTCGTAAACGTAATCCAGCGAAAGTCCCGAATCGAAGCCGTTCCGCCAACCGAGATCTACCCCGCGGCTCAACTGGCCAGCCGCTCTTAGTCCAGCTCGTGCCACGGCAAACTTCATTCCGCCGCGCGACTTCAGCCGCTCATATTCATCCCATGTGTAGCCAACCTGGTCCGCGTTCAAAAGCGAAGGCTGCGTAATCGGCTCGGCGAAGCGTTCGTAAACAAACTTACGCAGGCGGTGCACAACCAGATGTCGATCCTGGTCATGAAAGATGGCGTGATAAGCGGCAGGATAAATCTCCATTTCCTTTAACGACGACGAAAGCCGGTTAAAAAATTCACGTTGCGCTTTGAGGCTAACGACCCAATCACGGCCGGCTCCGATCATCAATGTCGGCGTTTGGAGTGCGCCCGCGTCCGCAACCAATCGGTCCGCCGTATCGTTGAGATCAAGTAGA
>QHQO01000235.1 GCA_003221195.1 Verrucomicrobiota bacterium
CTTAACCATTTCTTATAATCCTCCGGAAGTGCGTCGTAACCGTCGAGATCGATATCACTGCCAACACCTACATGTTCGACTCCGACGAGCTTGGCGACGTGATTGTAATGGTTCAGCAGGTCTTCTATCGTAGTCGGTTCCCTGGCAGAAACGAAATTACGGACGCCGGTGCCCATCACTCCTCCTTTGGCCGCCATCTTGCGGATCGCTTCATCAGTTTTGCATCGCGGCTGATCGGGGTTGAGCGCGCGACAATTGGCATGAGTAATGAGCACTGGTGCCTTGGAAATTTCGAATGCATCGAGCGTGGTGCGATCGCCACAATGAGC
Organism: Verrucomicrobiota bacterium; assembly: GCA_003221195.1. Taxonomy (GTDB): domain Bacteria; phylum Verrucomicrobiota; class Verrucomicrobiia; order Chthoniobacterales; family UBA10450; genus Udaeobacter. The sequence continues at coordinate 330 of QHQO01000235.1, forward strand.
GACATCAACGGCCATTCGTATCTTATTAATACGTTCGATGATCGTAACGCCGAAATCACTGATGCCATCGTCCCGTCGCTCTGTGCTTCCGTTGCCGATCAGGTTGCGGCTATTATATGTGAGCAGCGATACACGCTGTCCGAGTTGATAAAATCGATCGACGTTATCTGGCGTCCGAAAATGCGCGGAGTTTTGCAGTCCCAGAATAATGCCAATTTTTCCGGAACTCTTCGCGGCATCGATGCCTGTTGCGCCGTCTACACGCATCAGGTGCTCCCCATGATGCGCAATGAATCCATTCCACAGACCGAGAAACCACATCACCTGGTGGTACGCGTTTGGCCCGGCCGTTCCCACGCCGATATGCATCGCGTCGATCCTGGAATCTTTGAAACGCTGAAAATCAGCAGCGCTAAATGTCTCAGGATTCGTGAACCAGGTTGGCTGCTTGTCTCCCTTGACGGGCGCCAACACTCCAAGCAGCGTGAAGGGGTTAAGCATGTCCACTATTGTGCTGCGCTGAACCAGATCGATGGCGCGGGCAGAGTATTTGGTCGTGGTCTCCGCGAAGAGCTGAAACCAGCCACGGTTGATCATCGGTGCGGCCAATGTCGCCGCTCCGACCGCGAGAAGGCATTTCAAGGACTGACGGCGCGTTATCATGGTTCGGGTCAATATGATAATTTGTGTCGGCATTGGCAATGGCGTGATGCATAATGGAACGGCACACGGAAGCCGTTATGAACTTCACGAGCTGCTTGGCACACTGAAACAATATGTCCAATAGCGCTGGGGCGGGTGTGCGGCTGGAGATCGGTCATGTCTTATTCATGGATGTGGTCGGCTACTCCAAGCTACTCCTGGACGAGCAGCGCGAGCTGGTAGAACACCTCACTGAAATCGTCCGCAACACCGAGCAAGTTCGTGCTGCGGAAGCCGCCGACAAACTGATCCGACTGCCCGCTGGAGACGGAATGGCGCTGGTTTTTTTCAACAGTCCCGAGGCGCCCGTCCAATGCGCGATCGAGATCACTAAAAAGCTAAAGCAACATCCTCAGCTGAAGCTTCGGATGGGAATTCACAGCGGGCCGGTCAACGAAGTCCAGGATGTAAATGGTCGAGCAAACGTTGCAGGCGCAGGAATTAACATTGCACAGCGAGTGATGGATTGCGGCGATACCGGTCACATTCTCCTATCCAAGCGCGTGGCCGAAGACCTGACTCAGTCGCGACAGTGGCGTCCTTACTTGCACGATCTGGGCGAATGCGCCGTCAAACACAGCGTTCCCATTTCCATTGTAAATCTCTACACAGACGAAATTGGGAACGCGCAATTGCCGCAGAAGGTTAAACAATGGCAATCGGAGCAAGCCGCGCAGGCCGCAGATGGTTCTCCATCGATCTTTCGACGCAAAGGTCTTTTGATCGCGGCCGGTGCTCTTTTGATCGCCGTCGCCACTTTTTGCGTTTGGCTCTATTTCAAACAAGCGGAGGGAACGTCGCTTGTGCCCGAGAAAACCATCGCGGTGCTGCCATTCCAAAACTTTAGCCCGGACAAGGAGAATGCATTTTTTGCAGACGGAGTTCAGGACGACATCCTCACCAGTCTAGCAAAGATCAAAGACCTCAGAGTGATCAGCCGTTCGTCTGTGATGAAGTTTCGCGACGCTGCGGCACAGAATCTGCGCGCCATCGGCAAAACGCTTGGCGTGGCAAATGTCCTCGAGGGCAGTGTGCGGCGGGAAGGTGATCGGGTAGTCGTCAACGTGCAATTGGTCGATGCAAAGAGCGCCCGACAGATCTGGGCGAACCATTACGACCGCACCCTCGCTGACTCGCTGGGATTGCAAGGCGAATTGGCCAGTGAAATCGCCGAAGCTCTGCGCGCTACGCTGAGTACGGATGAGCAAGCGCGAGTGACAGCCAAGCCCACGCAAAATCCGGATGCTTATGTATTTTATTTGCGAGCTAATCAAATCTCGCGGAATCCCGACACGCTGCTGGAGGATTACAAGACTGCAGAGCAACTTTACGTGCAAGCGATAGCGCTCGACCCGGATTTTGCGCTTGCGCACGCGCGGCTTGCATCCGTTTGCGCTGAGATTTTCCATTATTACGAGCCAACCCAGGATTGGGAAAACAGAGCTCGCGCTGAAGCGGAAATAGCCCTCCATCTCCAACCCAACCTGGCGGAAGCGCATCTTGCCCTCGGTCAATGCATTTACTGGATGGATCAAGATTACGAGCGCGCTCTCGAACAATTCGATATTGCTGCTCGTTTATCGCCCAGCAATGGAGATATCGGGCGACTGATTGCGGCGATAAAGCGCCGACAGGGCAAGTGGGAACAATCGCTCAAGGAATATGAAAGAGTTGCGAGACTCGATCCGCAAAATCCAAATACTGTCCGCGAACTTATCTTTACAAACACGGCGATGCGTCGTTGGCCGGAAGCCGCGCGGTGGGTAGAGCAACTGCGCGCTATGGCGCCTGCATCAATCGTGGCGAAAATTCAGAGCGGCTACGTGGATTTTTGGTGGAAGGGAGACACCGCTCTGTTGAAGTCTTTTCTGAACCAGGTTCCTCCCGGTGTCGATCCTGATGGCGGCGTTACCTCGGTGCGATGGGAAGTCGCGATGTTGGATCGAGATTACGCAGCCGCCAGACGTGCGATCGATGGCTCAACTGCCAAGGAACTTTCATACACAGCCGAGGGAGCAACGCCACGGAGTTTCTTTGAAGGCTCCATTGCCCTGGCGCAAGGTGATATCGCCGGATCGCAAAAATACTTTGCAGACGCGCAGCCTGTTTTTGAAAACGCTGTCAAAGAGGCGCCTTTGAGCGCTATGCGGCATGCTAATCTAGGCTGGTTCTACGCGTTTATGGGGCGCAAAGAGGACGCGATGCGAGAGGGCCGCCGCGCGGTCGAACTGAAGCCGGAGTCTAAGGATGCCGTTGACGGCGTGATTGCGAATTGCTACCTGGCATTGATCTACGCTCGCGTCGGTGAAAAAGATCTAGCGTTTGCGCTCCTTGACCGATTGATCAAAACGCCGGGCGCGGTGGACAGCGTCGATTATAGCGTCACCATCAACGACCTGAAACATCGCTGGGAATGGGACCCGATTCGAAGTGATCCTCGCTTTCAAAAGCTCCTCGAACAACCAGCGAAGTGACTCCTCGGCGCTTAGGCTCGGCTGACGTATTGGCGTTCCAGTCGTCGCGCCGTTTCAATCGAACACAGAACTTGTCGGTTGCCAATCGTGGACAAAATATGAGGCTTGATCTCTCGATCGAGCAGTGAATCCAAAAAAATTTTTTGCCGAGCTAAAACGGAGGAGAGTCTATAGCGTCGCGGTCGCCTATCTTGTCGGTGGGTGGGCGCTCGCTCAGGGCATTGCTCAGGTCCTTCCCGTTTTCGACATCCCGAATTGGGTGGTGCGCCTCACTGTACTGCTGATCGTGCTGGGGTTTCCAGTTGCGCTGGCGTTCTCCTGGTTTTTCGATCTCACGCGATACGGAATTGTGCGAACGCCCGATCTCGACACTCGCAGTACCGACATCGTTCCATCCGCAACCGCTTCCAACCGAGTTGAGCCCGGTGAGAAATCCATCGCTGTTTTGCCTTTCAACGATTTAAGCCCGGCCAAAGACCACGCCTACTTTGGTGAAGGTATTGCGGAGGAGCTTCTGGGCGCGCTGGCGAAAGTTGATGGCCTGCGCGTAGCAGCGCGGCGGTCTTCATTCTGGTTTAAAGACAAAGAGGCCGAGCTAGGCGAAATCGCATCCAAGTTAAATGTCGGGCACGTGCTCGAGGGTAGTGTTCGGCGCGATGGCAACCGAGTCCGTATCACCGCGGAGCTAATCGATGCGGGTGACGGATTTACTATTTGGTCGGAAACGTACGAGCGCGAAATGCATGGAATTTTCACGCTACAGGACGAGATCACGCGCTCCATCGTCGATACTCTGAAGCTCAAACTCGCGATCTCGCCGTCGCGTCCATCTCGAAGCACAGCTGCGTACGATGCTTACTTGGAGGGCCTTGTTTATTCCGACAAGAACACGGAGCCAGAGTTGCGCAAGAGCCTCGAGTTTTTCCAGCGGGCGCTGGAACAAGATCCGAAATTCAGTCGCGCCTGGACGGGGATCGCAAAGGCCTGGTTGTGGCTGGCTGATGCCTTTGTGCCTCCGCTCGAAGCCTACCCGAAGGTTCGCGATGCCGCGGTGCAAGCATTACAACTCAACGATCAAGAGGCCGAAGCACACGTTTATCTGGCCGAGAGCAAGCGCATACTGGACTGGGACCTTGACGGCGCGGAAGCGGAATTCAATCGCGCAGTCGAGATCGAACCAAATTCGACACCGTCGAATTATTTCATTGCTGCGTTTTATGCGGCGCGCGGCGATCGCCACCAAGCACTGGCCTATTTGCAACGTACGTCGAAACTCGATCCGGCGTCACTTTGGGTGAACAACTTTGCGTGCGAACTCTATCGTTACTTTGGTCTTTACGATGAAGCGATGGCGGCCGGCCAACGCGCATTGCAACTTGATCCAACATTTGCCCATTATGGTGAGCCGTCGTTGGCAGCACTGTATCGCGAAATGGGACGTTTCGATGAAGCAATTGCGCTCTACGAAAAAGCACGAGAGTTCACTGGAAGGCCAGGGTTTGGTCTGGCGATCAGTTACGCTCGGATGAACCGGCGCGAGGAGGCGCTGGAAAATCTAAACGCAGCTGTCGCAGGCTGGGGCTACCGACCAGGCGATGCTATTGCACATGTGTATGTAACGCTTGGCGCCCATGATGACGCAATTCGTGAACTCGAACGCGCGTGCGAGCAACGCTCGTCAGCTTTGCACATTGTTGGCATCGCTCCCGAATTTGTACCGCTTCGTTCGGACAAGCGTTTCAGATCTATTCTCCAGCGAATTGGACTCGAACCCGAGAAAGTGTTCGCAGCGACAGCGTCTTGATTACTGCACAATCGTGTCTCGGCCGTGGCCGTGAGAGCGCACACCGTACTTGTTTAAGTCCTGCTGCGCCACGTGCATTCCAAACAGCAGGATCGCAATCAGACCGAAATACAATATCGACATCGTCCAACGCTGGGTCGGCGTGACTTCAAAATAACGCTGTTCTTCCTCGGTCCTCTTGCGGAAAAGCGAATAGATCCGTGGCAATGATAACAAGACGATCAACCAGATAATGAAATTCGGGTATTTCCATCCGAACCAGAGAAGCAATGCGAATCCTGGCAACCAAAGCCAGCGCGAGAGCGCGGTCACGATGCGCCCGCCATCAAGCATTCCGACCGGAGTGAGATTGAAAAGATTGAGAAAGTATCCGAACCAAGCCAGCGCGATAAAAAGCGGCGCGGCGAACAATTCGCCCAAGACGTTGCAAACCAGCGCGC
>QHQO01000236.1 GCA_003221195.1 Verrucomicrobiota bacterium
CCTCGACGATCGCGCCCGCACGATTTTCGGTGGACTGATCCGAGTAGAGCCGCATGCCCATTTCACCGATGCGTATCAAAAGGTTCGCAACCTTCTGTTGAGTGACGACGCAGAAGCCAATTCGATGCCTGGTCTCGAAATTCTCGCCGACAACGTCCGTTGCACCCACGGCGCGACTTCCGGTCAAGTCGACGAAGACGAGCTTTTCTATCTGCGCACGCGCGGTATTCCAGTTCCGGTCGCCCAGCGTCTCATTGTGACTGGATTTCTGGATGAAGTCGTCCAGCGCCTCGATCATCCAGCGATATCTGAACACTTACACCGCTTGATCGAGGACAAATTTTCGGAAAATCGCGGTTGAATCGGGGTATCCGTCGATCTCGAGCGCGGGTGAAGATATTCGTTATTTCGCCGTCTCCTGGCTCGTATTCAGCTCGAAATTGATTTTTACGTCGTAGTGATTGCCGCTGCCAAGCCCGACCGGCGGCGGGTCAACTTCAGTTACTCGTTTCGCAACTGCTGCAACCGATTCATTCACGACAACGTTCTCGGAGGGTTCGATGATTTCGAATTTGGAGACGTGACCGTCCTTTTCGATTCGAACTTTCACCAGCGTTGAAATTTTGGCGCCGGAAGCGACGGTGCTCGTCGGTTGGATCCACGCACTGTAAAAGCGGTCATGCAGCATGTTGCCATACCAGCCGAATTCGGATGCGCTCGTCCCACCACCTGTTCCCCCCGGCGAATCCGTCCCGTGGCGGACATGACCGACGCCCTTGCCCGTTGAACCTGTCTTCCCCGCGCCGTTATCGGCTGACGATTCAGTTCTCGCGCTCTTCTTTTTCTCATTACTTGCGTCGGTTTGGTCTTCTGTGGCCTTTGGCGGACTCGATTTGGGGTGCGCCGATGATTTGGTGGCTTTCGCCAGCAGAGTCTTTCTGGGGGTCGGTTTGGGTGTTGGCTTCGGAGTGGGTTTTGGTGGTGCCTTCGGCTTTGCGGTTGCCTTTGGCACACCTGTTTCCATCGGCGTTGGGTTCGGCAATTCGATTTCGCTCTTTGCTTGAATTAGAGGTGGCGGTTCCTTTTTTTCTTCGTCCGGCTTCAAAGGTTCTGGCTCAATAGAAGGAATCGAAATCTTTGAATTGGACGCCACGCTATTATCTGATCTCCCAGGCTCGAGATCTCCCGCACTCAGCCAAACCAAGCTCTCTTCATCTGGCGCGCTTCGCGCTGCTAAACTCCAGCGAATCAATCCTGCGATGAGTGCGATATGCGCAACGGCAATTAACGTGACGTTTCGCCAAAACCGCGGATTCTTCGACATCTATTTCGACTCGGCCCTTGTGGCGATACCAACCTTCGTAATCTGCGCCGCCTTTAGCGCATCCATCAACGCGATCAATTTTTGCACGGGCAACTCTCGATCGGGCCGAATTACAACAGCAACGTCTGGATTTGTTTGTTTCAGTTCCGTCAGTCGCGCCGTAAGCGCTTTCAAATCGATTACCTGATTGTTAAACCGAATCGTCTCACTGCGGTCGATTGAGACAATTTGCACTTGTGATGACTTGATCGGCGGATTCGTCGCGCCACTGGATGGAATCACGAGGTTCATGCTGCTTTCAAGTAGCGGCGTTGTGATCATGAAGATGATGAGCAACACGAACGCTAGATCGAGCAGCGGCGTGATGTTGATCTCGCTGAGCGTCGAAAGATTCTGGCGTTGGGAGTAGCGTTTCATCGGCGAAACGCCGAATCACCCGCCTGCGCTGAGGCTACAGCGGGCAGGCGTGAACCGTGATCGACGTATTTGTGCTCGAATTCCGAAGCGAGCTCAGCGGCAAAATTGTCCATCTCGACGATGATCCCGCGAATGCTGGTGACGAGAAAATTATATCCAAACATCGCTGGGATCGCGACGCAGAGCGCGGTCACTGTCGTGATCAGCGCGCCGGATACGCCGGGCGCCATCGAGACGAGGTTCGGCGAGCCTGCCTCGGCCACGCCGGTGAAAGCGTCCATCACGCCCCAGACCGTGCCAAGCAAGCCGAGAAAGGGCGAACCACTTACCGCAGTTGCGAGCAAAATCATCTGAGATTCGAGTGAAAGCGCTGTCTCGCCCACGGCTCGTTCCATCGCGGCGTTTACCGCACCCATTTGTGCCGGCGAAATTTTATCAGCGATTCCCAGTCGCGCCCGAAAGGTGTCGTCCACCTCAGGCGATCCGAGCAAATGAAATGTCATTTCCTCGCAGCCCGCGCGATACACATTGAACACTGGCGATCCGGGAAAGCGCGCATTTTTCTCAAATAAACGCAGCGGCTGTCGGTCCTGTCGAAAAGCGGCGAGGAAACGCGCGTTCTGTTTTCGGGCAAACCGGATCACGCGCAATTTCGTGATCATGATGGACCAACTGAAAATGGAAACAACGGCCAGAAGAGTGAGAACGAGTTTTCCTGCGATCGTCGCGTGATCGAACGCAAAAAGAAGACCACCGCCGGCCGCTACGATTTCCGGAACAAGCATTCCCGCTTCACCGGGTTAAGTAATAACGCCGATTTGGAGAAACGAAAGCAAGATTCGCGGAAATGACATTAGTTCATCATTCGTTATTCGTGCTTCATCATTCCTTTCGGAAATGTTGGTCGCATTTTTGCTACTGCAACAAACCCGAGACCAATTGCGATCAGGAAGAACGAAAAAAATTGGCCTCGGGTGAAGGGACCGACCAGCGTCGCGTCGGGTTCGCGGAAATATTCGATTACAATCCGAAAGATCGCGTACCAGATAAAGAACAGTCCGGTCAAAACGCCATTCGGCTCACGCCTGCGCGTACGTACGAACCACAAAATTGCGAAAAGAACGACTCCTTCAAAAAAAGCCTCGTAAAGCTGGGAGGGATGGCGCGGCGAAATAACTGAGCGCAACGCAGTCGCTACTTGCGGTTGGCGAACTGCGCCGACGATTGCATCGGGCGTGGTGAGGGATGGATCAATTCGCACGCATGTCGCGACCGCGCGCTCGGCTTCCTGAGGATGATCGAATAGTTCCTTGGGGAATTGCATCGCCCAGGGGATTTTCGTCATCCGTCCATAAAGTTCGCCGTTGATGAAATTCGCGCAGCGCCCAAAGAACAAACCAATTGGCGCGGTCACAACCAGATTATCGCCAAGATTTGTCCACGATATTTTGTGCCGGTGCGCGTAGTACAAAGTGAAAAGCAACAGACCAAGCATTCCGCCATGGCTGGACATTCCGCCTTCCCAAACGCGAAAGATCGACAGCGGCTCGCGCAACATTTCGGGTTTGTAGAAGAAAACGTAGCCGAGGCGCCCACCGATGATCACCCCAAACAGCGCGCAGCCCGTGATGAAGTCGCCGACACGTTCCGGGGGCAGATCTGCATATCCGCGTTTGGCCAGCCAGAGGAACAAGAGATAACCGCAGATAAATGCAAGCACATAGGCCAGACCGTACCATCGCGGCCCGACGTTGTCGTAAATTCGAAAGATAATCGGATCGAGATTGTGCAGATAATACGCGAACATTCCGCCGATTGTCCGTGATGTCCGCAAGACTCGCAACGAAAACGCGCGTCATCCCGAACGAATGTGAGGACCTCCCAAAAGGTGATGGATCACGCAGTCTCCTCTGAGTCACGGCGGCTTCGATTCTGAGGTCCTTCGCTGCGCTCAGGATGACCGTGCTGTTTTGGCGCGCGATGCGTTCAAAATCTTTCGCAAAAACGGCGCGGTGCGGCTGAGGCGGTTCTTTGCAACTTGTTCTGGCGTCCCGCAGGCGACGACTTCGCCTCCATCCGCGCCGGCCTCTGGGCCAAGATCAACAATGTAATCGGCCTCTGCGATCACGCTGAGATTGTGCTCGATGACAATTACCGTGTTTCCTTCGTCGACGAGCCGATGCAGCACATTGAGAAGCAATTCAATATCGGCCATGTGCAGGCCGATAGTGGGTTCCTCTAGCAAATACAATGTCGAGCCTGGTTTACGCATTTTGCGGATCCGCTCGTCAGCCGCGCGGCTGACACCACGCTTGAGTTGTGTGACTAGCTTCAGTCGCTGCGCTTCCCCGCCGCTCAGCGTTGGACTCGGTTGTCCCAGCTTGAGATAGCCCAATCCCGTATCGGCCAGCAAAGAAAGCGGCCTCGCAATTTTCGGGTGGGCCGAAAAGAATACGGCCGCTTCTTCGATCGTCATTTCCATCACATCGCCGATCGATTTGTCGTTGTAGAGAACCTCAAGCGTTTGCGGATTGTAACGTTTGCCGCCGCAGTCTTCGCATGGCACGTAGCTGCGTGGCAGAAAATTCATCTCCAGTTTGATTACGCCCTGACCCTTGCAAGTCTCGCAACGGCCACCTTCGGCGTTGAACGAAAATCGACTGGCAGAATATCCGCGCACACGCGAGACAGGTAATTGCGCATAAAGATTCCGGATCTCGTCGAATACTTTGACGTAGGTCCCCGGCGTCGAGCGCGATGTCTTACCGATGGGTGATTGATCGACCTCATAAACAGCTTCGATCTCTTGCGCGCCGCTAACCAGTTTGAATAGATCGCCATTTCCCGCGCGTTTTCTTTGTTTAAGCTGCTCGCACACCGCAGGCCAAATTACCTCGTGCATCAATGTGGATTTGCCGCTGCCGGAAATTCCAGTAATCACTGAAAGCCTGCCAACGGGGAAACGAACATCGATATCTTTCAAATTATTCGCCCTCGCACCGCGGACTTCGATCCAGTCTCCAACATCGCCTAACGACCGACGCGATCCGCAGGTTGGATGCTGAAGTGGTACTTTCAGGCAACGCGCTGTTTCGGAATCTTGATTCCTTTCCACGTCGCGCAGCGTGCCGCTCGCCACGACTTCTCCGCCGTGAATTCCTGCGCGAGGTCCAAGATCGACGATGTGATCGGCTCGCCGCATGGTTTCCTCATCGTGCTCGACAATAATGAGTGAGTTTCCTTTGTTCCGCAGCGCGGTGAGCGTTTCCAGCAAGCGCAGGTTATCGCGCGGATGGAGACCGATCGTCGGCTCATCCAGTACGTAAAGGACACCACGCAAGTTTGAGCCTAACTGCGCAGCCAACCGGATTCGCTGGGATTCTCCGCCGCTTAACGTTTTCGCCGAGCGTCCAAGCGCAAGATAGCCGAGGCCTACGTTCTCCATGAAACGCAATCGCTGCTGTATTTCCGGAACGAGACCGGCAGCGATTGTTTGATGCGTTCCCCGGAACTTCAATCTATCAACCTTGCGAGCTGCTTCGCTGGCCGAAAGATTCGTGAATTGATCGATTGTATAGCCCTGGACACGCACGTGACGCGCCACGGCGTTCAGACGCGAGCCGTGACAACTCGGGCATTCGTGTGCCTCCCCTTCGCCGATCCATTCTGATTCGCGCTCGGCGGCTAGCTCGGCTTCCAGAACCGATTCACCGTCCGGGTTAGCAGCCCTTTGCAGATCCTGATCCCAGATCTCGCCGAATCCGCCGCATTCTTCACACGCGCCGTGAGGCGAATTAAACGAAAACAAACGCGGATCGAGCTCCTCGAATGCGCGGCCACAGTTTGGGCAGCTCATTTCGGTGCTCATGACTGTGAGCCTGTTTTTTGAATCAAGCAGACGGCCCGTGCCGCGCCCGATCTCCACTGCTCGACGAACGACGTCGCGCGTCTCCGCAATTCGTTTCCGATCGATGAGGCCAACGACTACATCGATCGTATGCTCTTTGAACCGCTCCAATTTTCGAAAATGCGGGACAGCAACCAGTTTCCGATCCACATACAGCGTATCGAATCCCTGGCGTTCCGCCCATCGCGCGACTTCGGTATGAAAACCTTTTCGAGCCTTGACCAATGGCGCAAGCACTCTCACCGGCCCGCGTTTCGCTGTTGACTCGATTTGCTTGGTAATGGCAGCGAGACTTTGTTTCTCCACCGGCAAATTGCAGTCCGGACAAAACTGCGTCCCGGTTTTTGCGAAAAGCAGCCGAAGAAAGTGATAAATCTCTGTTACTGTCGCAACGGTAGATTTACCTCCGCCCCGTGTGACTCGTTGCTCAATCGCGACACTCGGAGGCAATCCGCTGACCAAATCGACATCCGGTTTTTCCAGCTGCTCCACGAATTGCCGTGCATAGGGCGACATGCTGTCGAGAAAACGCCGTTGTCCTTCCGCGAAGAGAATATCAAATGCGAGCGTAGATTTCCCGGAGCCACTCAGGCCGGTGATGACCACCATTCGTTCCCTCGGGATTTTGACATCGATGTTTTTCAAGTTGTGCTCGCGGGCACCCTGGACTTGGATTGCGCCATTCACTCCATTTAGTCGAAAACGGGGAGCGTTCTCAGCGGCTCGGGCTATTTTCAACTCGTCATCCTGAGCGTAGGCGAAGGATCCCTCCAACTCGCGTGCTGCTTTGCGAGGTCCCTCGCCGTCTTCGCGGCTCGGGATGACATGCAGCTTTTTCCGAGATTGTGTGAACACTTTTTGTAAAAAGTGTCCGGTGTGTGATGCGCTCGCCTTTGCGATTTGCTCTGGAGTTCCAACCGCCACCACCTCACCGCCGGCGTCTCCGGCGTCGGGGCCGAGATCGACAACCCAATCGGCGCACTTGATCACTTCGAGATTGTGCTCGATCACCACGATGGAATGACCGCGACCGACCAGCCGCTGAAATAGTTGCAGCAGCATCGCCACGTCATCGAAGTGAAGGCCCGTGGTTGGTTCATCGAAGATAAACAAATTGCCCACGGCGTTTCCATTTTGGCGTTGGGCGTTGAGCGTTGAGCGTTGAGCGTTTTCTATCTCAGTCAAATGCCCGACAAGCTTCAGCCGCTGCGATTCACCACCGGATAGTGTGTTCAGCGGCTGCCCCAGCCGCAGATAACCAAGTCCGACTTCCTCAAGCACGCTGAGCGGTTTGGACAGGGCCCTGTCCTCACCGACTTGCGCGAAAAATTCGATCGATTCGCTTACGGTGAGCTTGAGCAGATCGTGGATTGATTTTCCGTGCAGTCGAACTTTCAGAACATGCGGTTGAAATCGTTTGCCTTCGCATTCTGCGCAGCGCACGAAAAGATCGCTCAAAAATTGCATCTCAATTTTCTCGTATCCTGTGCCGGAGCAACGCTCGCAGCGGCCGCTGCCGGAATTAAACGAGAATGTGCCCGCTGTGAGTCCCTGCGACATTGCTTCCGGTTGAGCGGCGAACAATTCACGAAGGCGATCGTAAAGCCCCAAATAAAGCAGCGGCGTTGACCGCGGCGTCCGCGCAAGCGGTGCCTGATCGACCATGATCACGTCCCGGATGCGATGAGCGCCGGTGACCGATTTGCACGCGCCGGCCTCTTGATCAGACGACTGCCCCTTCGCGACCAGCAGATTCCGATAAAGTACATCGTGAATCAGCGTGGATTTCCCGGAACCGGAAACGCCGGTGACAACTGTGAATACGCCCAGCGGAAGTTCTACGTCGATGTTCTTCAGGTTGTGTTGTTGCGCACCGATGACCTTGACGGATGCGGACCATTTTCTTCGCGACTTTGGCACCGGAATCGATTTGCGATTCGTTAGGTAATCACGTGTAAGCGATTGGGGAGCGCGGGCGCCCCCGCCGAAAAGACGACCCGTGTCCCGCGAGGCGCGTGACACAGCGGGCGAGGCGCCCGCGCTCCCTACATTTCCGCCGTCACATTCTAGAAAATCTTCGAGCGATCCGTTCCAAACTAATTCGCCGCCGTGTTCGCCGCGGCCCGGACCGATATCGATTAAATTGTCAGCAGCGCGAATGATTTGTTCCTCGTGCTCGACCACGAGCAGTGTATTGCCTTTGTCCCGCAAGTTGTGCATCACGCGCACGAGCCGTCCAACGTCGCGCGGATGCAAACCCACGGTTGGCTCATCCATGACGAACAGCGTGTTGACCAACGATGCACCGAGACATGTTGTGAGGTTCACCCGTTGCACTTCGCCGCCGCTCAAAGTGCGCGTGGAGCGGTGCAGTGTTAGATAGCCAACCCCGACTTCGCAGAGATAATTGAGGCGCGCACAGATTTCATCGCGCAACATTCGCGCGGTCGAATCGTTCGACGGAATCTCGATCGCCGTCAGGAAATTGCGAGCATCCAAGATCGAAAGCGCCTGGAATTCAGGAAGCGTCAAACAAGAGGAGGCGGTTTCCAATCCGTTCTTTTGGG
>QHQO01000272.1 GCA_003221195.1 Verrucomicrobiota bacterium
AAGAAATTCGGGAGCACGATGAAAATGCGCGCATCATCGTGCTTACAACTTTCGACGGTGACGAAGATATTTACCGCGCCATTCAAGCCGGCGCGAAGGGTTATCTCCTCAAGGATGTGCCGCGCGAAGCGCTGATGGACAGTATCCGCCGGGTGCACGCGGGTGAAACATGTGTTCCCGTTCATCTCGCCGCAAAGCTTGCGGAACGCGTTAGCGGTGAAACGTTGAGCTCGCGCGAAATCGACGTGCTCAAGCTAATGGCCCAGGGAAAAAGCAACAAGGAGATCGGCGCCGCGCTGTTCATCAGCGAAGGCACCGTGAAATCGCACGTGAAAGCGATCTTCGCCAAGATGAATGTCATCAGCCGTACCGAAGCCGTGGCGAACGCTACCCGGCGCGGTCTGATCCAACTGTAGAGGCGGAGGCACCTTCGTCTTCCTCCTTCGCTGGCCTTTGTTTCGAGGACGAGGACGACGACGAGAACGACATCAACACACGTTCTATCCCGAATGAGGGAGTAAGGATTATCCCATTCTTCGCACCGGAAAATCTTGCGAACGGGTAATCGCCGAGGCCTTGATAGTCGAGGAGATATAGGCCTGCAAAAATAAACCAAATGAGATGCTTATGACCGATAATCAAATAGAATTGGAAGAACCCGCCGTAGGCCGGGCGCAGCAAAACAACCGTAGCAGAAAAAGCATATTTGATCGCGCCAATAAAACATTAACCGGTACAAACCAAACTATGAACAAACCTAATTCGAGAAAGACTTCCGAACTGCTTCGCAGACGCGACGCCCCCCTGGAGACGCGAACCGATCTCACAGCTTCGGCGACCAAAGATATCACCGCGACCATGAACGCCATTCTGGCTGATGTGTTCGCGCTTTACGTGAAAACGAAAAATTTTCATTGGCACATGAGTGGGCCGCATTTCCGTGATTACCACTTGCTACTCGACGAACATGCCGATCAGCTGTTCGCGATGACCGACCCGATCGCGGAACGCGTTCGAAAGATTGGTGGACTTACGTTGCATTCGATCGGCCAGATTTCCCGTACTCAGCGGGTAAGCGATAATGATGCAGAGTATGTCGAGCCATTGGACATGCTGGCTGAGTTAGCAGACGACAACCGGACAATGGCCGCACGACTTCGCGAGGCGCACAACGTGTGCGACGAGCATCGTGACGTTGCTACGGCGAGTTTGATCGAAGTTTGGATCGATGAAACCGAGCGACGCGCGTGGTTCCTGTTCGAAGCAACGCGCCGAGTGAATTGATATAAATAAACATCTCACAAATGTCATTCTGAGCCCTTCGACTTCGCTCAGGACAGGCTCTGGAAGAATCTCTGATCATTTCTGGATCAATCTCGCGCAGGGACAAACAGAGATGTTTCGCTGCGCTCAACATGACAGCGTCGTTTAGAGCTATGAACTATCGACTACTTGGAAAATCAGGATTGCGCGTTTCGGAATTCTGCCTGGGCACCATGACGTTTGGCGAAGACTGGGGCTGGGGTTCGTCCAAAGACGACGCGAAGAAAATCTATGACGCTTTTCGGGAAGCGGGCGGCAACTTCATTGATACCGCCAACATCTACACGAATGGCACCAGTGAGTCCTTTCTCGGCGAGTTTCTCAAAGGGCATCGCGAGGGCGTGGTTCTCGCAACGAAATATACAAACGCCGCTCCAGGCACGGACCCGAACGCAGCGGGCAATCACCGCAAGAGCATGGTCCAAGCAGTCGAGGCGAGTCTCAAGCGCCTTCAGACTGATTACATTGATCTATATTGGGTTCACGTCTGGGACCAGATCACTCCTGTTGAAGAAGTGATGCGGGCCTTGGACGATCTCGTTCGTCAGGGAAAGGTGCTTTATGTCGGAATTTCCGATGCCCCGGCCTGGTGGATTGCTCAGGCAAAGACGCTCGCCACGCTTCGTGGCTGGTCACCATTTGTTGGGCTGCAAATTGAGTACAGCCTGATCGAGCGAACAGTTGAACGGGAACTGATCCCGATGGCTAAAGCGCTGGATCTTGGAGTAACCGCATGGTCACCGCTTTCCAGTGGCGTGCTTACCGGAAAATATCACGGTCACGGTTCTTCTGAATCCGGTCGCATGAGTAGCGATATGATGAAGGAGTTCATGCCGGAGGAGCAAAGGGGCCAGGCGCATTGTTGCAGCTGTCAAAGCCGTGGCCGATGAGGTCGGTCGCAGCATGGCACAAGTGGCCCTGGCCTGGTTGCGTTATCGGCCGGTGCCAGT
>QHQO01000273.1 GCA_003221195.1 Verrucomicrobiota bacterium
AACATGTGGCGACTGTGGAAAGCAAATACGAAAAGGCAAAACAGATAATTACCACACTGCGAAAGGAAAACGCCGGGCGCACGACCTCTATGCAGTAACTTATCCAACGCCTTTGCGCTCGATATAGCACCAAACCCGCGAGAAGACATTTCCGGCCTTGAGCCTCCACGAGCCGTCTTTGTTCCACACGCGCCTTTATCTTCTTTGAAATTACTCACGGCCTCATCGGCGTCTTCTTTTGCAAATAACATGGCGACCGCCCGCCCGATACCGCGACCATCCCAGGTGATGAGCGCGACTTTATCGTGTAGCTTTTCGCTGCCGATGTAATCGCGCACGCGGCATTGTGGCTTGCGGCTGCGTTTATATTGGCGACCGGGCTGTTATCGCTGCTGCTGCGGTGGACGGACATCTTCTCTTTCGGCATATGGAAACATTCGAATTACATCCTCGGTTTAAGTTCCCGCACAGGCATGTCTGATCCGAAGCACCTCCGGTCCAGCATTATGCGGAAATAATGATTTTGCAGAAATTTCCACGAAAAGAGTTGACGCTCACCGGATTCGGGCTATTTTACTGATCCCGCTGAAAGCGGGACTCCTCTAATCAAGGAGTTCGTTCTACGTACATTTGGGACTGCAAATTGGACTCAATTTTGTCCCGGCATGATTAACGGAAACGTAAATTATCCGGTGGCGAAGTTGAGTTTTTTTGTCGCCTAAACGTGCGAGGAACTGGTTCTTTGACATCTACATACAGGGTAGTAAGAAAGTACAACTTAAGAGCTGAGTCTGAAATATTAGCGGCTGGAGATTAAGATCTTCAGCCGGAGAGTTTCAGTTATCAAAGAATCTCTGGTCCGGCAGCAGCCGGACCGGAACAGATTGATCAAGCTACAAAGAGCGCATCATGGATGCCTTGGTGCCAATAGGCGATGAAGGACGTGGTAAGCTGCGATAAGCTACGGACAGCGGCAAACACGCTTTGACCCGTAGATTTCCGAATGGGATAACCTGAGCGAGGTAACACTTGCTCGAGCTTGTGTGAATTCATAGCACAAGCATCGCGACACCCGGCGAAGTGAAACATCTCAGTAACCGGAGGAAAAGAAAGCGAAAGCGATTCCGTCAGTAGTGGCGAGCGAAAGCGGAAGAGACTAAACCCAGCACTTTCAGTTGATTTGAAACTGCTTTGGATTGCCGATCTAAGAATATTGGCAATTCTCAAGAAGCAGCGAAGTCAATTGAAAGTGCTGGGGGTTGTAGGAGCCCGATGTGGCAGTGCAAGGGTTAGGTGAAGCTTCTGGAAAGCTGCGCCCTAGAGGGTGAAAGGCCCGTAACCGAAAACCGGAGCACGCCTAGGGATTTCCTGAGTAATACGATGCACGTGAAACTTCGTATGAACCTGCGCCGACCACGGCGTAAGTCTAAATACTAATTGGCGACCGATAGTGAACCAGTACCGCGAGGGAAAGGTGAAAAGAACCGCTGTGAGCGGAGTGAAATAGTACCTGAAATGATGTGCTTACAAGGTGTGGAAGCCCAGCACTGGCGAAGCATGCTGGATGGAAGCTGGTTTATTATGAAGCGTACTTGAATGAGCAGGACGCGAGAGATCGCGAACGAATGCTCAAACAATACGGAGCTGCACGAGGACATCTCAAGCAGCGAATGAGACGCAGCCTTTCTACAGGTTTAGAAAGTGCTGGGTGACCGCGTGCCTTTTGCTTAATGAGTCTGCGAGTTATTATCAGTGGCGAGCCTAAGGCGTTCTGCGCTGGAGGCGAAGCGAAAGCGAGTCCGAAATGGGCGACCCTAGTCGCTGGTAGTAGACCCGAAGCGGAGGTGATCTACCCATGAGCAGGATGAAGGTTGCTTAACCGCAACTGAAGGTCCGAACCCGTGAAGGTTGAAAACTTCTGGGATGACTTGTGGGTAGGAGCGAAAGACTAATCAAACCCCGTGATAGCTGGTTCTCCCCGAAATAGCTTGAGGGCTAGCCTCGTGTGCTGACCTGCGGAGGTAGAGCACTGGCTGAACTAGGGCCCATACCAGGGTACCGAACTCAATCAAACTCCGAATACCGCAGGGTGTAACACGGGAGTCAGTGCGTGAGGGATAAGCTTCACGCGCGAGAGGCAAACATGCCAGACCAGCAGCTAAGGTGCCTAAATACCGTTCAGTGGAAAGGATGTCAGGTTGCTTAGACAGTGAGGATGTTGGCTTAGAGGCAGCCATCATTTAAACAGTGCGTAATAGCTGACTCATCGAGCGATCTCGCGCCGATAATGATTGGCGATAAACGGTATACCGAAGCTCTGGAAGACGATCGATTTCGGTCGATCGGATTGGTAGGGGAGCGTTCTTAATGCATCGAAGCCGCGATGGAAATCGAGGTGGAGCGTTAAGAAGTGAGAATGCAGACATGAGTAGCGATAAGCCAGGTTAAATTCCTGGCCGCCGTAAACCCAAGGTTTCCTGGGGAAGGTTCGTCCTCCCAGGGTTAGTCGGGACCTAAGTCGAGGCCGAAG
>QHQO01000237.1 GCA_003221195.1 Verrucomicrobiota bacterium
AGCACTGATCGATCGCCGAAGCCAAGCCGTGAAGATTCGATCAGGCCATAAACTAAAGCAGCCAGGCCGAACGTTACTAAAATGGCGCCTAACCAATCTAGCCCCTTGCTCTCCTTATCGGAACTCTCCGGAACGCGCCACAGCGAGATAAACATTATCAGAAGGGCGATTGGAACATTAATAAAGAATATGGCACGCCAGGAAAGATGCTCGATCAACCACCCGCCGATCACCGGCCCTATAGCAGTCGTGATCGCGCTGAAACCCGACCATGTGCCGATCGCGCGTCCGCGTTCGTTTTCCGCAAACGAACTGCTAATGATTGCGAGACTGCCTGGAACGAGCAGGGCCGCGCCGAGTCCCTGTGCTGCACGTGCGACAATCAGTTGATGTATGTCGGGAGCGAGGCCGCACCACGTGGACGCCACAGCGAACAGAGCGACACCAATCAAGAAAACTCGGCGCCGTCCGTAATGATCTCCGAGAGATCCGCCGACGAGTAGAAGCGCCGAAAGCAATAACGAGTAAGCCTCGATGACCCATTGCACGTCGACGATGCTGGCGTTCAGGTTCGTTTGCAGCGCGGGCAACGCCACGTTCACAACCGTGCTGTCGATAAAGGCCATGCTGGAAGCGAGAGTTGTGGCCACAAGTACCCAGCGCCCGGCAAGTTTCGAACAAGGCGCACTGGCAAAACGCGAGCGAATTACGCTCTCGTTACAAGGCTCCTGGATAGATGTAAGCATGACGGCGATCTTTCATTTTTCGGGCGGTCGTAGCAGAGAGCAGTGTGCGTTCCGGTTTCTACGGCTTCAAGCGAACGTTTAATATTTCATTTGCGCTGCAATCAGATCGATCCTATTAGTTAACCAGATGGTTAAATATTCTAGCGCCTTGAATCGCACGTTCGCCGCCCTGGCCGATCCCACCCGCCGTCGTATCCTGGCTCATCTCGCGCGGGGCGATAAATGTGTGACGCATTTGGCGAAGCCTCACGCCATGTCACTCCCCGCTGTGTCGAAACACTTGCGCGTACTGGAGAAGGCCGGGCTGCTTCGGCGCCGGCGCTATGGGCGCGTTCATGAAATGCGACTCGATGCCAAACCGCTCCGGCAGGCCGCCCAGTGGGTGGAGGAGTATCGCAAGTTTTGGCAGGGATCGCTCGATCGGTTGGCCGAATACTTGGAAAAGGAAAACCGGCCACCGGAAAAAAGGAAAACGAAGTAAAGAGAAAACACGACATGTGTCCCGCATGCATCGCTAACATTACCGTTATGGCCGCCGGCGCGACGTCCGGCGGAGGGGTGGTCGCGTTCGTGTTTAGGAGTTTTTACAGGAGCAGCAAACAAATAAAGACAGAGAACAACCAAAATGAAAACCAAAGAAGCCGACAAGAAAAAGAACCAAGTGAACCACCCCAGAATCGTTTCGCTGAAGGAGTGGGAGGCTGCGCGCCAGCAACTGCTCGTGAAGGAGAAAGAGTTGACCCACGCTCGTGATGCGCTGGCCGCCGAACGTCGGCGGATGCCATGGGTGGCCGTGGAGAAAGAGTACCACTTCGAGGGCCCTAAGGGCAAGGCTAGTCTGCTCGACCTGTTCGATGGCCGTCATCAGCTGATCGTCTACCGGGCCTTCTTCGAGCCGGGCGTGGTCGGCTGGCCCGAACATGCTTGCGTAGGTTGCTCCATGGTAGCTGACCAGGTCGCTCACCCGGCTCATCTGAACGCCCGCGATACCACGCTCGTGTTCGCCTCGCGCGCGCCGCAGAGGGATATCGAGCGCCTAAAGGCACGAATGGGCTGGCAGTTCATTCCTTGGTACACGATCACGGACGCCTTCGACAAGGACTTCGGCGTGGATGAGTGGCACGGCACGAACGCGTTCATACGCGACGGCGACCGCGTCTTCCGCACCTACTTAATCAACAACCGCGGTGACGAGCAGATGGGGAACACCTGGAGCTACCTCGACATCACTGCCCTCGGGCGTCAGGAGGAGTGGGAGGATTCACCGGAGGGCCACCCTCAGACACCGCCGTACGAATGGTGGAGGTGGCACGACGAATACGGCAACGACGAAGCCTCCGCCAAAGTCCTTGACCAGGTCCGCCGGGGCCGCGCAGCCGGGCAAGCGGACGGCGACGCCGAGTGATCCTCAGTAGCGTCAGTCCTGGTCGACGTTAAACAACACAAATTCTTATCGATAAGCGAGAACCTATGGCTGAAGCGGAAAAGCTCTCGATCAAACGTTTCATTAAAGCATCGCGGGATCGGGTTTATGCCGCTTGGACTGATCCCGTCCAACTAAAG
Organism: Verrucomicrobiota bacterium; assembly: GCA_003221195.1. Classification (GTDB taxonomy): domain Bacteria; phylum Verrucomicrobiota; class Verrucomicrobiia; order Chthoniobacterales; family UBA10450; genus Udaeobacter. The sequence continues at coordinate 2,310 of QHQO01000237.1, forward strand.
AAGTGGTTCGGTCCGGAAAATGTTAAGACTCGTAATTTGATCGCTGACGTGCGGGTAGGGGGCGAGTTCCGTTGGGACTGCACGGATCCAGAAGGTAAAGAGGTGACTATTTCCGGCGAATACCGCGAGCTACAACCCGGTAAGAAAATCGCGTTCACATGGCAGTTGGAAGAGAATGAAGATTGGAAAAACCATAGCAGTATCGTCACGGTGGAATTCTTCGACCGAGAGGGAGGCACGGAGGTCCGCCTGACTGACGAAAAACTTCCAAACGAAGCGTCACGCGACGATCACAAACAAGGCTGGAACAGTGTGCTCGATAAACTGGAGAAATTTCTCAGCAGGTAATTGCCTGCCACGCCGTAGCCTTGGCGAAGGCGGGTCGATAAAAAATCAGAGAGGAAAAAATGACAACGGAAGAAGTAGCCAAAAAAGTCGTCGAATTAGTCCGGAAACAAGCGTGGCACGAAGCGCTCGATACTCTTTACGACAAAGAGATCGTGAGCGTGGAAGCGACTGCGCCCGAGAGCCGCGGAAAAGAAGCAGTACGCGGCAAAATCGATTGGTGGGTGAACGCCATGGAAGTTCATAGCTTCAAAGCGAGCGAACCATTTGTCGCGCACGATCGTTTCGTCGTGCAATACGACGCCGACGTGACCGAAAAAGAGTCAAAACAACGTCGCCAAATATCGGAAATCGGAGTTTACACCGTCAAGGACGGCACGATCGTGCGAGAAGAATTTTTGCCGCGCGTCTGATTGAGAATTACGTGCTCCGACTGGCGGATTAGTTTCGGAGAACCTGGCAAATCGTCTCGGTGTCGGTGATCAACGCGTCTCCCGCAAACTTTAAGCTTTCGATCGAGCGCTTGGCGGCTTCTTCGTTGCCAGCGCCGCACGCGTCAGTCACGAGTACAGGAATGTACCCGAGGTCGGCTCCGTGGCGCGCGGTCGGTTCGATTCCAATCTCGGTCGCGACGCCGACAACGATAAAGGCGTTGATGCCGCAATCTCTCAAAGCGAAGTCGAGCCACGTCCCTTCGAAAGCTGACATGGTCAGTTTGTCGAATACGCCTTCAGTCGGTCGCGGCTGTAATTCCGGTATGATCTGAAAGCCGGGAGCATCGCGCAAAAACCACGGAGTCACCTCGTCAGGCGAATCCACGCGTTGCCAAGCCATGGCCATGCGGAACTGCAACATGCCCATTAATTCTTTTGGCAATGAAAGATGCCGAGAAAAGAATACGCGAACTCCGGCGCGGCGAGCTGCGCTTAACACTTTGAGAACTTGTACCGTAAATTGCTCTGGGTTTTTGATCTGACTCAAAATCCCAACCTGCATGTCATAAACGAGCAGAGCGACACGTTGTGGATTACACACCTCTTCCAGCGTTTCCGGGATGCTGAGTCCGAAGATGTTTTTCATATCCAAGCTGAAAACGCGTGTTAACTCTTCGGTGCGTACTTGTCGATCAGAGCCTGGCAGCGCGGATCTTTACGGAGTGGGTCCCAGACTGGATCGAGCTTGAGCATTGGGATCGTGAGGCCGTTTGGAATTCTAAGCAAATGATCGAGGAGGCGAAATGCTTCATCAGATTCCCCGGTCCAGGCGTAAATCTGTGCGAGCGCAGCGGTGCCTTGCGGTCCGTCAAAGGCGTCCTGGGATTCGGGTAACAATTCAACTGCGCGCTTGCCTTCGGCGATCGCCTCCTGTTTTTGACCTAATGCTGCAAGAATAAATCCATGCTGCGCGTGTCTAGCAGGGTCTTCTGGAACTTCCTGCAGCGACTTTTCCGAAATCACGCGGGCGCGCTCGAATTCTGCCTGCGCCCTGGGCTTATCGCCTTGCAGCAGGTGAATCATGCCTTCCACGAAAGCCTTTGGGGATGGTGCGGTAGTGGTAGTAAACATTGTTTGACCGCGAAATTTTTCTAAGACCTGAAGGGCCTCGGGAAACTTCCGCTCTAGCGTCAGGCACCAAACCCGCACCCAAGTCATCAGCCCACCCGGGTCGACTTCCGGCGGAACTGAAGAAAGTTGTTTTTCGGCCACGCTAAGATCGCCTTTCCAAAGGACCGCCACTCCTCCTTTCAACAAAGCCGCCTGTAATGACTGCGGGGCTGCAGCGGCGAGGCGATCAAAAATCTTGTCGGCGGCTTCGAAATTGCGCAGAGCCATGTAACTGTAACCAAGGTTGGTCAGTACACTTACGTTTTTCGGATCGAGTGTGGCAGCCTTTTCCAAATTCGCAGTTGATTCAGCCCACTTGCCCTGGCGTCGCTGGATGGCGCCGATGGCCATATAGGCCTGTGCTTCATTCGGCAAGTCACGCTTCGCAATCTCAAATTCAGCAAAGGCACGCTCGTAATCGCGGTCGCCATAATAATACGAGAAACCGAGTGCGAGATGTCCCTCCGGAAGATTCGGTTGCAAGCGAAGGGATTCATCGGCGTTAAGACGCGCTTTTTCTCGACGGGCCGGTGTCGGCTCGAAACTGTGATATATCCAGCTCTCCACCATTGAGAGCCCGGCAAAAGCAGCTGCGAATTTTGGATCGAGCTTGATCGCTTGTTCGAAAAGCTCCTCGGCCTTTAAAGAGTCGTCGCGCAAATGATCTGGTCGATTGGCGTAGTTGTGCGCCTGAATAAAAAGCAGATATGCATTCGGATCTTTTGTCGGTTGGCGGTCAAGCTGTTCTTTTTCGTTGGGCGAGAGTTTCGCTTGAAGAGCGGAGGCAATTTTTTGCGCGAGATCGGTTTGAATGGCAAAGACGTCGGTTAAATCGCGGTCATAATCTTCCGCCCAAATGTGTTCGTCGTTGCTCGCGTCGATCAGCTGTACATTCACGCGGACGCGATTGCCGATGCGACGGACGCTGCCTTCCAGAAGCGTGGCCACGCCCAACGCTTTGCCTATTTCGCGAGCGTTGCGTACCGCATCGCCACGGTACGACATGACCGACATGCGCGAAATGACTTTCAGATCGCCGATCTTCGAAAGATTAGTGAGGATATCGTCCTGCATGCCGTCGGCGAAATAGGCGTTCTCCTTTTCATCGCTCAAACTTTGGAAGGGCAGGACGGCAATCGACTTATCGATCTTGCGCGCTGACGCCCGAGGCAAGAGGAAGAAGCCCGCTCCAGCGGAAATGATGATGCCGGACGCAATCAGCATTAACAAATTGCGGCGCCGGTGTGATCCGGGGGTAATGCGAATTCCCTGGGGCGTGACGTCGTAAGCCCAGGCAAGAATAAGAGCAATCGGAAATCCCATGAGCAAAAGCACGACTACAAGACGCAGCGTCCAGTTTGGCAATTCCCACGCCGGAAACACCGCCGACCCAATCTGAATGATGAATCCTGCCGCGATAATGTAAGCGGCGGCGACGCGATAGACTTTCCGCCGCTTCAACTCCTCAAAGAAGCCGCTCATAAACGGAGATATAGATTCATCGCGCACCGCGATGATAACTCAATCGCGGGCTTTGCAGAAGGCCCCTGATTATCGATGTGTCGCTCTTCTCTGGGTTCGACGCCAAACTCAGATAAGGAACCCCGCTAGTGACTAATATTCCGCAAACGCATCGTCAGGATAACAGTACAACCAACGCTCGCCGGGTTGGGCCGAAGCAATGACCGGATGCCCGGCGTCATGCGCGTGTTTGCTGGCGTGACGGTTTGGCGAGCTATCACAGCAAAGCGTGACGCCGCATTGCTGGCACGTGCGCAAATGGACCCAGGATGAACCGATCTTCACGCACTCCGCGCATTCACGCTGCTGAGGCTGTTTAACAGAAGCGATCGCGTCAAGATGAGAGCAGCCTCGGTCAGACATTGTTCTTAATTCGTGTTGCTGCGCGGTTTTTCAATCAGCTTCGGCGAAGCGAAATCGCCTTAAGTCAGGTTTCTCAAGGTATTTCGAAAATCTCAATCTGCTTAACAATGCCGCGGAGCGAGCGCTTCTCCGGAGTCGCGGCGATGCCGTTTAGTTGCAGCAGCTTCGAGGCTTCGCGGTCATTAACGACCCTTTTGGTAGCGAAAATAGAGCGCGACGTCGCGAGTCCCTGGACGCGAGCTGCGATGTTTACGGTCCGTCCAAAATAGTCCTGTCGATCGTTCAGCGAAACGGCCAGGCATGGCCCCTCATGGATGCCGATCTTGAGCAGCAAGTCGCCTCTCAAGTCCTTCAATGCTTCTCGCATCTTTAGCGCAGCCGCCATCGCTCGATCTGGCGTCGGAAATGTCGCCATCACTGCGTCGCCGATTGTTTTTACCACAGCCCCTCGTTCTGCCGCGACGATTTCATGCAAGACTCGAAAATGAGCGCGCACCAAATCGTAGGCGGCGAGATCTCCAACGCGTTCGTAGAGTTCCGTTGAGCCTTTGAGATCGGTAAAAAGGAAGGTGAGACTGGTAATTTTGAGCCTCTGATCTACATCGATCGCGTCGGTGCGATAAATATCGCGGAATGTCTGGTTAGTCAGCAGGCGTTTCGCGGTTAAGAATGGGCGACGCTTTCCGACGAGCTCGTGAACTTGGTCGCTCACGATCCAAATACCGGGCAGCGTGCGTACATTTGAGCGATTCTCTAACGTCATCTGCAGAGGGCCGGGGCGCATCTGAACAGGCCCGGCTGGCACGTGATCCCTGGTCATAACAAAGGAAAGCGACTGGCTTTCACGCGTAGGCTCGCCCTTCACCTCGATATGCTGCGACATGTGAAGGACCGGATCGAACACGATCACATACCCTTCAGGCAACTGGAGCGAGAGCGCCGCCTTTTCGCCAGCTGAAAGCTCGAGGCTGTCCAGAGTAGTTTCCTTCACCCATTTTGCCAAAGTGTCGTCATCGGGTAAATCGACGCCTGAACTCCAGAAGATCTGTCTGTAATATTCGATCCAAGACAACGTTTCCGGATCGTGCGCGGCGATTCTCCGTACCCGCGGACTGATTGTGAACGTGACCTCGACGATTTCGTCGAGCGTCGGTTCGCATCCCTCAGCGCAAAGAACGCACGTGTATTCGGCCTGCTTCACGGTCTTAAGTGTACGCGAGGGCGTTAATACGGCAAAGCTCGCCATCCGGTCCGTGCTGGATCAGGTTTTCGATCGCAGTCACCGGTTCCGGCTTCGCCGATTGTCGCAAAGCACTGAACAGAGTGTCGGTTTCGATGGGAAGCTTCATGATACAATCGGATTGATCACTGTAGCAGTTACCCTGTGGCGAGGAAAAACCGGAAAGCAAGTGACAGATGGGCTAAATGTTCCCCGTGGGGATGGCTGTTCCTCAGTATCCTTTAGGTTCAAGTCGTAACGATAAGACCTTTGAGAACGGACTCCAGCGTTACGCTACCTTTTCGCGAACCGGCTTCGCCTCGTTCAAACTCGATCCATCCTTCGTTGAAGCCATCGAGCATCTGGATGCGAGGCAGTGGGTTCTTCATCCCTTGTGACTTGAAAAGTTTCTCCCATGAATCTCGCGGCGCGACTTGCATTCGTACCGACCGACGCAGCAACTTCGTGAATGCAGCGGCGATCTCATTTGGTGTTACGCGATGTGGTCCTTCTAATTCGATCACGCGATGCCCGCTCCAAGGTTCTTGCAGCAGGTCAGTCGCAAGTTTGCCAATGTCCGTGGTAGCTACCATGGGCACCGGCTTGTCGAGCGGTTGCAGAAAACTCGGTATCACTCCCTGGTCGCGCGCCGCAGCCACGTCCCACCGGCAGTTTTCCATGAACCAGGCCGGACGCAGAAATGTGATCGATATAGGCAATTCGCCAAGCGCCTTTTCGATAATTGTATGTTGAGTTAGAAGATTGGGCTGACTCGCCTGCGCTCCGATCGTTGAAAGATAAACTACTCGCTGTGGACGCGCGGTTTCCAAGGCAGAGCGCAATGCTGCGCCCGTCGCTTGCGCCTCAGGAAATCCTGGTTGCGGATCAAAGTTTGGCGGGACAAGAACAAAAACGCCTTCCATTCCCTGGAAAGCAGCGGTGAGTGAAGCCGTATCCTCGATTGTAGCATGCGCCAGTTCGCAGCCGCGATCCTTCCACGCCTTTCCTTTGTTCGCGTCGCGTACAACGGCGCGAACATGTTGTTGTGCGACCAACAAATTTTCAGCAAGGGCGCTTCCAACTTGTCCTGTGATTCCGGTAATTGCATACATCGCGTTGCTTTACCACGGAAGTTGCTGGCCGAGATGGAAGAAACCGCCATTCGCGCCATTATCAGGCAGCGTGGCCAGTTGGACGCTCGTCTTTCCACCTTCGCTGAGCTCCATTGGCGCGTTTGGGCCGCCCATCTCAGTCTTCACCCAGCCAGGATGCGCGGAGTTGACCTTGATTTTGGTTTCGCGCAATTCGTAGGCGAGATGGACCGTGAATGAATTCAGCGCAGCCTTCGACGCGTCGTAAGCGAAGGTCTTGAACTGATAAATCGGGGAGTTTGGATCGGAATGAAGCGTGAGAGAGCTCAGGATACTCGAAACATTTACGATTCGGCCTGCCTGCGATTTGCGTATGAGTGGCAATAATTTTTGGGTCAGCGCAACGGGGCCAAAGAAATTGGTTTCAAATGTTTCGCGCAACACTTCAGAGGACACGCCCGTGACCGGATTCGGCCCTGAACCAGCTGCGGAAACCTGGCTCTCCTTTAGAACGCCTGCATTATTGACCAGAATGTCGAGCCGGCCGTACTCTTTGGCGAAGTAATCGTAAGCTTGTTGGTGATCCTGCGTTTTGGTGACATCAAAGCCGAGGCTTTCCGCGGCAATGCCTTCGTTGCGGAGGGTTTCACTGGCTGCTTCGCCCTCTTTCGCGTCGCGCGACCCGAGGACAACAGTAATACCTTGCTTCCCAAGCTCGCGCGCAGTCTCCAAGCCGAGCCCGCGATTAGCGCCGGTGATGAATGCAATGTTTCCATTTTGTTTCTTTCAGCTTCTTGATTAATTGTTTTATCCGGCGACCCAGCCGCCATCGACCACTAGCGATGTACCGGTCGTGAACTTTGCGTCGTCGGAACA
>QHQO01000238.1 GCA_003221195.1 Verrucomicrobiota bacterium
CCGCTCATGCGAGAAACCCGGGATGACCATCGGCTTCGTCGTCCAGATATCGGCATTTGGTGTCCCCGTCCAGGAGACCGGCATGTTTGCGATCACGCCCACGATCGTGTGCGCCACGCCATCAAGCACGATCGTTTTCCCGATAATGTCCTGACTGCCGGCAAACCGCGCTCTCCAGAAACGATCCGTGATGATGGCCACATCCGCGCCCTCTTCTTCCTGCGGCAAAAACGTTCGGCCCATGATGGGCCGCACTCCGAGCACGTCGAACCAGTTCGCCGTCGCCTTGAAGATCGGCGCCGACAACGGATCGCCCAGTCCCGTCACCGTCGCCGCCTGTTGATTCTCTGCCGCGAACCCGGAGAAAATCGTCTGCGCGTCGCGATAAAGCATGAACCGCGGCGCCGACATCTGGAACTCGTCCGTCCGGTCTTTCCCCTTGGTCAGGACATGCAGGACCCGCTCCGGTTCCTGGAACGGGAGGCCTTTCACGAAGAGATCATTGATCAGCGAAAAGATCGCCGTGTTCAGCCCGATCCCGAGCGCAAGCGTCAGCACCGCGACAATCGTAAATCCCGGCGATTTACGGAGTTGGCGCAGCGCGAAGCGGAGGTCGTTCATGTCGATGCGGAGTTAAGATTTCATTCTGCGCGAAAAGCGACATTGGGGTCTACGCGCGAGGCGCGGTGCGCGGGAATCCACGAAGCAAAAAATGTTGCGGCGAAAAGAAGGGCGCCGACACCGAAATAAATTTTTGGGTCGATGCCTTTGACTTCGAAAAGCACGTTTTGCAATGCGCGTGAAAGGGCAAAGGCTGCAACCAGGCCGATGGCCGAACCGATTAAGAGCAATTGCAGGCCGTGGGAAAGAACGAGGGCGCGGATTTGTGCCGGGCGCGCGCCGAGCGCAAGCCGAATACCGATTTCACGAACGCGTTTGAGCGTGGTATATGCGAGCAATCCGTAAACACCGATAGTGGCCAGCACCAGCGCGAGTCCGGCGAAAATGGAAAATAGAAAACTCAGCAGTCGATGTGTTCCCCAGGTTTCTTGGACACGATCCAACATCGGCCGTGCGTCGAACACCGGTTGGTTTGGATCGATCGATGCCACAACATCACGTACCGACTTAGTGAGGGACGACGCGCTCATACTTGAGCGAACGAAAAGGCAGAGACTCGTGCGTTGCGCCTGGCCCATCGAGCAATAAATCAACGGCAGCGGCGCCATTTCATCGACTGCGTGATATCGCATGCGCGCGACGACACCGACGATTTCGCTCGGCACATTACCCTCTTCATCATTGCCGACATCGACGAAGAGACGTTTGCCGATTGGATCTTCTCCCGGAAAATATTGTTCGGCCATCGTTTGATCGACAATCACGACGCGCGGGGAATCTTTCGTGTCGCGGTCGTTAAAGGTGCGGCCACGCAAAAGCGGAGTCTTGAAAGTTGAAAAATAATCACCAGTGACGACTTCGAGATCGGAGCTCGGCATTTGTGCCGGCGTTGGCTGTGCCGCGCCATCGCGCCAAAACCCAGTTTGCCATCCACCCATCAACGGGGAATTCGAGCCGATGCCCGCGCTCTGCACGCCGGGAAGCGCAGTGACTTTATCCAGCAGCGCTTTGGTAAACGTGCCGATCTTTTCGCGGCTGGAATAAGTCTTCCACGGCAGCTCAACGCGAGCGCTGAAAAGATTTCGCGGCTCATAGCCGAGCTGAAGCGCCTGCATTTTCGAAAAACTTTTTACAACGAGGCTGGCCGCGACCAACAAGGTGAGCGTGAGCGCAATCTCGCTGATCACCAGCCAATCCCGCGCGCGCTTAGCCGAAGGCGGGTCACCGCTTCCAGCGGAGCCGGTCTTCAACGCGAGCTGAACGTCAGCGTGCGAAGCCTGCCAAGCCGGCCATAATCCGAAAAGCACGCTCGTCAGCGATGCGATCAAAAATGTAAATCCGAGGACGGGTAGATCGAATGAGATCTGTTGAAATCGGGAAACGTCTCCCGGACTCAACGCGATTAGGCTACTGCGAACCCAAACCGCAAATAAAAAGCCGAGTGCTCCGCCCAGGAGCGCGATCAAAAAACTCTCGAACAAAAGCTTTTTAATGATTTGGCCACGGGTTGCTCCGACTGCCGCGTGGATGGCGAATTCGCGGGCTCGGGCAGCGCCTCGCGCGGCAAACAAATTGGCGAGATTGGCGCAAGCGATCAGCAAAACGAGGCCGACCGCTCCAAACAGCAGCCCGAGATTCGTGCGGTACTTGCCGACGAGATTATCGAGCAAAGGAGTAACGACCGCTGTCTCTCCACCGTTGGTGTCAGGATACGTTTTCTCCAACCGCGCCGCGATCCCTTTCATTTCCGTCCGCGCTTGATCGACAGTCACGCCGGGCTTGAGCTTGCCCCAAACATAAATCATGGGGTGATGCGAGCGATCCATCCACGCGGGATTGTTACTGCGCCGCATCATCGACAACCAGACATCGGTATCCTGCGGCGAAGTCATCTGTGGCGGCATCACCCCGGTAACGGTGTAATTCTGATCGTGCAGAGTGATCGAGCGACCAAGCACACCCGGGTCGGCATTGAACACGCGCCTCCACACGCGATCGCTAATCACAGCAACCGGCGGCGCGCCAACTTTGTCCTCGTCTTGGCTAAACGTACGACCGAGCTCCGGCGGCAGACCGATAATATTGAAAAAATTCCGAGTCACCGAAGCGCAGGACACGCGTTCCGGATCGCGGCCAGGGATTCCACTCAGATTCCGTGATTCCTTATGCGTCGCCGCAAGATGCTCGAAAACCGTGTTCTCGTTTCGCCAGTCGAAATAATCGGGCAGCGCAACCGAATAGTCCTGGCCGGGGCCAGACGATTCGCTTAACACCATGATTCTGTCGGCGTCTGGATACGGTAGCGGTCGAAGCAGAACCGCGTTGACGATGCTGAAGATGGCCGTGTTAGCGCCGATTCCGAGCGCAAGCGTAAGGACAGCGACAAATGTGAATCCCGGCGACTTGCGAAGTTGGCGCAGAGCAAGCGTTAGATCATTCATATCATTCGGCACGAAGCGCGATAATTGGATCAACCCTCAATGCGCGGCGTGCGGGCAGGAAACAGGCGATCAAAGCTATTGAGACAAGCAGCAGCGAAATCGAAAGAAACGTCGCCGGATCGGTTGCGTTCACCTCGAACAGCAAACCGGCCAGCAATCGTGTAAGTCCCCACGCTGCAGCGAGACCGATAGCGACGCCTAACAACGTCAGTTTTGCGCCCTGGGTTAGAATGAGTTGCAGAACATGTATACGCTGTGCGCCCAGTGCCACGCGAACTCCGATCTCGGCCGTTCGTTGCGAGACCGAATAAGCCATTACGCCGTAGAGTCCGAGCGCAGCTAGCAGCAGACCAGATGCAGCTAATGCGCTCATCAAAATCGCACTGAAACGTTCGGTCACCAGAACGCCGGCTAGATTTTCATTCATTGTCATCACATTCGAAACCGGCTGATCGGGATCGACTGCGTGAATCGCTTGGCGCACAGCTGCTGTCACACTTGCTGGGTCGCTATTCGTCCGCACCACCAGATTAACTGGAAAATTGTTCTCGAGCTGTGCGTAAGGCACATACCACACAGGCCGATTGATTCGATAATTGAACAAGTCTTCTTTTACATTTTTGACGACGCCGATCACCGTCATCCAGGGAAAATCCTGATTCGGCCGGACTCGCTTGATCCGTTTGCCGAGCGGATCTTCTCCGGGCCACGCTTGACGCGCCAGTTCTTCACTGACTACCACCACCGGTGATTTGCCGGCGCGGTCGCTCTCATCGATTAGCCTCCCTTTAATCAGAGTCACACCGAGCGTCTTCAAATAGTCCGGGCTAACAAGCCGATGCGATGTGATTGGGACATCGTTCGGATTAATTGGCGGTCGCCCCTCGACGCTAAAGACGGAGTCGTAGGAAATCTCGCGCTCCAACGGAATATTAGTCGTTGTGCCTGCAGAGAGTACGCCCGGCAAAATTTTTACCCGCTCAAGAACTTGATCGACAAACGCGACGCGCTGTCGGTGCTCGGAATATTTCGATGCCGGCAAGATCATTTTCATTGTGAGGAGATTGTCCGGCCTGAATCCAAGCTCGACATGCTGAAGACGATTGAAACTGCGCGCGATTAGTCCACCACCCACTAGCAACGTCATCGCGATCGCAATTTCTGAGACGATGAGGACATTGAGCCAACCGTGACCCGGCGCGCTCGCAGTGTGTTGATCGCCCTGCTTGAGAGATGGCATGACTTCCCGTTCACCGGCGCCTTTCAGTGCTGGCACGAGTCCGAAAATCACACCCGTCGCGAGTGTCACCAGCAGCGCGAAAATCAAGACGCGACTGTCGATCTTGAAATTGTGAAAGAAGCCGGCGAGCGAAATGCCCTGTATCGGATTGATGGCAGCGAGCAAAGGAACAATCCAATGCGCGAGCAACAACCCGGCCGCGCCCCCGAGCAGCGCCAACAACATGCTCTCGATGAGAAGTTGTAGAATTAAGCGGCGCCGGCTCGCGCCCAACGCCCGCCGCAGCGCCAGTTCACGCGTGCGCGCGATACCGCGGGCGAGCTGAAGATTTGCCACGTTCGCGCAGGAAATCAGCAAAAGAAATCCGACACCGCCCACGAGCGCGAGGAGCGCTTTGTTCACACGTCCCGCCAGATCACCCAGCAGTGCTTGCCGCAGCCAAATCAATTTGACGCTCCAGCCGCGACGGACCTGCGGAAATTCCTGCTCCAACTGGCGCGCTATGGATTTTGATTCCGCATCCGCCTGTTTGAGGGTGACGCCCTGACGAAGCTTAGCCACGACCTCATAGCCAGGTATGGCGCGGTCTGTGAATGGCAAACTGTCGATCTTTGTTTGCAACGGCACCCAAATTTCGGCCGCCGCGGGAAGATCAAAACCCGGAGCCATTACTCCGATGACAGTGTAGCTGCGACCTTCGAGATTCAGCTTTTCACCAATGACGCGGGTGTTACCGGCGAAGTGCTTTTGCCAAAAGCCGTATCCAATCAGCGCGACAGCCGGACCGCCGGGTTGATCTTCCCCAACCGTAAGACTCCGACCGAGAACCGGCTTCACGCCAAGCGTTGTTAAGTAATCCGCCATGATCGACGCGCCGCGAATACGTTCAGGTTCGCCGCGCCCGATCAAGTTGAACGAACGCTGCATTGCCACGCCGATACTTTCGAAGGAATGATTTCGTTGCCGGTACGCTTCGAATTCCAGCAACGACGACCCGAATGGATCGAAACCCTCACGCAGCGCCACGCTGAAAACCAGCCGGTCCAAATCCTTCAACGGCAGAGGCCGGAACAACAGTGTATTGACCGCACTAAAGACCGCAGTGTTTGCGCCGATGCTTAGCGCGAGCGCAGCTATAGCGATCGCGGTGTAACTTGGGGACTTCAGCAACATCCGAGCGCCGTAACGGACATCCTGCCAGAAGCCTCCAAACATAAGATGGGAATTTTGTGTTTAAGCAGCCATGCGGTCTTCAACAACGCGACCATCAAACAAATGTACAGTGCGATCGGCATGCTGTGCGAAGCGCTCATCATGTGTGACCATGCAAATAGTGGCGTCGTTCTCATGTAATTCCTTGAGCAATTGCATCACCGCTTCGCCATTGCGCGAATCAAGATTGCCCGTCGGTTCGTCTGCCAGCAAAATGGCCGGCCTGCCCGCTAGCGCCCGGGCGACCGCCACCCGCTGTTGCTGGCCACCGGAAAGCTGACTTGGCAAGTGTTTTGCGCGATGCGCCATGCCCACGCGTTCCAATGCTTCGGTGACAAACGATTTGCGCTCGCTCGCAGCCATTCCCCGATAGGTCAGAGGCAACTCGACATTCTCAAAGACGGTGAGGTCCCCTATCAGATTAAAGCTTTGAAAAATGAAACCGATTTCGCGATTGCGAATACGCGCCCGGTCTGCGAACGAAAGATTGGCAACTTCGTGTCCCTTTAGCGAGTAGCTGCCGTCCGAAGGAGTATCGAGTAGCCCGAGTATGGACAGCAAGGTCGTCTTGCCACAACCTGATGGTCCGGCTATGG
>QHQO01000239.1 GCA_003221195.1 Verrucomicrobiota bacterium
AAAGGCGTTTGCAATTTCAATGTCGCAGTCCGCGAGTGGAACGACCAAATCATTTTCCTTCGCAAAATCGTTTCAGGCGGTGCGGACAAAAGCTATGGCATCCAAGTTGCGCGGCTGGCAGGTTTGCCAAAGGAAATTCTCGACCGGGCCAAGGAAATTCTTGCGCATCTGGAACGTCCAAACGGCGTGATCGAAACACCCCCTGTCGGAAAATCACGCAATAGGAGGAAGCCCGCCGCAACTCCTGATAAACCGCAACTGGATCTGCTATGAGGTGGACGGTTCCAGTGCTTATGCTTGTTGGAGCCACGGTCGCAGAACAACACATTGGAACGCGGAACCTCCAAGCCGTAATTCCCGCTGAGGCGTACCTCGTCGCAGAATTGCATATTGTGATAAACTATCCGCGATGGCGGTTAAGACGGAAAAGGAACTGAGCGAAGCGCAGCGCAATCTTTGGCTTAAGGCAGTGGCCGCCGTTGAGTTGCGGAATCTCGGTTACGCAATTTCGCTTTTGCAGGAAATCCTTAAACAGGAACCGCAATTTCTAATGGGACGACAATTGCTTCGGCGCACTGAAGTCACGAAAAACAGGTCAACCAAAAGAAGTTTTTTAAATATCTCGACCGCACCAATCGCCATCATGAAAGCGCAGCGGGAAATCAAGAAGGACCCGAAACGCGCGATCGAAATGCTGGAGAAGGTGTTGGAGGATGAACCTTACAATCGACAGGCGAACATGGCGTTAAAGGAAGCGGCAACAGCAGCGGGCTGGCAGGAGATTGGCGTGTTCGCCCTGCGAACGTTGCTCGAAGAAAATTCGCGCGACGTCAAAGCGTTACATGAACTCGGGCGTTTGTACCGCGAGCTGGGAGAGAACGATCAGGAGGTCGAAGTCTATAATCAAATCATCGAGATAAATCCACTCGACGCCGAAGCGCTCCGTCTGGGTAAAGATGCAGCAGCTCACGCCTCTATGAAAAGCGGTGGATGGACACAGGCGGAAAGTTACCGCGATCTGATCAAGGACAAAGAAATGGCGATTTCGCTCGAGCAACAAGGCCGCATGCGATTAACCGGCGAATCGCTCGACCAACAGATCGCCGAAACATACGCGCGTCACAAAGCGGAGCCGGCAAATGTCGACCTTGCCCGACGCTTGGGCAGATTGAACGAGCAAAAGGAAGACTTGGAGGCAGCGGTCGGCTGGTATCAATATGCGGCCGACCTGACCAAAGGTGCGGACAGCGGATTAGTCCGAAAAGTTTCCGATCTGAGGACCAAACGCCTGGAATGCGAGATCGCTGCCCACGAAGAATTTCTCTCGACGCACGATACAGCCCATGAGTTGCATGCGAAAAAGTCCGAAGAATTAAAGGCTGCCAAAGCGAAGCGCGCAGAAATCCTCGTTACCGATGCGCGAGAACGCGTCGCCCGAAATCCGACCGATCTTCAGCTTCGGTTCGAGTTAGGCGAGCACCTCGTCAGTGCCAGAAGATTTCGGGAAGCAGTGCCGGAATTGCAACGGGCGCGGCAAAATCCGCACGCGCGTTTGAAAGCGATGAACCTGCTCGGTTGCTGCTACGGTGAGCTTGGGATGCTTGATCTTGCAACGAAGCAACTGGAGGAGGCGTCAAAGGAAATTCTTCCAATGGACGCGATGAAGAAAGAGATAGTTTACAATCTCGGACTCATTTACGAGCGGGCGGGCGACCAGGAAAAATCGCTCGCCTGTATGAAGCAGATTTACGAAATCGAACACGGCTACAAAGACGTGGCGACGCGGGTAGAGAGCTCCTACGAAAACGATACCCGGGAAGCCTGATTAATCCGGGTCTTCTGAGCTCATGCAGCTGGAGCAACCCGGAGACCGGAAATCAAAATCAGAACTCCTCAGCGGCCAAACGGGCGTTTGACTTCGATTATTAATTGCCGGGTATCTCGGCAGTTTCAACCGGACAACGTCATGAAAACCAAAATCATAATTGTTTTGCAGTTTTGTGTTCTCACTCTAACAGTCGCAGCGCTTAGCGTGGCCGGAGTGGCGATGGCGCAAGACACTCCAGCGGCCAAGAGTTCGTCGCTTAGCGTGAAGGACAAAACTTTCATGAAGAAAGCCGCGAAGGGCGGCATGATGGAAGTTGCAATGGGAAAGCTCGCTGAGCAAAACGGCCAGAGCGAGGACGTGAAGTCATTCGGCAAACGAATGGTCACCGATCACGGCAAGGCCAACGACGAATTAAAGTCCATTGCTTCGAAGAAAGGCGTCCAACTGCCGAGCAAAGAGCCGACTACTAAGTGGAGCTCGGACAAGACCTACATCGACATGATGGTCAAGGATCACGAAAAGGACCTGGCCGAATTTCAGGAGGAGGCAAAAACAGGAACCGATCCCGACGTGAAAAAGTTTGCGGAGGACACGGCCAAGGTGGTCCAGGAACATCTTGAGATGGCCAAGGAGACCCAAAGCAAACTGAAGTAAGAAAACGCATTCACCGCGCGATGCGGCACGCCCCGAAAGGCGTGCCGCATTTTTTTATGGCCTGACCTTTCGAGGTGCACTTACAAATTGAGAATTTGACTGCTTACGCCACTTAAAAGCCTCTTGGCTTTTGCGGGGCGAAACTCAATCCTGTAGTCGATGCGCAAGACCAAGATCATCTGCACGCTCGGCCCGGCAACGGAAAAGACCGAGATATTGCGCCAGCTAATTCAAAAAGGAACTGATGTCTTTCGATTGAACATGAGCCATGCCAGTCACGACTGGGTGCGCGAAATCGTTCCGCGCATTCGAGCGCTGGCGCAAAAAGCGGACCGGCCGGTTGCGCTTCTTCTTGACACGCAAGGGCCGGCTATCCGGACCGGCGACCTGAAGGCCAATCTGCATCTGAAGCCCGGCGACATTCTGGAATTCACTGTGGATGGAGCGCAGAGTAAAGAACGCTATTCGGTCGACGTGAATTACCGCGGCTTTGCCGACGACGTGACAGTTGGGAACACGATTTTGGTCGATAATGGTTTGATCAAATTGCTTGTCCTGAGCAAAGGGAGAAATCGCGTACGCTGCAAGGTTTTGACGCGCGCGATTCTCGGTTCACGGCGTCATATTAATTTGCCCGGCGTGCACGTGAATCTTCCGTCGCTCACGAGGAAGGATCTGGCGGATGTCTCCCTCGGCGTAGAGATAGGCGCGGATTTCATCGGACTGAGTTTCGTACGCGAGAAAAGCGACATCGAACAGCTGCGGAACCTCCTGTTGAGGAAAAAGAACAAGGCGCAGATCGTGGCAAAGATCGAAGACCAGCTCGCGGTGCGATCAATAGACAAGATGATCGAGAGCACGGATGTGATCATGGTCGCGCGCGGCGATTTGGGAATCGAATGTCCGATGGAGGAATTGCCAATCATCCAGCGCCGCATTGTTAAAAATTGCCTTCGTCTAGGCAAGCCGGTCATAATCGCGACTCAGTTATTAGAGTCGATGATCACGAATCCTCTGCCTACTCGCGCCGAAATCACCGACGTGGCAAATGCCGTTTTCGAACAGGCTGACGCTCTCATGCTGAGCGGCGAAACGACGATTGGTCGTTATCCGGTTGAATGCGTCGAAATCCTGCGGCGGGTGGCGGTGCGCACCGAGCGCAGCGGCGGCGCGGGTTATGCAGAGAATGCACTCCTGGAAAACATTCGACAGAAAATGGTAGCTTCAGCTGTTACACTGGCTAATTCGTTGCACGATTCGAAACTAATTGTCTTCACTCTGCAGGGAAGGATGGCGCGATATGCTTCAAATTTGAGGCCGCAGCGCGCACCGATCTTTGCTTTCACACCAAGCGAGGAAGTTTATCGGCAACTCGCGCTTTATTGGGGAACGTTTCCCGCCCGCGTCGATTTCTCTGGCGGTCCAGACAGGGCGATAGCCGCGGCCGAGAAGTTTTTGCGCAAGAACAGGTGGGCTACGCCTGGAGACCACATGGTGATTATCAGTGACGTCCGGATGGGCCGCGCGTTGGTCGATTCGATCCAACTGCGAATGGTGAAATGACGACAAAACGCGCGGACTCCATGTCCGCGCGTTCTAAAGCGAGGATATTGATCCAGCTTAAGCTTCCACCGGCAACTCGACGTCCACGGGGCGCTCCTTTTTACTGAGCGCGCGGCGCAACTTCGACAGCGCGATGTTTTGCAACTGGCGAATCCGCTCGCGCGTGACGCCGAATTTCTTGCCCACTTCCTCGAGCGTCTTCGGTTTGCCGCCGTCTAGTCCAAAGCGCTGGAAAATGATCTTCTTCTCCCGGTCGTCAAGCACGTCAAGCAGTCCGCCGACTTCGTTGCGGAGATTTTTGTCGCGCAACAGCTCAAACGGCGTTTGTGCGTCCTCGTCACCAACAATCTCGCCGAACTCGGTAGAATCGTCGTCACTAATCGGCGCATCGAGCGATGCTGGGCGGATCGACACCGTTTTTAGTTGGGAAACTTTTCCGCTCGCAATTCCAATTTCGTCACCCAGCTCCTCGTCGGTTGGCTCGCGGCCAAGCTCCTCACTCATCTGGAGCGAAACCCGGCGCATCTTGGAGATCTTATCCACCAGATGCACAGGCAGACGGATCGTCTTGCTCTGGTTCGCCAGCGCCCGTTTGATGGACTGTTTGATCCACCATGCGGCGTACGTGCTAAGTTTCCCGCCCTTTGCGGGGTCGAAACGTTCCACGGCCTTCATCAGACCAATGTTTCCTTCTGAGATCAGATCGAGAAGCGGCAATCCGAGATTGGCGTAATCGTGCGCGATCTTGACGACCAGACGCAAGTTTGACCGAATCATCAGCGCTCGCGCTTCGCGATCGCCTTTTTTAATCTTAGCGGCCAGCTCGATTTCCTGCTCCGGAGTCAAAAGTGGGATTTGCCCGATCTCGCGCAGGTAAATCTTAATTCCGGTATCGCTATCTTCAGCAGCCATATAACTCTTTTTCATCAATCGTTTGGGGGGGTGGATTCGACAACACCCCGTAAAGTGTATTCGGTGGGGCCTTGTCGATCACGCGTTGTACCATCCTGAGAAGTATTTAACAAGGTTAAATATTCGGAATAGTGACAGTCACCGGACGCCTCCTGTTCAATCTTTTTAGAGGGCCCCGCTCGCCTTGTTTTCCTATGTCACCTCCAACTATTCTACGAGATTCGCAGGCGTGAGTCGCCTCCCACTTTAGAGGGATATTTGACGCTTTTCCGCGCAACGATTTTTTGCGATTCTGCAACGGCGATGTTGGCGAAAATTTACTCCGCAGCCGTTTACGGCGTGGACGCATACGAGATAGAAATCGAGGTGAACGGCGCCGGCGGTGATCCGAACATCGTTATTGTTGGGCTGCCAGACGCAGCTGTGAGGGAAAGTCGCGATCGGGTCACCACTGCGGTAGCCAATAGCGGTTATTATTGGCCGCGTGGTCGTACGACGATCAATCTTGCCCCGGCCGATATCAAAAAAGAGGGACCTAGCTTCGATCTACCGATCGCCCTTGGAATGATCGCCGTGACCGAAGGCCTGG
>QHQO01000240.1 GCA_003221195.1 Verrucomicrobiota bacterium
GATCGATTCGATCCCGGATGCTCCGGTTGGTATGGCGCGAAGGTTTCGTACAATGAGATGACTGAAAGGATTTCCTTCCAGGCGAAAATCGATCTTTAAATTTTCGCGCGCAGCGTACCGCAGTACGATCTGCCGTCCGATTGCCAGCAAAATAGGGCGATGAAAAATGATTACGAACGCCGCGCACACAGCGAGGCCGACCAAAACACGATACCAAATCCGACCGGGGCGCCGCACCTCTTTCTGATCGTTTTCGGCCACCAAAACGATTGTAGTGCCACCTTCTCAGAGAGCAAATATCAGATTCCGCACCGACCTTCGACTTCATCGTTGCGTGTAGAAACCTATGGTATGACGCTTTCCAAGTTTCTGAATAATGAATCCAGACAAGCTTTTTGATTATCTTGAGGACAGGCTGCCCGCAGCAGAGCGCGCCGCGCTGGAGGAGCGATTGATGTTGGACAAGCAATTGCAACGCGAGCTGGCGGTGGCCCGACAGATTCACGCGGGGATGCGCGGCGATTCTCGCGAAGTCCTGTTGGCAGCACGGCCCGATGTGACGGAGCAAGGCCGTAAGATGGCGCTTCGAGTAGGTGCAGCGTTTATCGTTCTCATGGCTGTCAACGTCGCGATCGGTCTTTGGTTAATCGCGAGGCACGAAACAAAGAACCCGAACCGGGCGTTGCTTGAAAAGCAAATGCGAGACCAGATCGCGAATTCTTTGGAGCACGCCGCGGCAACGTTCACGCCTGCGCTGCTCGGTGTCGATGAAATTACGGTTCCAGCACCAACTGGGAAACTGGAGATAGTTGCTGATCAAGTAGTCACGATTGCATCGCGATTCGGCGGTTCCGCTGCAAAAGGTCTTCCAGACCAGGGCCGGCTCAGCGTTCTTGTCGATGTTCCGTCAAATCGCGAGGCGGAATTTCGCGCGGCGGTTTCGTCGATTGCCGGGACATCGACGCCGACCTCAAAAACCCCGGCCACAACAGCTGCTACAGCAGAGAAGAAGAGCTTCGTTGTCCAAATCGTCGAGCAATCAGCGAAGTCAGATTGATCGTTTTGCGCAGGAGCCTCTAACAAAAGGAAACGAAGATAACGAAGGGATCCCAAGTCGATCACGGTCTTAGTTTTCTTCGTTGCCTTCTGTAAAAATCCTGCCGTCATCTCATGATTGCTATCACGTTTGCTTTGCCGGCAGAAAGCCGGGAGTTCCTCCGCTCGCTGACCAATAAATCCCGAGCTGATCGCAATGGTGTCAGAACAGTTCGCGGCAAGATCCATGATCGGACGATTGAAGTTCTTCATACCGGCGTTGGAGAAAGGGTTTGCCGACAGCGCGTTGGAAAATTTCTGTCCGCTACAGGAAGGATTGACCGTGGTGATCACGAGCAGCATTTCGACTATTTGATCAGTGCCGGCTTTGCAGGAGCCCTCAACGATCAACTGCAACTTGGCGATCTGTTGCTCGCGAAAAATTTCTCGACGCTTCGATTGGAGGAAGATTTCTCCCTTTCAACTCTGCCGATTCATATTGCTGATCTTCTAACCGTGCCTGCGTTAATCGATTCCAGTGAGGAACGAAACAAACTCGCGCTCACATCGGGAGCAGTGGCAGTGGACATGGAGACGGAATTCATCGCGCGCGCCTGCGCCGCTCACGCGATTCCGGTGCTTTCACTTCGTGTGATCAGCGACACACCGAAGCAACTTTTCCCAGCTCCAACGGATGTCCTTTTCGACATCGAACGACAGCAAACACAGGTGCTGAAACTAGCGACGCATTTTTTTGCGCGTCCACATCACATCCCACGTCTGGTTCATTTCGCTCGAAGAATTGCACGCGCGAGAAAGATTCTGGCGGATGCACTTGTGGCTGTGGTGCGAAAGCTGTAGCCCGCGCTTTCCGCCGTGCTTTCGAAAAACGGCTGATCCTGTGGACGCTTCGCTCTGCGGAGCGCGGCGCTGAGGTGCTAAACATACACGCGTCGCGCCGCCCAGAGGTCGGCGGCTACAGCTGCGCTGGTTCGATGTGAACAAGCACGTCGGCAACGCGCGAGTCGTTTTGCTGGATTGCGTTTTTTACGCGATGCGCAATCTCGTGGCCTTCGTGCACGGAAATCTTCCCATCCACTCCAACGTGCAGATCGACATAAAATTCCAAACCCATTTTGCGCGCGCGGCATTTTTCAACTTCGATCACCCCGGGAACTGTGCTGGCAACTGAGCAAACCGACTTGACTATTTTTCGCGGCGCTGTGTCCATGATTTCGTAAAACGCGGGGCGCATAAGCCTGACCCCATTCGCCGCGATGACCACACAGGCGAAAATGGCAGCCCAATCATCTGCACTTTGCCAACGCTTACCACCGATCAAGGCCACTGAAATTCCAATGAATGCAGCGGCGGCCGTGAGCGCGTCGCTGCGATGGTGCCAGGCATCGGTTTGCACGGCTGTACTCTCTACGTCGCGTCCAATCCGGTTCGCATAACGAAACAGAATCTCCTTTACCACAATCACCACGATCAATATCCCGAGCGTGTACGGCGCCGGCGTGTGATGCGGCAGGAAAATTTCGCGCACACTTTGAATGGCAAGACCCACTGCGGCAGCCAGAACTCCAGCTCCAACAATCACTGCAGCGATTGGCTCCGCTTTCCCGTGCCCATAGGGATGGGAAGCATCAGGCGGACGTGCCGCAACTTTAAGCCCGCTCCAGATGACAAACGAACCCGCGATATCGAGCCCGGATTCAATGCCATCGGCAATGAGGACATAAGCGTGGCCAAACACGCCGCCGACAATCTTAGCGACCGCGAATATCGAATTCACGATCATGCCGAAAAGCGCAACTCGCGCACTCGTCCGCCAGGCAGACGAGGTCATCCCGCCAGGCGGCCGCCGCGTTTGCAGATTGTCTGCGGAGACGTGAGGATTCTGGGCCGAGGACATCATGGAAACTATAAACGCAGCCGTGTACGAAACGCACGGAAATCCAGCGGAGGTGTTGCATGTCGAATCACAACGATGGCCGACGCCAGGTGCTGGCGAAGTTATCGTGAAAATGCGCGCAGCGCCGGTCAATCCGGCCGACTTAAATCAGATCGAAGGAAAATATCCGGTGCGAGCGCAGCTGCCGGCAACGCCCGGGTTCGAAGGCGCAGGAATCATTGCCGACGTGGACCGCGATGTCACCAATGTCGCAGCGGGCGCATTAGTGATTTTGCCGCACAACATTGGCACATGGCGCGACGCCGTTGCAGTAAAAGCCGATGAATTGGTCGTCGTTCCCGCTGGGATCAAGCCTGTGCATGCAGCGATGTTGAAGATCAATCCGATGACGGCGTGGCGTTTGCTGCACGATTATGTCGACCTTGCACGTGGCGATTGGCTGATCCAGAACGCCGCGAATTCGGCTGCAGGGCGCGCGGTCATTCAAATCGCGCACGAACTGGGTTACAAAACCGTAAACGTCGTGCGACGCTCGGAATTAATCAGCGAACTGCGGGCAGACGGCGGCGATATTGTCCTGGTCGATAGCGAAAATCTTCGCCGCGAAGTGCAAGATGCGATTGGCGCCCCCCCCGTTCGTCTGGGATTGAACGCAGTCGGTGGCGAAAGCGCATTACGTCTGGCAAATTGCCTTGCACCCGGATCAACGCTGGTGACTTACGGAGCGATGAGTTTGCAGCCGCTGAAAATTCCTAACGGCCTGCTCATTTTCAAAGACCTCCGCTTTCGCGGCATTTGGATTAACAAATGGTACGACAACGCGACGCCGGCTCAACGAATGGAAGCATTTCAACATTTGTTCGAGATGGCGCAACGCGGTCTGCTACAAACGAAAGTCGAGAAAGCCTATCCGTTAAGTGAGGCGAAAACGGCGGTTGCGCACGCAGCGCGCGGCCAGCGTAGCGGCAAGATCATTTTCGAGTTTGCGGCGTAGCCATAGGTGTGTAGCCTCGAAAATGGTGCGTTCCCTTTCCCCTCGCGTACTTCTTCTCATTGGACTAGCCAGTAGTCTCATCTTACGTCAGGTCGAATGCGCAACGGTCCCCGAACCGGGTGATTTGCGCGCCGCCGGGAAAGTGGAGTTTCCGATATCGTGCACGCCTGCCGTCCAATCTGAATTCTCCCGCGGTGTGGCGTTGCTGCATTCATTTTTCTACGAAGAGGCGCGACGTGTTTTCACCTTTGTCGCCGAGCGCGACCCTAAATGCGCGATGGCTCAGTGGGGAATCGCCATGACATGGTGGCATCCGATTTGGACGCCGCCGAGGCCTGACGAGATGAGCGCCGGCAAAGCGGCTATTGAAAAAGCAATGGCATTGAATGCAGGAACGGATCGAGAGCGAGGATTCATCACAGCGCTCAATGTTTATTACAATACGCCGGACAGTTCGAACGCTGGCGCGATTGGTCAATCGTGTCATGGACCAGTTGGACCACGCGATCGTGTGATCGCTTACGAAAAAGCGATGCACCAGCTGCGCGACAAGTATCCGGACGATTTCGAAATCGAGGCTTTCTACGCTTTCGCGGTCCTGGCTGCAGGTTATGCCATGCCTAATGACACGACTTTATCGAAACAGCTCGAGGCAGCCGCCCTCCTTGAAAAGCTGTGGAAACAAAACCCAAATCATCCAGGTGTCGTTCATTACCTGATCCATTGCTATGATTATCCCGCACTCGCCCAACGCGGATTAGCCGCCGCGCAAAGTTATGCTTCCATCGCGCCGTGGGTACCTCATGCGTTGCACATGCCGTCGCACATCTTCACGCGTTTGGGTATGTGGGATGAATCGATCGCTGCGAACGGAGCTTCAGCCGAGGCGTCACGCGCGTATGCGACCATGCGTCATCGCGATGCCACCGAAGCCGAGGAGTTACACGCGCTCGACTACATGGTCTATTCTTACTTGCAGGAAGCCCGGGACACTGAGGCGAAGAAGATTGTCGATCTTGCTGCCAAAGTGCGTAAGACAAATCCGGAGTTGGAATTCAGCGCGGCCTACGCTTTGGCAGCCATTCCGACACGTTACGCATTCGAGCGGAACGATTGGGCATCGGCGGCAACATTGACCGTTCCAAATCTCCCACACTGGTCCTCGTTTCCATTCATGGAAGCGTTGATCGAATACGGTCACGCGCTCGGACGCGCGCATACAGGCGACCTCGACGGTGCGCGGAAAGCAATCGCCCGAATGCAGCAACTACGCGATGCGACGAAGGATCCCAAGTTCGACTATTTTAAGAACCATCTCGATCTGCAGATGCAAGCGGCTTCCGCCTGGGTAGCCGCAAGCGAAGGCAAGAAAAGCGAAGCGATTGAGATGCTGCGCCACGCTGCGGACGCTGAGGACATTCTGGGCAAGCATCCGGTTTCGCCAGGGGCGTTTGTTCCGATTCGCGAACAACTCGGTAGTCTGTTGCTCGAAGTGGGTCAAGCAAAACACGCACAACAAGAATTTGAAGCTGCGCTCAAAATCTATCCAGGGCGATTCCGAGGCTTATATGGAGCGGCGCGAGCCGCCGAGCAAAACGGCGACAAGGAAAGTGCAAGCCGTTATTACGCGAAGCTGGCGGCACAAACCACAAAAGCTGCCAGCTCACGGGATGAATTGAATCACGTCCGCGAATTCCTCACCGCCGAAGCTAAAGCGACGGATCCGAAGAACGTCAGCGTTCGCAAGTAGCAAACGGTCGGCGCGTCTTGCGTGC
>QHQO01000241.1 GCA_003221195.1 Verrucomicrobiota bacterium
AACTGACGTTAGTTCCGCGCGCCCATTCATAGCCCAAATTAAAATACGCGGAGAACGGGCCATGGTCGTAGCTTGAGGTAAATTCGCCGCCATAAATCTCGCCGCGCTTGTAGTTGAACGATGAAAGAATGAGCGCCTCACCGAATTGGCCTTCATCGAGAACCGAGTGCGAGCTTTTGTAGAAACCATCGATTCCTACATTGAAACCTTCGGCAATTTTCTGCGTCACGCCCGCGTCGAAATAATGTGCGCGCTCCGATTTCGTGACGGAGTCCTGGTGAATGGCGGATTCGTTGGTTGTGCCGTCGAACTTTGAGACCGTGCCTTGTTCGACATTCTCCAGCGGCGGCGGTGTGAAATACCGCGCATAACCGGCGTGCAACGTAGTGCCTTTCAACGGCTCCCAAACAATATTGATTCGAGGACTGAGCTGATTCTCATGCGCGAACGCGTCCACGATGTCGAACCGGCCGCCGAAATTGATGGTGAGTTGTTCGAAAAGTTTCCATTCATCCTGCAAATAGAATCCGTAGAAGTAGCCGTACTTGCCGGAGTTATCGACAATGCGCAGGGGAATATCGCTGGTCTGGTTGCCATTGGCATCGACCGGGAAAACCAGTGTGGACGTTCCGACGGTGGCATGCTGCGCGTTTATAAGGAATCCGCCGCGGAGCGTGTGTTGATCGTTGAGTTTGTAGCTCGCGTCTAACGCGATTCCATTCGAGAAAATGTCGCGATCAACGCGTGAGGCAACGCCGTTGAAAATGAGATCGCCGACATTATCGGGCCGAAACAGGACCGAACTATAAAGGGTGAAAACCGAGGCCTGCATATTGAAATCGTCGATCTTCTTTTGATAGGCGAGAATGGCATATGCATCTTGCTCGACCTGGGTCTCATCGAGCTTGGCTGAGTTGAATGTCGATCTTCCCATGTCGATGAACTGCGGCGTTTGCCCTGGATTATTCGGAATGTCAAAATCACCGTGGTACCCGCTGGTCAGCAACACGAATCGGCTGGTGTCGTCGACAATGTACGAAGAGTAACCAAACATTCTATATTGATCGGTGTCGTCATGGATCGGGTTGGCGGTGCGCGTTGGATTCTCGATCCCGATGCCATCGTGCAGGTAACTCCCGGTGACGTAATAATTCGCCTTCCCCGCCACGCCGCCGTACTCAAGACTCGGCATAATGGTGTCGAAGCTTCCGCCATACACCGATGCGTCGCCCTGTTGGAAAACAGCGCCGTTCTTCGTATGGATATCGATTACGCCGGTATTACGAAAGCCGAACTGCGCGGGCAGCGCGCCAGTTATGAGCGAAATATTGTCCGCAAAGCGAGTCTCCAGTACCTGGCCAAAACCCGGAATACTTTCCGGGATCAGCACGTCGTCGATGCGGTATTGTAAATTTGCATGTTCGCCGCGGACATGAAGCTGCCCGAACGAATCCTGCGTGACCCCGGGGAAGCGCAACATCGTTTGGTTAAACGGCGCGTCCTCGCCTTGCGACTGGGAATCGAGACGGTCGGGGCCGACCGTGTAACGCGTCGCACCGAGACTCGGCACGATTTGCTCACGCGAGATGTCGAACTCCTGACTTTGGACGACCACGCGTTCCGCTTCTGCCGTGCCGGCAGGCGAAGGGCTTGGACTGGCCGATGCCGGAGCGGCGTCTTGACCCAAAGCAATGTTGCGCATAAGCGACACTGCGACTGATACGATTAGAAATTTTTTCATTGAGATGTTCTTCAAATAGGTTTTTTCAGAGTTGTGATTGGTTGCGGCGGTCACGATTTGCGTGAAGCCAGGTAAAAAGCGGCGGCTCTTGCACAAAGCCGTGCCGACACTCAAGCGAAGTAATTGACTTCTAACGCTCCGCGAGAACGCGGCTCAGCTGCGTGCTAACCGCGAGCGGGTGGCGCATGCTCGAGAATGCATGCGCCAAGAAAAGGCGATTGAACCCAGCATGGGCTCAACGCCGGAATTTTGGAAAATTGAAGCGCCGGAACCGGTGCGCTGACTAACGGCACCTGCGCAGCATGATCGTAGCTGCCCGAGGCGATCATCGTCACCGCACAGTTGTGCTCAACACGATTCGCATCTTTGTGGACGCGCTGATGCAATTGCGGTGAAGCACTCAGCGCGAGCGCCCAAAGAAACCCCATGGAAACAAACGCTGCGATAATGGCGCGTCCGCAGTTATTTGAACGCGCGAACGTGCTCATTGCGCTGCGACCTTGTTACGAGCGCGCGTCTTGCGCAAGAAATTTCTGCAAGATCGGGGGCGACCCACGCTCCTCTGGGGACGTCGGGACTCTGCTCAGGAGATGTTGCTAATCGCGGGATTTTCCGCTCGCTACGACGCTCTTGTGAAACGGTACGCCATGATTAGCCCCGGAAGTCCGCCGATCGGACGGACTCGTCCCACCATAAGGCTGGTGAGCGTTCGAGGCTGCTGATCTCGCGAGAACACGGTGGGCATAGGAGCTGTTCTCTACATAAGTTTCCCAATCGCTGGCAACCGGACCAAAGTAGAGGTGTCCCAGATGCCGCCAACACTCGAGCATGATTCCTCGTTTGAATGGCTGGCCTTTGGCGGTCACAACGATGCAATTGTTCTCGCGCCACGTGCCCGGGTCGTATTCGCCCCAGTGCAGTTCGAGGCTCGTTAGCTTCAATTTGTCGAGGGCGAGGAGCAGGTCCTCCGACCATTGGTAGCAGTAACCGCGTTTCCTCAGGCCGTGATAAATGAGGAAGTTATTAAAGATCGGTGTCCCAAACATGCGGTATTCTCGCCTGAGCTTGCTTACAGTGGCGAACGCGCGGTCTGCCAGGAGCTTTGCTTCTTCACGATTCACTCTTGGTGAAAGTGCCGCGAGTTCGTCAGCCAGTTTTCCAGAGTTCGCAACATCAGCCTTTTGCACCTGGAATGAAGAGGCCTGCAGCTGTTGATCCCCAAGAGCTGGCCTGGCCCAAGCCCAAAAAATTACAAGCACAGCACCAAAGTAAGTCAGCGATTGAATTTGCAATTTCATAGCGCGTGCTCGGAAGAGTCTTGCTCTACGATCTTCATGTAAAGTGACTTCAACAAAGTCACAAACTCTCTTCGTCGAAAACCCATTATCTGTATGTATCGTAATTGAAGCAGTGCCAGACGGCGCTGATGGCCGCCAATGTGTCCACGCGCCAGAGAAGATTTGCCTGCTCCTGATTTCAGCGTAATTCTGAAAACTTTTATATGCCCGACCGCGCCTATCTTTATCCAATCGATCCGGAGTTAATTCCTGGCGCGCGCAATGCGATCAATGTCTGTCTTCGATTAAAATCACAGGAGCGGATCACAATCACTACAGACACCGCAACGCGCGAGATCGCCGCGGCGCTCCAAACGGAAGTGGAGCGAGTGGGTTCGGATTACAGCTTGTTTGTCTTGGAGCATCATGCACGCCGTCCGTTGAAATTTATGCCGGAGATCATCCTGGACGATCTGGCACGCTCGCAGGTGTCGATCTTCGCAGCCCAGACGCAGCCAGGCGAGCTCACTGCGCGGACACAAATGACCAGCGTTGTGAACAATCACAAAATCAGACACGGTCATATGGTGAACATCAACCGACAAATCATGCTGGAAGGCATGCGGGCCGACTTTGTGAAAGTGGATGACTTGAGTGAGCGCCTGGTCGAACGCGCCCGCAAAGCTGAACGTATCATCTGCAAGACGCCGCATGGCACCGAGTTTGAGGCTGAGCTTTCTCCGAAATTGAGATGGCTTAAGACCAGCGGAATTATTACCAAAGACAAATGGGGCAACCTGCCTGGAGGCGAAATTTTCACTGCGCCCCTCAATACTAACGGAGTGTTCGTCGTCGATGGCGTGGTTGGCGATTATCTCTGCGAACGCTTCGGCGATCTGGAATCCAGCCCGCTTACCATCGAAGTGGAAAACAATCGGATCCGCTCTTTGAAATCGGAGAACAAGGATTTGCGCGACGAATTTCGCGCTTACACCAGCACTGACGAAAACAGCAACCGTGTAGGCGAATTTGCCATCGGCACCAACACCGCTTGTACGCACGTTATTGGACACATCTTGCAGGATGAAAAAATCCCGGGTGTCCACATCGCTTTTGGCCATCCCTACGCCGAGCACACCGGCGCAAACTGGGTTTCCAAGACGCATATCGATTGCGTCGGACGCGACTTCGACATCTGGTTCGATGGCGAACAAGTGATGAAGCGCGGAGAATTTTTGGTATAGTTCATCGAAATGATTGCTGACGTTCGAGAGCGGCTTGAAAAGGTGCCATTTGTACCCTTTGTAATTCGAACATCGGACGGGCATGAATACGCAGTGCCGACCGTGGATCACGCCTTCATCACGCCGCGTGGCAATCGCGTTGTGGTCGTCGCTGACAACAGTGCGACTAACGTTCTCGGGCCTCTGCATATTAACAGCATTGTTGACCAGCCGGACGGCGAGTAGCCAGGGGCGGATCTGACAAAATGGATCCGCAACTGCGCGCGCAATTCAACGCCGACTTCACGCCGGAGAAATACACGGCGCTGGTGCGCTGCGTAAATGAAACCGAAAAATGGCCGGCTGATTTCCGAATTTCGGAAACGCCGATCTTTTTGACGCGCGATTTCACCGATGAGGTAACGCGTGCAGCAAATGCGATCGTTGCTCTCACGCGTACGCCAGAATTCGCGCGGCACGCGGCTCCGGCGGTTCCGACGGGACTAGAAGTTCCACATGAATCGGCACATCCAAATTTTCTCGTGGTCGATTTCGCGATTTGTGAAGATGGAAACCGCCTCGTCCCACGGTTGATTGAATTGCAAGCGTTCCCGAGCTTGTTCGGATTTCAGTTATTGTTGCTGGGCTGCATTCGCAAGGCCTATCCGACGATTCCGCGCAACTGGACATCTTCGTTCGGCGGAATCAAAGACGAGGCGTATCTTGGGTTGTTACGACGCACAATTATCGCCGATTCAGCTCCAGAAAATGTCGTCCTACTTGAGATCGAGCCGGAAAAGCAAAAAACGCGGATCGATTTCGCTGCTACGGAAACCCTTCTCGGTATCTGCCCGGTTTGCGTGACTAAAATCAAGAAGCGCGGTCGCCAATTATTTTACGATCGCGATGGACGTGAAGTGCGGATTGAGCGGATTTACAACCGGG
>QHQO01000242.1 GCA_003221195.1 Verrucomicrobiota bacterium
GCTACCTCGTGGTTTTCCTTTAGCACTTCCGTCGGGTACTTTTTTCGTACCAGGTAAAGGCCCAATAGAGCAATGGCCGCCGCAACTATCGAAACGGTCAGAAATGAAAGCGGCACTGGCCAATCAAGGAGAAATTCCATGGCGCTTCTCAGGTTCTCGCCAGAATTTGCATCGATTGTCCAGAGAAAAGAAGCGATTTTGGTGTAGCGCCCGCTGTCCTGATTAGATTAGTAGGAGGCTAGGACGGATTTACCACTCGGCGCGCGGCAAATGCTCGGAAGATGCGTAGCAAGCCGATATCATATTTGTTGCCGAGTAACACGCTAACATCGACAAGTTTTCCATCGCTGATCTGCCGGAATGCCGCGGCAATTTGCTTTTCTTCTTCCAAGGTAAAGAAGCGATCCCGTTCGGCGATTTTTCCGCGCTCGATAGCGGCAAGCAGATGCGCGTAAATGGTGCTGGCCACAAACCCGCGCGCGCGTGCGATCTGATCAATTGACTCGCCTTTTTGAAATCGCCGCAGTGTCTCCGTCTGGCTATCATTCAAGCGCGAACGACGCGGCGGAGGCAAAGGATCGAGAAGACTGGAAAATGTTCGGCGGGGGTTGCCGACGAGATAATTTTTGATTTCGCTAAGGAACGTCTCCGCAAAGTCCTTCAGCTTTTGCTCTCCCACGCCAGGAATTCGGCGAAACTCAGTTGCGATCGTCGGATAATTTCTCGCCATTTCACGGAGCGAGACATCGGAGAAAATGACGTAGGCCGGCACGTTGCGTTCATCCGCCAGTTTACGGCGCAGATCACGCAAACGTTCGAACAACACTTCGTCGCATTCGATCGCGCCCACACGAGCCTTTTGATCTCGCGACTGCTCGACAACTTCGATCTGCTTTGTAAGGGTGATCGGTGTACGGTGGCGCAAGGCATCGCGACCAGCCGGCGTGAGACTTAAGGTTGCAAACTTTCCGGGCGCGCTTTCGATGAGTCCCAGGCGCAGCAGCTCGCGTCCGATCGCCTGCCAGGCATCACGTTTCAATTCGCGGCCAATACCATAAGTGGACAATTCGTTGTGACTTCGTTGCCGGATTGCCTCTGTGTCTGCGCCACGTAAAACATCGGCGATATGATTCAATCCAAATCCGAATCCGCTTTTCGCGTGGATACGATGTACGCAGGAGAGAAACTTCTGAGCCGCAATCGTACCATCGAACGTCTCGCGTGGCGTGAGGCAATTGTCGCATCCCTCACATGATGGCTTTGTATATTCTTCGCCAAAATATCGGAGCAAAGTCACGCGCCGGCATTCGCGTGTCTCGGCGTAATGAACCATTTGTTGAAGTTGCGCCCGCGCAATTCGCGCTTCGCTTTCACTCTTTTCGTCGATGAAATGGAGTTGCTTGGCGACATCGCTCGCGCTGAACAGCAGCACGCATTCGCTTGGCAATCCGTCCCGGCCGGCGCGCCCTGTCTCCTGGTAATAGCTCTCCAGGTTTTTTGGCAGATCGTAATGCACCACGAAGCGGACGTTTGGTTTGTTGATGCCCATTCCAAATGCAATTGTCGCAGTGATCACGCGCACATCATCTCGCAGGAAGGCTTCCTGATTTTTCGTACGCTCGGCGCTGGTTAGGCCAGCGTGATACGGCTTCGCGCTTATGCCGTCTTCACTAAGATTCCGGGCCAGGGAGTCCGCGCTCTTTCGGCTGGCGCAGTAAACGATGCCGCTGTCGTTAAGCTGGCTCCGGATGAACTGTAGTAACTGTTCATACGGCGCGGCTTTCGGAACGACGCGGTAAGCGAGATTTGGCCGATTAAAACTGGCTACATAACAACGGGGCTCTCGCAGTTTCAGTTGCTTTACGATATCGGCCCGGACCCGCTCGGTAGCCGTGGCAGTGAGCGCCATCATTGGCACGTCTGGAAAGTGGGTTCGCAGTTTCTTGAGCTCGCGATATTCCGGCCGGAAATCATGGCCCCATTCGCTGATGCAATGCGCCTCGTCGATGGCAAACTGCGCAATGTTCCAATTCACCGCGCGCTCCAAAAACATATCGAGCATCAACCGCTCAGGCGCGACGTAAAGCATACGATACTCGCCGCGATGCAGCCCGCGCCAGCGCGCTACAGCGCCCTGGCGGTCCAGCGTTGAATTCAAGTACGTCGCCGGGATACCGCTGGTCTGCAGAGCGTCCACCTGATCCTTCATGAGCGAAATGAGGGGCGACACCACAATGGTCAGGCCGTCGCGTGTCAAAGCCGGCAATTGAAAACAGAGCGATTTCCCGCCACCGGTCGGCATCAGCACAAGCACATCGCGCCCCGCGAGGGCGTCGTTGATGATTTTCTGCTGCAGCGGCCGAAACTCGTCGTAGCCGAAATGCTTTTTTAACGTCGGAGCTAGATCCATTCCTTGATATGCCTGACCGGCTTTTGTTGTCTCAGTCAAATTTTTCTGTAGCTCGACAACTCAGTCCGGAACGGCCGTCATTTCTGCCGTTTCAGACGAAAACCGTCAGCATGCGCGCCGTAGCCACTCGCGTACTCAACTAATCCAACGCCTTTTTTCCAAACGATCTTTTTGAAATGACCGGAGGGATGGCTCGAATCGTAAATGCATAAATCGCCTTTGAGCTTGATCGTTGTTTTCCATAGGCTCTCCTCGTGATTGAAACTGCCGGTGGTAATTCCATACACTTCGCCCGGCTCGACTGCCGGCGGTTTATCCATCGCTGAGATTTTCTTAACGGCGGCTTCGTTGTCCTCTTCGTTCAACAGAACCATGCGGTCATCTGTGACGATGAAATAATCCGGCCGGATTTCGCGCTTCTGTGGCGCGCTCGATTTGAGATCGGTGAATTCGATTTTGAAAATTGCACCCCATGGCATGTTGGCAACGCGCGTCGTAACGACTCGGGCGGTGAGCGGGATTTCGTCCTGCTGAATTTCGTCGCCCCACTCGTTCCCTTGAAATTTCGCGGACACGGGTTTGTCGTCTTTAGCATCGAGAAATGGGTTTGCGGCAAACGCAGAAATCCCTAGCAACATCGACATCATGACTGTCGCAACTCGCCAGGATTTCATATCTCAATGCTAACTATGAAGGCGTTGACAATGCACGCTCGAATTTCTTAATCTAGCAGCCTGAGCACTCCCCAGTTATCGGCTCTGCGTAATCCGCGGTTCTCACGCATCAGATGTCGAAAAAGGAGCTCGAAGAGGAACAATGAGATCGTTTATCACATTCGTCGCAATGGTCGCGTGCACGATTAGCCGTGGTTTTTCAAATGCGCAGGACTCCTAACGAACGGAGAACACCGTGATCGAAGGAGCAGTGAAAGCGTCGAAATTAAATTCATTCGCCTCTATTGGAGTGATAAAAGCGCAGACTTGGCTAGCCGGGTTTTGATTCTGTTGTCATTTTCAAACGCTTTCGCGCAGACCGACTTTTCGACATTCTGGAAGAAATTTAAATCCGCGATCATCGCTGGCGATAAAGCGACAATCGCGGAGATGACAAAATTCCCACTGTTGATGCCCTATGGGCTCAACGCCGTAAAGAACAAGGAGGATTTCTCGCGCCGGTATAACGAAATTTTTAAAGGCGAGGCTCTAAAGGCAGTTTGAATATTCCAGAGGTAAAATTTACATCCAAAAAAGTGGCTAACCAGTAATCGTCGCTTCTAACAATATCTAGGATGAAAACAAAAGTGTGTATTGTTGCCTTCCTCGCGCTCGGTGCATTCTGTCCGTGCGCGTCCGCTCAAGATAACTATCGCGGCGGAATTGTTTACGGGCCAAAGGCCGCGTTTAACATCAGTGCGCCCGACGGATGGGTCCTGGATAATCAGGCCGGCGCCAGTCAAGGATTGCCGTGCGTTCTTTATCCAAAAAGTGAATCCTGGGCCGACGCGCGAACGGTGATCTACGCGAAAATTGCGGGTACTCAGTTTGAAGACGTAAACGCGTTCGTGGCAATGGCGATCAAGGACATGGAAAAGACGCACGGAAAACCGAAAGAGAAAGTCGCTTCCGGAAAAACCGCGGACGGTCACGATTATTTCATCAACGAATACCCTGCCTCGAAAACTTATTCACAGTGGGAACGCGTCGCTTATGTCCAATTGCCGCGCGCGGTCGCCTACATCGTCCTCTCATCGCGAGATCACGCCAGTTACCAAAAAGATTCCGGTGCGCTTCAGCAGGTGCTCAAGACATTTGCTTACCTCAAGCCGGAGATCGCTCAGCAGAAAGATCAAGAACTAACCGTGAAGCAGGACGCACCGAAAGTGATTGAGACTGACGATATGAAGGTGGCGATGAAAGCTGGTGAGCTCGAAACAGCTGGGAAATACGATGAAGCGTTAAAGTTGTATGCGCAAGCTATTGACCTAAAAGGCCGTTTTACACCGTTCGTGTATCACAATCGCGGAATGTTGTACCTTCACCGGGCAAAAACTTCGCAAAATCAGAAATCGCGGATTGCCGACCTGGAACGCGCTATCGCCGACTTCCAGACTTCTATCAGGCTCGGCGCAGCGTCTAACGAAGAGCTCAAGCGCGGACTAGAAAAGGTTGCCACTAGGGCTAATCTCGATGAAGCAACCAAGTTACTCGAAGAGGCAGCTCATTGATAGCTTAAGCCAGATGAGCGTCGTCCACGTCCAAGCCGCTGCATGCCGTGGCCTGCGTCGTTCCTTCCTCGAGCCATAAAACGGGGCGATCAGAAAACTTCGACGCGCTCCAGCAAGGTCCGAAAGCTTTCGTTTAGCTCGAGCCGAAGAAAGACTACGACAGTCATCGAGAAGCTAACAACATGTAGCTGTCACGCTCCGCAAGCGACCGACAGTCGGCCGTGGCGCCGAACAGAAACCCGCTCCCGACCTTTACAATTGGATGGAGCTCGGCTCCTGGCACCGCAGCGCAAATGAGTAACGCACCGATTGCCGCAATGGACCTTACGAGCGACGTTCTTTGATAGATTGTAAGATCTCCGCGATCGCTTCGGCGCGTGGTTTGGCGCCGAGATTACCTTTGCCGTGGACGCGCACACTGACGGCATCGGCGTCCATGTCGCGCTTTCCGATCACGAACATGGTATGGATTTTCATTTGTTCGGCGCGCTGAATTTTGCCGTTG
This sequence comes from Verrucomicrobiota bacterium, assembly GCA_003221195.1. Classification (GTDB taxonomy): domain Bacteria; phylum Verrucomicrobiota; class Verrucomicrobiia; order Chthoniobacterales; family UBA10450; genus Udaeobacter. Next base: position 5,140 of record QHQO01000242.1, read on the forward strand.
ATCTTGTCGGAACTTTCGTCGATTTCGGCGCGAACTTGATGAGCGCGCAGTTCTTTCAGAATCGATCGCGCGTAATCCACTAGCTTTGGATCATCGCTGATAGTGAGGATGCGCACCTGTTCCGGCGAGAGCCAGAGCGGGAAATTGCCGGCGTAATGCTCAATCAAAAATCCAATGAAGCGCTCGTGCGTACCGAGCGGCGCGCGATGAATGCAGATAGGAATCTTGTCGATGTTATCGCGATCTTTGTAGCGAAGGTCGAAACTGCGCGGTTGCGCGAAATCGACCTGGTTGGTCGCGATGGAAAACTCACGTCCGATCACGCTCCACGCTTGCACGTCGATCTTCGGGCCGTAAAAGGCCGCTTCGTTCGGCACTTCGACATAATTAATTCCAGAATTCTTTAGGACGTTGCGCGTCATTTCTTCGGTTTGTTTCCAAAGCTCCGGCTCGTCGACAAACTTCTGGCCGAGCTTGGATGGATCATGCGTTGAGAAACGCATCAAATATTTCTCGATCCCGAAGAGCTTGAAATATTTCAGATACATCTCGTTCACGGCATTGAACTCGGCTTCGAATTGTTCTGGTGTGCAATAGATATGGGCGTCGTTCATCTGCAGCGACCGCACCCGCATGAGTCCGAACAACTCGCCGCTCTTCTCGTACCGATAATCCGTCCCGTACTCCGCCAGCCGCAACGGCAGATCGCGATAACTGCGTGGAATAGCCGCAAACAACTTGTGATGATGCGGACAGTTCATCGCTTTGAGGTAGTAACGGTCTTCAGCCAAACCTGCCTTGAGTAACGCGTGTTTGAAAAGTTCCCATTTTAGTTTGGCAACGTCGCCTGCTACTTTTTCCCTCAAGGACTCAGGCAAATCTTCGATCTTCTTTTCGATTACATCTTCTTGTTGGAAAAAATTTCGAAACGACTCATCGGAGCTTCCTGTCGGAGGAATCAAGCCGATTGACTCAAAAGCGGATTTCATGTCTCGCACGAGCTTTTCAGAGGCTTCTTCGAGGGTTTCAAGAATAGGCCCGCGAAATCCCTCCGCTCGCAGGGTCATCGGCGGAAACATCGATTCGGCGTAGTAAGGGAGGTGACCACTCTTTTTGTACAGGCTTTCACGCGCGATGTGCGGTGTGCGTACGCGTTGATAACCGGCGGCGAATTCGGTTTCTTTCGCCAGCTTCTCCAGTTCTTCAGCGATGACTGCGCCGCGCGGCAAAAACATTGGAAGTCCCGGGCCGACATCGTCGTCAAAAACGAAAAGCTCCAGCTCTTTGCCTAGCTTGCGATGGTCGCGCTTCTTTGCTTCTTCGAGCATCGCGAAATAATCGTCGAGTTCCTTTTTCGTCTGGAAGGCAGTGCCGTAAATGCGCTGAAGCTGCGGATTTTTTTCGTCGCCTTTGTAATAAGCGCTCGCCACGTTGGTGAGTTTGAACGCGCCGATGTTCCCTGTGTGCATGATGT
>QHQO01000243.1 GCA_003221195.1 Verrucomicrobiota bacterium
GAAACTGAAGAACTCGGCATCCTGCGCAATCTGATCTGCGACCAACGCGGCGCGCGGGATTTCGATCATCGTCCCGACGAGATAATTGAATTTCCTGTTTTTATCCTTCGCGACATCTCTGGCCACGCGGCGAACGATTTCGATTTGAAGCTTCAGCTCGCGCGGAAATCCAACCAGCGGAATCATGATTTCAGGGCGGACCTTGATGCCTTTGGCTTGCACTTTGGCTGCAGCCTCAAAGATCGCGCGTGCCTGCATTTCGGAAATTTCCGGATAGACAATGCCGAGCCGGCACCCCCGATGACCGAGCATTGGATTAAATTCGTGCAGCTCATGCACGCGGCGGGCGATTTGTTCGACAGCCACGCCGAGCTTGTTCGCAAGTTCGTTTTGCTGCGCGTGATCGTTGGGAAGGAATTCGTGGAGTGGTGGATCGAGAAAACGAATGGTGGCGGGCAAACCTTTTAACGCCGTGAAGATGCCAATGAAATCAGCACGCTGATAGGGAAGTAGTTTGGCCAGTGCGCGTGCCCGCTCGTCCTTCGTACCGGCGAGAATCATCTCACGCATGGCGTCAATCCGATCGCCCTCGAAAAACATATGCTCTGTTCGGCAAAGCCCGATGCCTTCCGCACCGAACGCGACCGCGTTTGTTACCTGCTCGGGTGTATCCGCATTTGTGCGCACGCCCAGGATGCGGAATTGATCCGTCCACTTCATTAGTTTTGCGTACTCTTGGTAAACGATGCTCTTTTTCGGATCGAGAGAACGGTCGACCAGCACCTGAACGATTTCCGACGGCGCAGTTGCGACTTCGCCGGCAAACACCTCTCCCGCGGTTCCATCGATGGAGATGTAATCGCCTCGATTCAACGTCGTGCCGTTGGCGCTGAGTGTGCGCTTTTGGTAATCGATTTGGATTCCCGTCGCGCCGCACACGCATACTTTTCCCATTTGCCGCGCGACCAGGGCCGCATGCGACGAGACACCGCCGCGCGATGTTAGGATGCCTTCGGCGGCGATCATGCCGCGCAGGTCTTCTGGCGAAGTTTCAATGCGCGCGAGCACCACTTTCTCCCCTTTCTCCGAGCGGATGACGGCTTCTTCCGCACTAAACACAACGTGGCCGCAAGCCGCCCCCGGGCCGGCGGCCAAACCGGTACCGATCTTTTTCGCCTGTTTCGCTGATTGCCTGTCGAAGATCGGGGCCAGCAGATGAGCAAGCGAATCCGCGGGGATACGGCGCACCGCATCCTTCTTTGTGATTAATTTTTCATCGACCATATCGACAGCAATACGAACGGCAGCATGCCCTGTGCGTTTCCCGTTGCGAGTTTGGAGAATGTAGAGACGATTTTCCTCCACCGTGAACTCCAGGTCCTGCATGTCCTTGAAATGACGTTCAAGGATCGCGCGGACTTTCATCAGCTCTTTGTGAGCCGACGGCATTTCATTCGCCAAATCGACAATTGGGTGAGGCGTGCGCACGCCTGCAACGACGTCTTCCCCCTGGGCGTTGATCAAATACTCGCCATAAAAAACTTTTTCACCGGTCGCTGGATCGCGCGTAAATGCGACTCCCGTTGCGCTCGTTTCCCCCATGTTTCCGAACACCATCGTTTGCACATTCACGGCTGTCCCCCATTCGCGCGGGATGCCGTATTTCCGACGATAAACAATCGCGCGATCGTTCATCCACGATCCAAAAACCGCGCCGATCGCGCCCCAAAGCTGCGCTTGCGGATCTTGCGGAAACGATTTTCCCGTGCGCTCTTTGATTAACGCTTTGAACCGTTGCACAAGCTCCTTGAGGTCGGCGACCGTCAATCTGACGTCCGGGAAGTCGTGTTTGCCGTAGCGTTCATCCTTTAGACGCTCTATGACCGCCTCAAATGGTTCGTGGTCTTCGCCCGGCCGTTTCTGAACACCCATGACCACGTCGCCGTACATCTGCAGGAAACGGCGGTATGAATCCCAGGCAAAACGCGCATTGTTTGTTTTTTGTGCGATAATCTCGACGACCTGGTCATTCATTCCGAGGTTGAGGATGGTGTCCATCATTCCGGGCATGGAATCCCGCGCGCCTGATCGCACGGACACGAGCAAAGGTCGTTCCTTGTCATCAAATTTTTTTCCGACGGAAGTTTCGACTTTTGCCAGCGCGGCCGCGACTTCCGCTTTCAGCTCTCGGGGGTAAGTCCGGTTATGAGCGTAAAAGTGAGTGCATACTTCCGTCGTGATGGTGAACCCCGGTGGAACAGGCAGTCCGATGCGCGTCATTTCGTGGAGATTTGCGCCTTTGCCGCCCAGCAGCGGTTTCATCCCACCTGATCCATCCGCGTGACCGTCGCCAAAGTAGTAAACGTAATGCGGCTTTTTCGTTTTTTTCACGCGAGCGCGGCTAGTCGCCGGCAATTTCGATTTCTTTGGTCTGCGCCGAAGTGATTTTCGAACCGCGAATTTGCGTCTTGTGGCCATATTTGGGGATTGGAACAAATCGACGAGGAACGAAAGGGCCAAAGTAGTTTCGGGTGTCGCCCTGTCAACGATCCGGAAAGATCGGAGAGTGGTATTGTTTAGAGGTCAGAAACGGTTGCAGCCGACCTGGCTGCCTCCACGCAAAGCCAAACCAAGCAACCCAGTGGTTTAAGCTGGCGCGCCTTCGTTGTTCGTCAGAACTTCAGCAATCGTCGCCGTAAAGTCATCGACCCCGGTGCTCGGCACGATGATGCTGTTGCGGCGGCCATGAGCTTCTTCAGTAATGCGCAAGAATCTCCCGCGCTCGTTTTCCCGGAGCTCCACGTAGAAATGCTTGCGCTCAATTTGCAGTTCTCTCGCCTCGATGATGTTATCCATTTTCCTCTGAAGGGGCCGACTTTACCGCATTCGTTTTGGGGAATGGAAGAAAAATCGGCAGGGTTTGTGCAAATTCTTTGGGTGCGGGATAAGGCTGGCCACCCTGCGGTTGGCAACCGTGTGCTAGGAGTTTCGATCTCAGGCGAACAGATAGCACAATGCTATGGGTTGCGGCGCTGGCCGCTCAATTTACAATCTCGTGCGCGTGTTCGACTGAACGCGCTCGACCATGCCGCAACGAGTCGATCCAAGTTCCTATCAATCGCCCGAGGGTGAGCGCCCGGCGATTTCCACGCCAATCGATTTGGTGCCTCCGACGCATGATCCGTATGCGGCGTTCCGGTTTGGGGATTTCAGTTTGTTCACAGTTGGTAATGTCCTTTCGATCACCGGCCGTTTGATGCTCGCGGTGGCCGTGGAATGGGAAATGTATGCGCGCACTCATTCCGCGACCGCGCTTGGGCTGGTTGGCTTGGTTATTGCCGTGCCGGTCGTGACCTTGTCTTTGCCCGCCGGTCATCTGGCGGACCGGTTCAGTCGAAAACGCATTATTCTGGTCTCGCAAATTTTTAGCTTGCTGACGTCCCTAGCACTGGCCTTGGTTTCTTGGAAACATCTCGCCATTCCTGCGATTGCGCCATTGCGTGAAAGTAATCGTGGCCTGGCGGCTATTGCGGGGATTTTTGAATGGCATCATCCAATCTTCCATTTCGATGACGCATCGATTCCATTAATTTATCTTCTTCTTTTTCTGGGAGCTGTGGCGCGCACATTCAGTTGGGCCGCACGCAGCTCATTTTTTCCTACCCTGATTTCGCGTGACGCCTTTGCAAATGCGGTCACCTGGAACAACAGCGTCTTTCAAATTGGATCCGTTGTGGGCCCTGCATTCAGTGGATTGCTGGTTGCTTACATCGGGTTTCCGTTTGTGTACCTGCTGGATGCGCTGTGCGCCCTTTGCTTTTTCCTTTTGATTCTTCCGATTCGGCGCAGCAAACAGAGGCGCGACCAGAGCCAGGCCAGCACGTGGAAAAGCCTCATGGCCGGACTTCGTTTTGTATTTCGGAGAAAAGTGATCCTGGCAACGATCACCCTGGATCTGTTCGCGGTCCTGCTGGGAGGCGCGACCGCACTGATGCCGATTTTTGCCGATCAGATTCTGCACTGCGGCCCGGTTGGTCTCGGTTGGATGCGGGCAGCGCCGGCTGTCGGCGCCTTTGCGATGGCGTTGGTCGTAGCGCATCTGCCGCCGATGAAGCAGACGGGCAAAACGTTACTCTGGTGTGTCTCGGGTTTTGGAATTGCGACGATCCTGTTTGGTTTATCTAAAGTCTTCTGGTTATCGCTCGGGCTCTTATTTCTTATCGGTGCGTTCGACAGCGTCAGCGTCATCATTCGTGGTTCCATCGTGCAACTGGTCACGCCTGATGAAATGCGCGGACGCGTTTCGTCGGTGAACAATATTTTTATCGGTACATCGAATGAATTCGGTGCGCTGGAATCAGGATTGACGGCTGCATTGTTTGGGCCGGTCATCTCCGTCGTCGCAGGAGGCATCGGGACAATCCTGGTGGTGTTAGGTGTAGCCCTGCGATGGCCGGAGACTCGCAACATCGGCGCGTTGGACAAGAACCTTCGCTAACTAAACGCAGTGAGCTAAAACGCGCCGTGTAACGAAATCATTCCGTAGGGAGCGCCGCCGTCCTGGTGGTAGCGCACTTCGGCGCGATAGAAATCGAAGTCTCTGTACGGTTGGTAGCCAACTTCGCCTGTGGCTGTGATAATTGGCGAAATCTTCCAGTCCACTCCCGCTCCAGTTCGCACTTCACTGTAGGTCAGAATCGCGTGGTTGAGCCTGGGCATTCCGTGTGTATCCCCGAAATCGTCAGGTACACGGTAACTGGTTTGCTTCAGATTTGCCCCTACATACAGCGACACGTCCTTGCTCATTTCGTACTCGAGACGCGGAGTTGGCAGCACGGCATCGAGAAGCCATTGCGGGGCTATTTTCCAGCGAATTCCAGCGGCGGGAAGAACCGGGTATCTGCGTTCGATATCGACGCTGACACCGAGGACGAGCTGCAGATTAGGGCTGTAAATGTAAGTGCCGCCTGCGTAGAACGGAAAATTGAAACTGTCCCACCCCAAATTATCGAACTCGGTATCGTACACACCAGGCTGGCCTTCAGCCCTCACGATAATCGAATCAGAAAACTGCATGTCGAGTCCCATGACTAGGCCCACTGACTGCAGTGTGTCTGGGAGTGGCGCACCATCGGGAAGGCCAAACGAGAATCGTTCCCACTGCGTGCCAATCCGCAAAACGCCAGGTTTAATTCGGGGAGTGAATATCAAGTGCAGGATCGAATCGTTTTCATCGAAATCGCGCACACTCTTGTGTGGTCCGCGTTCGACGTCACCACCGCCCACAAAAGCATCTTCTGCCGTATATTCGATGGGGATGTGACTTAGCGGTTCGAACCAGTTACCCGCGTTTTCCTCGGCGAAAATTCGCGTCGCAAACAACAACGACCAGGCTGCCCAAGCGGCAGCGAAGACTCGGCATCTCAAGCGTTTCACCGCTCAGCGACCTCCACCCGTATCCCGCCGAAAGAGCGTGACGGCCTTGGTGATGTTTTTCATCATTACAGACTCAGACCCAAGACGCTCTACGCCATGTAGCGACCCCAGCGACGCAGCGGAGATCATGTCGCCGCGCCAAACCAGGGTTGAAGGTTTGCCTTCCACTGTAACCGGCCACATCTGATACAATGTAAGAGCTACGTAGTAACCACCGCTGGCATAGTAAAGAATATCCGCTGCTTGGTAACTTCCGCCGGCACTGCCGCGGCTATAAGATGCACCCAGCGTTACTACGCCTTGATCATCCACATCGAGGAGCTCCCAATACAACTCCGGCTTGAGCGAACCTGCACCGCGCCCAATACCTGTGGCTCCAAGTAAGCTTGAAAACTGATTGCGAATTTTTCCTTGCTCGCGCAACAATCCGTTCACTTCGTCGCTTGCCCGAACAGATGGACCGGCGTGATCGTAAGGAGGTTGTGCGGACATTCCGCCCGACACGAAGCTTTTCGGGATGCATTGCTGGGGGCGTTTCTCAGTTTTTCAAAATTAGCTGGGCCAGGGTTCGAAGGCAGATCGGAGTGTAGAAAAACCTTCAGTTCACGATGCCTTGTTGCGTCCCATCGACGCAGCGCCTCGACTTGCTGAGCGGGTGCACCCGTCACTACGTAGCAACTTTGCACGGCGAGGAACCGCGGATTACTCATGGGGGGTCCGTGCGCCGTCTTCACATCGCTTTTTGCAAGCTGTGCAAGATCAACCTTGTCAAAAATCGAAAACGAGGCGAGCTCTGAGACGGCGTCAGCGCGTGCTGTGATCAGTCCCAGGCGCAACACAGATAGCAAGAGTAAAAGAGCGCCCGTCCTTACAAGGAGTAGCCACCGCAGATTCAGCATCTTAGTTTTCATGAGCGACGGATGTGACAGCAACTGCCAGATGGTTGCAAATTATTTGGATCATCGCAATAGGGTTTCATCATGAACGAATCGGTGATCGTGCTCGACCATCTGAGCAAGAGCTTCGGTAACGTCCATGCCGTGCACGATCTTTCCCTTCAAATCGAAGCAGGCACAATCTTTGGTTTTCTCGGGGCGAATGGCGCGGGAAAAACGACCACGATTCGAATGTTGTGCGGCCTGACTCATCCGACGGATGGCAAAGCAACAATCGCAGGCACAGATGTCTGGAAAGATCGACAACAGGTCAGGACTAAGTTCGGCTACGTTCCCCAACGCTTTAGCCTTTACCGCGACCTCACCGTGCTGGAGAACTTCCGCTTTTTCGGCGGCGCGTATGGAGTTCCCGGTGCGGAACTAGAGCGGCGGATTAAGCGCTTGCTTCTGCTGAGCGACTTGCAAGAAAAAGTTAATGCTGCCGCGGGAAGTCTTTCTGGCGGCATGCGGCAATTGCTGGCGATCGGTTGCGCGCTGGTGCACGATCCGCCGCTCCTTTTTTTTGACGAACCGACAGCAGGTCTTGATCCCGTTCACCGGCAGCAAATCTGGAACTTACTCTATGACCTGAGTAACGAGGGAAAAACGATCTTTGTTACTACGCATTACATGGACGAGGTGGAGCGTTGCACTGAAGTGGGCTTTATCGAGAGTGGGCGGCTGCTGGCGAAAGCTTCGCCACGCGCTTTGAAATCGAGCTTTCGCGTGCGCCTGCTTGAGATCGATGTTGAACCACTCATGCCTGCGCTGGTGCGATTGCGGGATCGGCCCGAGCTGCTGGGCGTTTCCTTGCGCAGTGGCAGCCTGCGCCTGTACACACAGGAACCGGAGAAGTTGATGGCGAGATGGCGTGAGGACTGGCCTTTTCAAGACCTACGTTTGTTAGGAGAGCGCTGGGTGGAACCCGACATGGAGGACGTTTTCACCGCATATTCGCAGGGCTACGATGGTGTGTTAAAAAAACCGTCACCATGAACTGGCCATCATTGAGGGCAATTACGAGCGTCGCTTACAAAGAATTCCTGCACATCTATCGCGATCGGCGTGTCTTGTTTTTATTGATCATACTCCCGCCGCTCTTTACGCTAATGTTCGGGCACGCCTTCGAAAATACTGAGCTCACTGGGGTGCCAGCGTTACTAATCGATCGCGATCAGACGCCGCGGAGCGCACATTTCATCGAGATCATCTCCAAGGACAAAACATTTCATTGGAGAACGCCAGCGCCCGAGTTCCACAGTGAGTCGGACCTGATCAGAAATGGAGTGAAGGCAACTCTGGTTATCCCGGCTGGTTGGACCGATAGCATCAACAAAGGCGATCCGAAGCCGCTACCTCTTTACCTCGACGACAGCGACACGAACACTGCCAGCGCGGTGGAAGGCGCTGTGCAAAAAAATTTAGGTACATTCCAGGCCAAGCAGCGCGACCTGCTTGTGGAGTCACTCCCGGAGGAGGTGATCGAGTTAGGCAAGAAATTGCCCATCGATATCCGTAAACAATTCGTCTCGCTCATGACCGCATGGAGTGCGGAATCGAAGAACTTGTACAATCCGAAGTCGCGATTCATCGATTACGTCGTGCCAGGCGTGATCGGATTAATTTTACAATTACTGACTGTCACCCTCATGGCCTGCACCATCGCCCGCGAGCGCGAATCGGGCACACTCTATCAATTGCTGGTGACTTCGCTGCAGCGCGGTGAAATCGTAATCGGGAAAATGCTGCCGTATCTGGTTGTCTCCATTTGTTTAGTAATGGTGATTGTGGCGCTTAGTTGGTGGCATTTTGGGGTGGCATTTTATCAGCCTCTCGCGCTGGCCCTGATCTGTCTGCTGTTCCTCCTCTGCTCACTCGGCTTGGGGTTATTGATTTCGACCTTCTCGCGCACTCAAACGCAAGCGATCCAATTTTCCGTTTTTTTTCTGTTGCCGGTTTTTGTTCTCTCAGGCGCATTTGCGCCGCTCGAGCAACTACCAAGAGCAATCCAATACATCTCGGAACTCTTCCCTCTAACCCATTTTTGTCGGGCCTTTCGGCTAGTAAATATGTACCACGCCGGCGTCTCGTTTTATGTTATCGATCTTGTTGTGCTTTTGGCGGGCGCGCTGGCCACGTTTATTGGCGCGGCCTTTCTCTTAAAACGAATCGAGCAGTAAGGTCATCGAACAGCCACTTTCGGTGGCGTCAACGATCTTGATTTGGAGGAAGCACGATGAAAGCAAGCAATTGGTATTTGAGCCTGCCGATGGCGACAATAATCACGGTAATCGGTTTGGGCGCGGCAAGCGTGGCCTCAAACGAACCTTCGAGTTCGACGCCGCAGCAGGTGTTTGACTCGATGCGCGACAGCTTCCAAGCCAATAAGGCAAAGGGAGTACACGCTCGCTACCAATGGGAGCTCAGCGGCCCCAATGGCGGAGAATGGTGGATCGACGTGAACGACGGGACCTACAAAATGGGAAAGGGAAAGATCGATAATCCGAGCGTCACATTCATCACTAGCGACAACGATTGGGTCGCGATGTCGAATGGGAAACTCAAGGGCACATGGGCTTATATGACCGGCCGCCTGAAAGTTCGCGGTAGTCAGGCGGTAGCGCGAAAGCTTAACGAAATATTTCCCTAGAATTTCGCTGTAACCTCGAACTTGACGAAAGGGGCAGGATTTGTCTTGGCGCTTGCTTCGGCCCGGAAGAAATCAAAGTCGCGCCTGACCGTGACGCCGCCTCCAAGCGTGATCTCAAACGGCTTGAGGCCAGAGTAGCTCGCCTGTACCCCAGCCTTATCCTCGCTGTATTGAACGACTGCGTTATGCACCTGCAACTTTCTCTCGGGGGTTATGACATCATCGGTGCGGTAACTCTCGTAAAACAAATTTCCGAAGATACGAAATTCCCAATTATCGCTGGGATTGTAAACCAAGGCAGGTTTTGGGAACACACCCTCAAGGCGGAAGTGGTCGCTGAACAGCCAGATGATACCGCCGCCGGGGGCAACGATGGGATTCGAATAGATGCTGCCACCTGCGCCGATCACGGCGAAGATTTTGTCCTTCTTGAGCGGAAACGTGACCCACACTTTCCACGGAATGTCGATTGAATCGCCTGTGACATTGCTTTCGAAATAAGGGCCGGGCTGGATCTCAATACCCGCCCCGGCGTGATCGTGCACCACGTACTCAAACGCTAAAAGAGCGTGCACAGTCTGGAGATGGTCAGGCAACCCATTGTTGGTTCCATTGAAATCAAATCGCTCGTACTCGACGCCTGCCCGGAAATACCACTTCCCTGTGATGAGGAAGCGATGAGCGTAGCTAAAGTCATTGTATAGCGAATCGCCGTTACCGAACTTGCCGTGGTCGTCGAAGAAACTGCTATTGCCGGTGTAGTTCAGTTCGTAATCAAAAAGCTCGCGGTGATTTTCGTCCGCTGGTGTGGGCGAAGGCTGAGCCTCGTACGTCGCGGTTCCCGCAATCACCGGGGTGACGGCAATGAGCAACAAGCTGATAAAGAACAGTCGTAAGTTTTTCATAGGTCAAGGCGACTCGGTTACATATCGGATGAACCCGTTAGTCCCGATGTATCCGGTCGAAAATATTCTGGCAAGGCAATAATTCGAGAAAGTCGAGAGTCGCTCAGGCACGCAACAAGCCGTGCGCCCCGCGATTCGCTCCGGCCCAGGTCCGCGCGACCCAGGTCGCGACTTCGCGTGATCGTTCCGGGTCGAGAAAGTTTTTCCGTTTGACAGGTGTTAAATCGGAACTAGATTCGTAGGCCTTTTTGTGACAGCCCCCCCTATTCTCCTCCAGAACTCAATGGCCCTCGCCCTTGCGAACCCACTTGCCGTACCCGATCACGACGTCGCGGGATGGTTCCACGCGCATTTGACGCGCACATTCGTGAGCGTGCTGCGAACGTTCACTGAGTTCGGCTCGGGTGAATGGATCGGAGCGGTCTTGTTCTTCGTGGCGCTGTATTTCGTGTGGAAAAAATGGTGGCCTTCTCTCGTGACAC
>QHQO01000274.1 GCA_003221195.1 Verrucomicrobiota bacterium
TTGCTTTCCCATGGGTAGCTCCACGTCCAGTAGATACTCACCCGCCGTTTGCCGGTGTATTTACGGGGTAGATGGATTTGATTGTAAGTTCGTGCTCCTTCCTCAGCGATTCTGCTCATAATATATTTCCCTTCCAGTTGGCTTCGTCCTAATCAATTGCTTCCCTCTCATCTAGTGGTGCCTAATGACGCCAGATATCGAAGCGCTTTCAGTCCCGGTAGAAAAAAATACGCGCCGCCTCGCACACTCGTGAATGCTGGAAGCCCAGTGATTTTTTTTCGGATCGGACGCTTCGGGATTTTGTATTCCAGAGTTCCGTCTTGGTTGCCGATAATCGGATCGCGCTCATTGCCAAGTTCATGAAAATTCTTGTCATTGATCCAGACGTTCTGCGCGAACTCGAACTGGCGGACTAGGCTTGCGCAGATAATGAAGGACGCGATTCCACGCTCCTTCCCATCCTCCGGCGCGCCCTCAGGCAGGTGCGGGCCATAGGGAGCTCCGCGACGTATCATGCGGCGCCGATTCATGTTCGCCGCCGTGTCACGCGGGTTCATTCGGCGAATGTGCGCGCCAAGCGGTACTGCATAACCGTGTGGATCCATTTCCTTATAGTTAAAGTCATTGGTCCGCTGCATGTCGGCGCCGAGTTCCGGATCATCCTTGTGCGGCGCCAGCACAAGCGGTGCGCCGCTGCGCCAGCGGCCCATGAGCTTTGCTGCAACGAGCTCCTGCTCCTCCGGCGTCTCCCCATGCTGTCGCAGAAAATCGCGGAACGCGCCCACATGTTCCTGCAAGCGCCGATAGGCCATGTAGCTACCATTGCGCGACAGGATTTCTGGTTGCGGCAAGTTCGCTGGCGGGCCGTCCTCGTCCGGATAACCGAGAATGAACTCGCCCGCCTTCACTGACCCGCCGAAGCCGGGTCTCGGCTCGTCGCCCGATCCTTCGATGGCCGGCTCAGAGAGCCGATCGCGGTAGCCGAAGTGGTCGTGCGCATACCCGAGTGGCGGCACTGCTTCCAAGTCTAATGACGAGAGCACTTCAACTCCTTCGCCTTGCGCGATGAGTTTTTTGTGCTCAGACTCACAACGCCCCCGCTCCGCCGGATCTTTGGCGAAAAGGATCACGATGGCGTGGAGTTCTGGACTCGCTGTATTGTCCACCCAGTTCTTAGGATGATTCGCGCCGCTGTCTCCGAGAATCTCGGCGCGGGCTACCATGCCTTGTTTGAACTCTTCAGGAAACGTGGCCAGCGAAGTGTCATCTACACCCAGCGCGCGCAGGCCCAAGAACTCATACCGTCCCGTAATTGCCGGCGCACGGGTGAGGAGAATGTGCTGGATGTCGTCGAACTCGAGTTTGACGCCCTTCATGTGAATTATTGCATTTGGTCGAGCGCTTCCGAGAACGCCGCCTTCAACTTGAGCGCCTTTTTGATCTCTTTCGCGCTCACATACGGGTATTCGCCGTATTCTAGAAAGCTCGGACACTGGTGTTCCCTGACAAACTTGACGAACGCTGTCGGATTCGTCTTCCAGTCTTCGGGAAATCCCTCAAGATTTTCGAAGACCGTGTTGATGCCATACTTGCCGAAGAGAGCTACGGCGTCCTCCGTGTACTTGTCGAAGTCAGTATCGAAAATGCCCTGATACATGAAGTAGGTCTCCTTGTTGATGTCGAAGAGCACCCAGCGCAGGTAATGCAGCTGCAGCACTTCGAGGGCTTCGGGAAGACCCTTGATCGTTTCTTCAATCTTGTTCCCATACCCGCGGACAGCGTCCTCGCGCCCTGGCTTGATCTTCGCGATGATCGTGAAGCCATAGCAGGCGGGACTCTTCGGGAATATGGGGCCGTAGCGTCCCTGCTCTACTTTATCTTTGAAAAATCCCCCCTTCGGGATCGCCATGGCCGCGGGTTTCGTCCAATCGTTTTGCTTCGGAGTGTCTGACATAGCGGTGTGTCTTTCTAGGTTTGTTGGTACGTTTTTGTTTTACTTTGCTCTCCAGAATCCTTGCCTGCTGCGTCCGCCCCGCCGCCGCTGACGAATCGACTTGCAATGCGATTCACGGGGCCGCGCAGAATGAGGTAAGGCACGAGAACCAGCAGTGTCACAGTGAATAGCAGCTCCAGCGGATAGATCCACCGGTGAATGATGATCTGGTAGACTACGTCCAGCGTTGTGCCGACGACAA
>QHQO01000244.1 GCA_003221195.1 Verrucomicrobiota bacterium
GCGATCAGAATCGCCAGCAAATCGCAAATCGTTTGATCGAGGCGGGTTTTGCTGAGAAGTCAAAAAGCAAAAGTGAAAAGGGAGCCGGTATCGTGACCGAGGTCGGACCGGTAGTCGCGAAAAGCGTTCTTGAGTTTTTTGAGTCGGAAGCCGGCGCCAAACTTCTGCGCCGAATGAAACAGTTGCAGATTTCTCCCAAGATCGAAAAAATTTCGGCGAAGAAAGCGGCAAAGCTGCCGCTGGCCGACAAAGCTTTTGTGCTTACCGGCACTTTGCCCTCAATGACGCGTGAGGAAGCGACGGCAAAGATCGAAGCGCTCGGCGGTCATGTCAGCGGCAGCGTCAGCAGGAAAACTGATTATGTTCTAGCGGGCGCGGAGCCTGGCAGCAAGCTCGCGAAAGCGAAACACTTCGGTATTCGAATTCTCACCGAGGCAGAATTTCGGAAAATGCTGGCGCGATGACCGCGTTACTGAACCTCAAGGCGTGCGCTGCGCCTCAGAATCGAGCTTGAGTGGAATCGCCTGATTCATCGTCGGCGCAGCAATTAGTGGCGGATGCTGGCTGGCCGGATGAGTCTCAGCTTGCACGTTAAACGTCAGCTTCTCGTTGCCCCGGATCACTGTGATCGGAACGGTATCTCCAGCCGTGATGAAGAACGACGCATCTAGCACGTCTTCCGGCTCGTGGACCTTTTTCCGCCCCACTTGCAAGAGAATGTCGCCGGCCTTGATCCCGGAACTGGCCGCTGGCGTGCCGTCCATGATCTGCGTCATTCGCGCACGAGAACCTTCCGTCGGCGCGGCTGCCTCGGAAACATTAATCCCGATCCAACCATGCCTGGCTTCGCCGAAACGGACAAAGTCGCCGCGGATTTTCTCGGCCGCTTCGATTGGCACCGCATAACACGAAGAGTTGTTTTCGAGGCTGCTAACCAGGATACCGACGACCTCGCCTTTCATGTTCAAGAGCGGCGCGCCAGCCTCTCCCCGTTGTGTGGGAAGATTGACTCGCAAGTGCGTGGTTGAAAAATAACGACCGAGGTATTTCCGATCAAATCCTGCGACCATTCCAAAATTCGGTGTTTCCGGCAAATCCAATGGATAACCAATCGTTACGACGGGGGTTGCCACTCCCAGCTCCTCGGACTTCCCAATCGGGAGCGCGGGCGTTGCGACATCTGTCTTTAATATGGCCATGCCGCTGCGGATATCGGCCAACACCTGGCGCGCGGGATATTGTTTGCCATTAAACTCAATACTGAAATTTCCCGCTTCACCTCCAACCGTATACGCGGTGTAAAGGGTTCCCGTAGGATCGATAAAAAATCCGGTTCCCGAAATTTCGCAGTGCTCGTCAACACCGTGAATCTTGACCACAGCTTTGGCGGCGTGCTCAAAGACCTCCTTCACCTGGCGGCTGACTGCCGTGGCGGACTCTTCTTGAGCATCAACGAGAGAAATCGCCGCAAAAAGACTTAGCGCGACCGGGAGTCTGCGGATCAACACGAAACGAAAGCGGAAGGGAACTTCCGGCGCGCGACTAAAATCTGAAAGTTGGCTCATAACTCACAGGGACGCTATCGAGCACGTAGCGCGGCGGGGTGGCGGCCCGGTGAGTGTGGGCGCTTTCATTCAAATTACGAAGCGGCTGCGTCCTGAAGATCCGCGTGGCCACTGGGGATGCGAGCGTCCATTCTCCTTCTGCATTCACTGCTGTAGATAACGCCGGCTGGCTCTGGAGAGCGGCGACATTGGCAGTCCCCGGTTCCTGATAAATCTTCAACGAAATAACCGCCGCGCAGACCAACACCGCGGTGATGGCCGCTGGGTAGGAGGTGAGCGAACGAACATTCAACCGCAACATGAAGTCCTGAGCGCGCTCCAGAAGAATCCGCCAGAGCGGTTCACAGAGCAATTCATCACGCTGCCGGCGATGGAACTCGTGCAGGAAATTTTCGAAATAGCCCGGCGGGGGTTGCTCGTGCCGTTTCAGTCGAAGAAGCTTGGCGATCTCGTTTTCGTTAAATTCGTCCATTTCAGCGCGGGTTAACCAACGGGGTTTTTTCTGAATTCGTCTAGATAATTTTGCAGTTGCCGATTCGCGTAGAAGAGCCTCGAACGTACCGTTCCCTCCGAAACACGCAAGATCTTACTGATCTCCGCGTGGGGCATTCCTTGGATATGGAACATGGTGACCACAGCTCTGTGTTCATCAGACAATTTCATCATGGCCTCGTTCAATCTTCGCTGCAGTTCAGAAAGGTCTGCTTCCCGCACCGGACTGCTCGTCGCCGTCAGTTCGAGAAACTCTTTGTCGTTTTGAATGCTGGCATCGACATCGTCCAAGCTGAGATGAAAACGGCGGCCGCGTTTTTTGAGAAAATTCAGTGTCATGTTGACTGCGATCGAGTGGATCCAAGTGTAAAACGACGATTTGCCACGGAATCCGCGAATCGCCTTGTAAGCTTTGGAAAAAATGTCTTGCAACAGGTCGTTGGTGTCCTCGTGGTTCGAGGTCATGTTGTAGACCAGACCGTAAAGACGCGGCGTGTACTTGACCACGAGTTGATCGAACGCGCTCGCATCTCCCGATTGCGTGCGCGCGACCAACTGCTGATCTTCATCCGTTTTTGGTTTCTCCATCGGGTCGCGCTTAGATTTAGCACGAGCACTAAGACCGGACGATAACAAATCCGAAATCCGGCGAGCGGGTAGTGCGAGGGCTGGATTCATCTTCTTCAACCGTGCAGTCAATTACCGCCGATCGCGGATCGACATTAACCAGAGTAAGTTGCCGAGTGCGGCGATGAAAGCTGCGATGTAAGTGAGGGCAGCTGCATTCAACACCTTGTTCACGCCCGCCAGTTCGCGGCCCGGCTGCACGATTCCCATCTGTTGCAAAATGATCTTCGCGCGGCGCGAAGCGTCGAATTCCACCGGCAGGGTGATTAGCTGGAAGACAAGCAGAATCAAATAACAATAAATACCGAGTGTGATCAGACCGGTGAGATGAAAAAACAACCCGCCGATAATCACAAACGGTAGCATTTGCGATGCAACCATCGTCACGGGCACAATCGCCATACGTGCTTTGAGCGGTGCGTAAGCTTTTGCGTGTTGAATGGCGTGCCCAGTCTCATGCGCGGCAATGCCGAGCGCAGCGACCGACGGCGTACTGAAAACGTTGCTCGAAAGACAAAGTTTCTTGCTCGTCGGATCGTAATGGTCGCCGAGAAAATCGTTTGTCTCGACAACATCGACATCGTGGATCTGTGCCGCCTCCAAGATCTCGCGTGCACATTCCGCTCCGGTAATGTTGGAAGTGGCCCGCACCTTGCCCCAGCGGCTGAACGCACTGCTCACGCGAATCTGAGCCCAAATCCCAATGACCAATGGGACGCCGATGTAAAGCAACCAATGAGATCCAAAACCGAATCCGTAAGGATAAAACATGTCGATCTTAATTTAGCCCGCCAAAACCGATTGTCACTTCGCCGCTGGAAAATTAGACGCACGACCGTGTGCTTCGTTCATTTGGTGGATCGGTCGCCCCGCAGGCGATGCTAAACAAATGCGGCTTCGCCGCGTGGTTTTAACATCGAGCAAGGGACTGCTCGATCCACCTAAATCTCCAACCGTTTCGGAAATCGCGACAGGATTTTGCAGCCGGTTTTCGTCACGATCACGACGTCTTCCTGACGTGCTCCGCCGAGCCCGGGATAATACAGTCCCGGCTCGACAGTCAGGACTTGTCGAGCTTTCAGCGTAACTTTTTGCAAACGCGGATGCTCGTGGATGTCGAGCCCTAGGCCGTGACCGGTCCCGTGAAAGAATCCAACGCGCCGGCCCTTGCGAACCTCCGTTGGAAAGCCACGCTCGGCGAAGAACTTCTGAATTGCCTTGTGAATTGCCATTCCATCCACTCCCGCTTTGATCTTTTTCAAAGCGAGCGTTTGCCCGGCTTTTACTGTTTCCCAAAGCTTTCGCTGCGCATCGCTCGCGCGCCCGCGGAGAACGGTCCGCGTCATGTCGCCGAAATATCCGGTCTTCGCGTCGCGCGGGAAAACATCCAGGACAATCAACGAGTTCGCGTAAAGCGGACCGAAGCCGCGCTCATGCGGATCGCAGGCCTGGTCGCCGCCCGCGACGATCGTGCCGGTCGGAATTCCACCTGCGCGCAAGATGGTGGAGTCAATTTCTGCACGCAGCATTTCCGAGGTCAACGTTTTGCCGCTCCAGCGTAATCGTTTTCCGGCTCCAGGTTTCGACGCTTTCAAAACTTCAATCGCGCGTTTCAGTCCTGTTTCCGTAATCCGCAACGCGCGACCGATCATTTCAATTTCCTTCTCCGATTTCGCTTCGCGTTCGGGCCAGAAAAGTCCATTTGTCGCCCGAACGCGGATCTTATTCGCCATGAGTTCCTGCGCATAACCGAGCGCAAAATTCGACGGAACGATTGCCGATCTTATGCCCCGTTTTCGGAGAAAATGTGCAAGAACTTTTTCGTAAGGTGGCGCCTTCTTCGATTTCCCCTGCACTTCACGCTCCAGCTGGCTGAACATGACGAATTCGTCCGCTTTGGCTTGCTTGCGCCCGCGATCGATTTCCAAATCGCTCAAGATAAGTGTGCGCTTGCCATTCTTCTGGAGAAAAATGAACGGATCGGGCGCGAAAAACTTGGTCGCGTAAAGCATGTCTGGATCGGTCTCGCTGGCGGCGACGATAAGCAGGGCGGCTTTGTCCTTTCTTCTACTCATTCAGTGTTCGCTCTCCATTTACGCTCACTCTTCGTGCTTATCCCACCGATTACAATAGGTACCGCGGACATTAGCTCGCGTCTATTCTTGCTAATCACACGTCCAACTTGAAGTATGCGCTTCTCCTTTCATGAGAGATTGCTCGACTCCGCTCGGAATGACAAACACGAACGCACGTCAATCGGTGGCCGCTTAGCCTTTTCGCACTTCCAGTTGTCTTCGCAGAATCCAATGGAGGAGGGCGAGCAATCCAAGTGTCGATCCAATCAAAACGACCGTGTTGAAGACGAAGACACTGATCTTGATCCCAAAATGACGTTTTTGTGCGCCGAAGAAGACGTTCGGCCGGTCACCCCGGCGATAATCGCTTTGTTCCATCTCGGCGTTCGAAATCAGATCGGAAACCTTTTGGTTCACATAAATTTGCTCGGCTGTAATCGGGCCGGCCGCGTTCTTGAAAAGGGCACGGTCGAACGGCCGCTTTCCATCCAGAATTTGATCGATCAAGCCAAGGTAATGATCGAGGTCGCCGACGGAATTTGCCTCGAGGCCAGAAAGCAGAGCGAGCGTTTCCTTCAGCTCCTCCAGCCGCTTACTTTCACCAGGATCTTGTCGATGTTTCGCGACAATCCGATCGATCTCACGCTGCGTCAGATCCTGCCGCCGCGTGAGCGGATTGAGCTTGGCTTGCGCGACAATCATTTCTTCATACGACCAACGCATGGCGATGAACTGACAGACAAATGGCACCTCCAGCTTGCTGCCCATTTTCTTTTCTTGTTCAATGTTGGGATGTTCTGAAAACCAGTGCGTGAGCGCGTAAACAAGCGCGAGGTTCCGGTTCATGTCCTCATATTTGATGAGAGCACCGCCCATGATGATCTGCGGAATTAGGACGAGTGGGACGATGTTGGCCGCGGTCTTCGGATCGGCGACGAGCGATGAAATAAGCAGTCCAAGCGACACACCGCCCATGGCGGTCATGAGCATGATTCCGAGATCGATCCAAAACATCCCGCGGATTTGGAGGGCGTAATTGCCGATCAGAACGAAAAGAATGCATTGGATCAGCGCAAAAATCCCGAGCGTGAGCGTTTTCGAGATCACATAATAAGAGAGGCGAACATTGAGATTGCGCTCGCGCTGCAGCACCGGCCGATCGCGGATGATATCGTCGGCACTGTTGGTCAAGCCGAGGAACATCGCGACGATAAGGCTGAGGAACAAAAACGTCGGAATGTGATAAGCGGACGCGAAATCGTATTTCCCGCTGTCCGAGTAGCGCAGAATGGTTGCGATAAGCAACGCCAGTACAGGCGAAACCCCGATTGTGATGACGAGGTTGGCGCGATTGCGCAGTTTGCTTAGGAAGGAACGGCGCAGAAGCGTCCGAAATTGCGTCCATTCATCGTGCCAGCGAAACGGCAGCCTCTTCTTCTGGGCGGGGGCGGCAGGCAGCAGCGCCACCGGTTCTTTACGCAAGGAAACTTGTTTGACGTCCTGGATTAATCGAAACGCTTCGTATTTGTCGCGCCAGAATTCCGGCGAATAACGGCGGGCCGCGACGAGCTGTCCGCGACTATTTTCTTCGTAAATAATGTCGCCGCTGATATCGCGCAGCGGTGTCTCGAGCACGTCAAAAATAAACTCGGGACGGGTTGTTCCGCATGATGGACACGCGCCCAGTTCGGCGCCGAACTGATGTTGGTGTTCCGCTTCGGCAAAGTAGCGAAGCATATCGGAAGGCGTGCCGAAGAAGACGAGCCGTCCGCCCTTGTCGAGCAGGATCGCTTTGTGAAACATCTGGAAGAGTTTCGAGCTCGGCTGATGAATAGTGACAATGATGATCTTGTTGTGTGCCATGCCGCGAATGATCTCGATCACGTGTTCAGAGTCTTTCGAGGAGAGGCCGGACGTCGGTTCATCGAAAAGATAAACGTCCGACATGCCGATCATATCGAGACCGATATTAAGGCGTTTGCGCTCGCCGCCGCTCAATGTCTTCTTGTCCGCGCTGCCCACGACGGCGTCCCGGCGTTCGCCCAAACCGAGCTCGATCAGTTTGGCGTCCAGCCGCCGCGTGCGATCCCGGCGCGAGAGGTGCGGTGAACGAATCGCCGCTGCAAACTGCAGGTTTTCGCCGATCGTGAGATGTTCGTCGAACGCGTCTTGCTGTGGCATGTAACTGATGTAGCGCTTGAGAACGTCGAGGTTCGGATAAAGCGATTGTCCGTTGAGGATGACCTCGCCGCTAGTTGGCTGAAGTTGCCCGGCCAGCACTTTTAGGAGCGTGCTCTTTCCCGAACCGCTCGCGCCCATCACGCAAACGAGCTCGCCCCGAGTGACGCTGAAAGAGTTTCCTTCGAGCCCAATTTCGTCTTTGCTGAAGCGATGCGTGACTTCGCTTACCTCGAGAGTTCGAATGATATTACGCTCTTCTTCGATGATTCGTTCTGAAAAATTGCAACGAAGAAATTGTCCGATGTCGATCCGGATCGTGTCGCCGTCTTTGAGCGGCGCGGTTGTGCGCACGGGAGTGTCGCCCACTATGATCGGGCGATCGGCTTCGATGACCTCCAACAGGCCGACCCGCTGGTCGTAATCGCAAAAAATCTTCAGCAGCACGTCGCCGCTGGTGCCCGGTGAAAGCAGAATATCGCCGGCTTCCAGGCGGCTGGGATCGTTCGAGACCAAATATTCGGATTTCGAAGCTTTCAGTTGAAATCGGCCACCCAAAGCACGGGCCCGCCGGCGCAGATCGATCAAATCCATCTCACTGTCGTTGTGGAAAATGATCTTGTCTTCCAGCGTCGCTTCGACCTGCGTGCCGGCTTTCAATTTTATCCCGTTCAGCTCAGCATCCACGTCGCGCAACGCCTTGACGCGCACCTTTAATCCGAAAGTGATCCGGAGTGAGCTGTCGCGCGTACGCGAGCGCTCCAGCTCGACTTCATCCGAGTCCTTGTTTACCCGGATAAGAATCTGCGGAAGCGAAACATTCTTCTTGGCGTTGAAATACTGCGCCAGCTCCTGATAACTGAGCACCTGATTACCAACGAGAATGCGTTGCCCAGGATAAATCCGGCAGAACCCGCCGCGAACCAGCGGTCGCCCGCGCACCGACACATTCTGCCCGCTATAATTTTTGAGCAAAATGAGATCGTGATAACGGAATGCCATCAACCGATCGTTGCCGTCGAGGTTCTTAAGGATCACATCCGTCTTCCCGTTCGTGGCGAATGAGAGCGATTCGAGCGGGGACGCGCCGCGTTGATAAATCGACGGATCGGAATCCTCCGAGGCATTCAGTTGGTAAACTATGTCGATGGCTTGCGCCGCCATGCCGAGTTGTGACATGAACGAATAGAACGCGACGACCTGCTCCTGCTTCAATCCCGCTTGCGAAATGAGGTCATAGAGCTGGACTCCCAGCATGATCTTGCGCTCTGTGCTCAGTTGGGCGCCTAGTTTCTGCGCCATCGCGGCAAGGTCCTGCTGCTCGTAGAGCGCTTGGCGGAATAACTGCCGCAGCTCCGAGTAAACCGCCTCGGGATAATCGTAACGCAAAAAACCAAGACTCGAGTCGATCTCTTCCTCTAATAGAACGCCATCCGCCTTTGA
>QHQO01000048.1 GCA_003221195.1 Verrucomicrobiota bacterium
ATCGTAACCAGTGAATGTGAGTTTGACGCCAGGTCCGCCGGGCGCTAGCAGCCTCGTCTCATTCAGGAACGCTCGGTTGAGCTGTCTAGCTGTAAAATGTAAACTGCCTTCTGATATGCAGGCGACAATTTGTTAAGTCGGATCAGCCAACTCTACCGAATTGCTAACTCCACTTGCTCAGTATCGTGAAGACGACCGTAATCCACGGTCAGCCGGCCGCCGCCATGCTCGGTATACATCTCGACGAAACGTTCGCCGAAACGGACGTCGCGCCAGCTGTAATCCTTTTGCGTTTGAACTGCGGCCGCAATGACCGGGTCGATTCCAACCACTGAGACAATGAAGAGGACTCGGCTGGATTCGAGCGACTCGGCAGTTGCGCCAAAGAGAGGACTCGTCTCATCGATGGTATGTCGCAAAGTTAAGGCGGCCGGGAAAACCGTGAGCCGATCGAAATGTAGTTTCAAAACGTAGAAGTATCTGAAATCGCCACCTTCGAGTAACGGCTCGTCGCGCGAAAACATGATCCGAAACTCCGCTTCGACCATGCTATGTTGATTTTCATTTCCTACGCGCACCATCAGAGTGGGCTTTCCATTTAATGGTGCGATCACGATTGCGTTACTGAAAACAACTCGCGCACTCGGTCGCGAGAACCGCACAAAGATTAGCCCAGTCATTACCGCGAGCAAAAAGATGCCGCTCATGATTTCGATGGTCGTGACGATGTGGCCATAGAGCGTTTGTGGGTACATATGGCCGTAGCCCACAGTGGCCAGCGTTTGCACACTGAAGAAGAAGCAATCAAAAAACCAATGCCCACCGGTAGTGCCAGCGATACTGCCTGGCTGGAGACCATAAAGCGCGGCGAAAAGAAGATTGAGCGCGATATAAAGCGTGCCGACAAACACCGCAAACTGTGGCCACCGCAGACCAAGCAGCCAGCGATAAATGTCGCGCCATCTCCATGCGTCGGTATTGACTTTCACGAACTCAATCTGGCCGGCGCGGACGGAATGAAACGCTCGCGATTTAATGCTCCGTCTGCGGACTTCAGCCAAAGAAACGGGAGTAGGTTTCATCTCATTATTGGTATCGGCAACATATAGCGATAACGGCGAAAATATCGTGACAAATTTACCGCCGATTTGATAAGCAAACTCTGTGAAAGAGGCACTGCTTGCAACCATGTTGACAGCCAGCCTCATGGTGAACGACTTATCGCATGCATCCCCGCAACCAAGCAAAGCCGCACCAACCAGGCCCACTTCTGGCAAGACGGACGCTGTTCATCTCGTTGTCCATTCCGGCCCTGAGGCCAAGCAAATCTTCACGTATTTTCCGTATCCTGATATACCTGCCCGGTATCGTTTTGCCAAAATCAGTGGCACAGGCATCTATCGATTGACGGTCAATCCACAAGGTAACGTTGTTGAGATCAAAATCTTGAAGAAGATGGGAGTCTTCGGTGATTGGCCTGCGGATGTGACCGCACTAAAGACACTCATCCACTGGCGAGCTCAGCCTGGCCTCGTATTGTGGACGTTCCGTGGAGCATTACTCCAGGCCGCCGCTTTATTACCAACGAAGGATCGCATATTCCAAGGCGCTAACCTTCTTGTTTTCCAGTTAATGCGGAAAGAAACTCCGTGATTGACTGGAAGATTTGTTGATCGATATCCGTCTGGGTTTCGCCACTCGCATGAAGCTGGCGTTTCGGCACGCGTAACGAATGGTTACCACCTTCAACAACGTGTAGAACGTTGTGCGTTTTCATTTCCGTACGCACACGATCGAGGAGATCCAAAGGGCAAAGCGGGTCCCGCGTGCCTTGCACAAAGAGAATTGGTGTATTCAAAGCCCGCAAAACTTCATCGCGCAGCTTTGTGCGATCTCCCATTGCGCAGAGCGGGTATCCGAGACAAATGAGGCCGTCCACCTTTTCTTCGAGTGAAAGATGACATCCAACGCGGCCACCCATGCTCTTGCCAATCAGGATCGTTGATTCGGCCGAATGCCGTTTCCTCGCGTCGCTCAACGCTTCTCGATGCGCCGCGATCAGCTTTGGCAATGGATCGGGGCGTTTCCGGCTCTCGCGCATGTAGGCGTAATCGAAAGTTTCGACCTCACCGATCTCAGACAAGCGACGCTTCCAATTTTGCATCCAAGGATGTGACGAGGGGGCGCCTGCCCCGGGGGCAAGTAAGATTAATAGTTCCATGCGCTCAATCGGCGGTTCATACACCACCGCTACAACGGCGCACCTTATTGCACCGTCACCAACGTTCCAATTGGGATCTCGGAGAAGAATTTGCGCGCAGCTTCTTCGGGCAATCGGATGCATCCGTGTGAGGCCGGATAATTCGGGACCATCCCGGCATGCATTCCGAAGTCGAGGCAGCTCAACCGCATGAAGTAGGGCATCTCCACGTGGTAGATGGTAGAACGATGGTTCCGTTCCTTATTCGTGATCACAAATTCGCCGGTCTTCGTCGAGTAACCCTGGCGCCCGGTCGAACATTGCGTGCGATATACCGGCACGCCATTCTTGACGAGAGCGACCCGTTGCAAAGCAAGGGAAATTTCGACGTGCAATTGGTCCGGAGAAGGCCCGCCGCCGAGAAGAATTTGCGAGGAACGCCAGTGACCCGTCTCCGCGGCGATATCCAGCGCAGACATTTTATCACGCTTGGTTAACTGGTTCCGGCTAGCACCTGCGGCAAGCAGAGCGCGGAGGTAATCTTCCCGGCCGAGGCCCGCTGCCAGCATCAGCACTGTGAGACCTTTGTCTCCTTCAACGTAACTGCTGAACGATTTCGATGGGAGCATTGCAAGAAAATCCTTATCGCAGCGCGATGGCAGCGCCGTGTTGGGATCAGTGCGACAGGCCAAGAGCATGCCAAAAAGCGAGGAGTCGTTTCCAGCGACAGCATACGCAAGCAGCGGCACATTCTTCCCCTCGGGCGTTGGAGGCACGGAGTGCTTGCTGAGCAGCAACTGGATTTCGCTCTTGTCTCCAGTCATCAAGGCTGCTTGAAGAGCGCGCCGGGTACTGGTTCGCCATTCACGCAGTGTGGGCAAAGATTCCACAACAAACCCTACGATTTTCGGATTGCCGCCATCGAGGGCCATTCCCAGCAAATCGCTTCCATCTTTGCAACGAGCTTCGGCATGAAAATTGGCAGAGCGGGCCAGCAACTCCCGAAAGATTTCGAGATGGCCGTGCATGGCGGCGGCCATCAGTGGCGTAAAACCATTCTTGTCAGCAAGATCGACAAGCGCACCGGCGCCCAGCAGGCGCTGCGCCGTTTTCCAATCTTGTTGTGACGTTGCGATCAGCAACGGCGTTCGGCCCTGGGCGTCATGCCCATTTGGATCGACGTGGTCGATCAGGCATAATTCGATGAGCGAGTCCCGCTGGATTGTGACAGCGCGAACAAGTTCGCTCGGCGAAATGGAAATGCGCGCGGGAGGTTCCGGTCCGAGCGCTGTCGCCCAAAACAATATCAAAAGTACGACGCCGATCCGAAAGACAAATCGCCTGTTGAACACGCGCATATGAAGGGTTGGGCCGGATATTATACGGGCCGTGTCCACCACTGTAATAGGGGCTGGATTGAACTGCGAGCCCACCTTCGAACAAGCAGGGATTGGACGTATCCAGTTGAACGTTGCATGTTCCGTGGTGTCCAAATTCCAACCCATGCGCTTATCCATTTTAGCCCTGTGTGTTGCACTGAGTACATCGTTCGCCGCACAACCTGAGGTTGTCCCCATGCCGACTGTCCCTGCCGCTGTGGCCGAGGCAGGCAAAGATGTCGTTCATCAATTGAACAATGCGTTTGCAAAAGTCTTCGAAACCGTCGCGCCGAGCGTTGTCATTATTGAGGTTTCTAAGAAAAACGATATCGGCGAAAGTTCGCCACTCGACGATCTGTTCTTCCAAGGGGCGCCGGATGACAATAATCAACGGCGCAACCCGAGCGGGCCCCGCCCGATCCAAAGCGAAGGCTCCGGTTTTATTGTTCGGCCAGACGGCTACATCTTTACGAATTTTCACGTGGTCGAAGGCGCAGACAAAATCGACGTGAAATTGAGAGACGGCCGGAATTTCTCCGGGAGGGTGGTTGGCACGGACGAGAAGACCGATATTGCGGTCGTCAAGATCGACGCCAAAGATTTGCCGGTCGTTCAGCTGGGTGACAGCGATGCGGTGCGGGTAGGCCAGTTTGCATTCGCGATCGGCGCGCCGTTCAAGCTCGATTACACTTTCACGTACGGTGTAGTCAGCGGCAAAGGTCGCAGCAAATTGCTTCAGACCGGCGCGTATTCCATTTCAGATTATCTGCAGACCGACGCATCGATTAATCCGGGCAACAGCGGAGGGCCGCTGTGCGATATCGATGGCAAAGTGATCGGTATGAACACCCTGATCAACGGGATGAATCGCGGCCTGGGCTTCGCAATCCCCGTTAACATGGCCAAAGAAATCGGTACGGAATTAATTGCCGGTCACAAAATCATGCGACCCTGGTTGGGCATTCGGATCGAAACGCTCGGTGACGACCCTACGATTCGCGATTTGTTTAAAGGCGCAGATAAAGGCGTCGTGGTGCGCACCATTGAAGCCGATGCGCCTGCTTCCAAAAGTGATTTGCGCCCATTCGACGTAATAACCCATGTGGATGGAACACCGATCGACTCAGACTCACAGCTGCAGCATGAGGTTTTGAAAAAGAAAATCGGCCAAAGTGTTCAGCTAAGCGTTTGGCGCAAAGGCCAGACCATCAAAGTCCCAATCAAAACTGGCGAATTGCCAAACGAGATTGCGCAAGCATCAAACGCGTTGCCGATTCAACCGGCGCCACCGACGCAGGAAAGTGTCGGCAAATTCGGTTTGCAGGTTCAGGAACTAACGAAAGATGTTGCCGAACGTCTTCATCTCCCTGTCCAGCAAGGCGTGGTCGTAACCGATGTTGAGGACAACAGCATCGCTGCGGCTCAGGACATTCAGCGCGAAGACGTCATCACCGAGGTGGATGGCAAGCCAGTGACTAACGTGAAGTCGTTCCGCGAGGCGCTGACTAAAGCCGATCCGAAACGGGGCGTCCTTCTCTACCTCGATCGCAAAGGCAGCAAAACTTTTGCCGTGCTAAAAGCCGGCGATTAGCTCTTCCTGCTGCCGACGATTACGAGAACTACTCCGCCGAGAATACAAATTCCGCTAGCGATCGGCGGAAAAGCGAAGCCGTGGCTTTCCTTGTGAGTGATCTCAAGGGGACCTAGTTGGGCGTCTTTTTTCTGTGTCGTCCAGCCCAGACCGCCATAAGCGAAGCCGAGGATCCCGATAATGATGAGAATAATGCCGACAATCGCGGCCAGTTTCATTGATGCGAGCTTACAACGGCCGGCGGCCTTGGATCAATTGGAGAATCAGCACCACAATCGCAATGACCAGCAGGATATGAATGAATCCCCCAAGCGTGTAGGAGCTGACCAGCCCAAGCAGCCAGAGCACCAGCAAGATCACGAATATTGTCCAGAGCATAAGGTTTCCTTTCGGTTAAGTCACATGTTCCTTCGTCTGATGCGCTTCCGCTGCGCTTATGGGAATTAAGATTTCTCCACCGATCACGGATTTGTAGCGTGTTCCGTGACTGGTCATGACTACAGTTTCTCGACTACGGCACGCAGGTTCCAG
>QHQO01000042.1 GCA_003221195.1 Verrucomicrobiota bacterium
AATGTGGAGATCTTCTTGAGAACGTCCAAGGCTTGGTCCTCCGGAACTCCCATGCGACCCATCCCTGTATCGATCTTTAAATTGATGGGCACGGGCGAGCGGAGCGCAACCCGATTGAAATCTTGTGCTTCCTTGAGCGCAGAAATTGTCGGAATGAAACCGCGCTCGGCGATTGTCGATCTTTCGCCCGGCAAAGTGGGGCCAAGAAGTATGATTGGATGGGAGAAGGATTCACGCAGCGCTAGTGCCTCCTCCAGATTTGCCACACCGAAAAGTTGCGCTTCACAGGCGAGCGTCTCCGCTACGCCCATTAAACCATGCCCGTAAGCGTTCGCTTTGACGACGGCCAGCACTTCGGCGGAACCGACGCGTTCGCGCACGATTTTGGCATTGTGACGCAATGCGCTCCTATCGATTTCGGCCCAACAACGATAAATTCCCTTCATTTCGGCATGGTGATGTGCGGCTCGCGCAAGTAAATCGGTTCGAGCGGTGGCAAAGAAAAGCTGCGCTGCGGTTCTCGCGCAAGTCTGGCGAGCACTGGAGCCGAGGGGAAACGAACTACGGCGCGCTCAAATTGCGGGAGCGAATCCGAGGTAAAGACTGGCACTGCCATCCCAACCGCGTTGAGTTTCGGTTTCAGTTCGGACTCTGAGAAAAGCGTTGGGCCTTCTATCAGGTTGTTTGCGCGGATGCGCGCAAAGAAAAAAGATTTTCTGCGGGCGTCTCCGATCACGCAGTATTCGTGTGCGTCGCATTGCAGTGCAGAGATCGACGGAAAACCGATCAGGTGCGCACCAGAAGAAACCTGCACTCCGATCGCCGCTGAAATTGCGATGCGCGTCCCCGCGTAAGAGCCAGGGCCAAGTCCGACGATGATCGTGTCTGGAGCGCCAAATTTTTCCGATACAGCGGCGAGATTCTCAAAAAAGACAGCGGAATTCTTTCGATCGTTCGGCCACTCCCACGTGAGATCGGTATCGTCCTCATCCAACCACGCCAGACTGCCGCGCGCTGTGGAAAGTTCCAGCGCAAGAATTTTCACGTTCCCTGGAAAGTAATAGCACGCTGATTCTCGGATTTTACCTCAAATAGAATCCAGCGCGCTTGTTCAGGAATAAATTCCGCGAAGCGATCAGCCCACTCGATCACCGAAACTCCGTCACCAAAAAAATAATCGTCGAGGCCAAGCCGTCCGAGGGACTGGCGATTCTCCACGCGAAAGAAATCAAAATGATAAACAGGCAATCGCCCATCTCGGTATTCATGCACAATCGTAAACGTAGGACTGGCAACGGTAGCCTTGCTTCCGATGCCGGCCACGAAGCCTCTCGTAAATAAAGTTTTGCCGCTCCCCAGTTCGCCCTGCAAGGCTAAAACCGATCCCACTCCGACATCCTCCGCAAATCGCACTCCGAGTGCTTCAGTCTCAGCCGGACTGTTGGAAATGAGCGTAGCCACGCTGTAGAAGTTGTTTGTTTTTACTTGAAAGTTGAGAGAGCGAGCCAATTCGAGTGAGCGGCAGTTTCCGGAATTTCTTTCGCCATTCTCGCTGCAGGTGTGTTCGTTCACGCGGCGAAATGGCAAAGAGTAATTCGTAATCTTCGCCTTCTGAAATCGCGTCATCGATCTTCGCGCCACGAGTAAGCGGCAGATTCTCCGTCTCGACGGTAAATCCGACTCGGTTGGCCGCTGCAAGTCGTGGAAGATCGGCTCCCAATCCGTCGCTTATATCTATCATGGCGTGGATGGAGAAATTTTTGGTGAGCCACCGCGATTCCGCGATTCGTGGAACGAATTGCAAATGCTTTTGTTTCGTGGCTCCGCCGAGTCGACCAGTGACAAAAAGATCATCGCCAACATTGCCGCCCCTACGCGATACACAACGGCCTCTTTCGACAAAGCCAACAACGCTAACCGAAATCGCCACTGGACCGGATGTGCTACTCGTTTCGCCGCCGACTATGCTGACTTTGAACCTCTTCGCAGCCCGGCGCAGTCCGCGATAAAGCTCCTCCATCCACTCAACCTTCGCTTGCTCAGGAGCAATGAGTGTGATCAGGGCAAATTGAGGGACAGCCGATGTTGCCGCGAAATCGCTGAGCGGACGCATCATCGCTTTCCAACCGACGTCGCCCGCTTTCGCCGTTTCAAGGAAATGCACGCCTGCGACAACGCAATCGGTTTTGAGCACAAAAAAGTTGCGGCGATCGCGGGTTTCCACCACAGCGCAATCATCCCCAGGGCCGTGGACAACGACTTTTGCGAGCGGAAGATCAGGCAAAAGCCGGCCGAGCAGTCGATCTTCTCCGATCTCGCGCAGTTTCATTGTCCGTTGTTAGCGCCCGCGGCGCCATATCACTTTGAGCCCGGCGTGTTGCTCCAGGTTATGGATAAATCTGCACCTTTGGCACCAAGCTCGCGAAGGCTCATGGAGAAAAGATCTCCGGAAATGCGAGGGCGGTGAGAGTTAACGAATTGAAGAGCGAATGCATCGTCATGGAAATTAGAATGGAACCGCTCCACTCGTATGCAATTGCGAAACAACTTCCCAAAACAAACAATGGTACAAATGAAGGCAGGTGGGCGTGCGCCGCGGCGAACAGCAGCGCGCTGAATGCGACGCCCAGCAGGCGGCCGAAATAGCGCTTGAGTACACCGAAAATAAAAAATCGAAAAAGAAATTCCTCAACTACCGGCGCGATTGCCACGGCGAAAACGATGATCATCATTCGCTGCTCAATCGTGCGCGATCCGCTGAAAAACTCGACGATGTTTTGCTTACTTGAGCCGCCCTCGAAAAGCCGTTGCGTAATTGCGTCAGACAACAAAATCAATGGATACGCAAAAAAAAGCAGGATCGCTGCCGTACTCAGGGTCCGGATAAAGCTTAGCTTGGAAAAGCCGCCTAACGAGCCAACGTCAAATCCGCGGAACTGGAGGAAAGTGACTATGACGAGCACTACGCAACCAGTAATAAGAAAATTTGCGAGGAGATTGCGCGCGCTGAACTGGATCGAAGGCTGCGAAACAGATGCGCCAATGGTGAGAAAGAGAAAAAGGATCAATAGCGCAGCCAGTATGGCCTCGGGCAATCCAAAGCTTCGCGTCGTCGCCGTGTCACCACCGGAAGCGTTCCGGGTTCGCGCGCTGATCTGATAAGCCAGCGAAATATAGACATACACGCTGGCAAGAAGATAAAGAAGAGAGAGAAGAAGGCCTAAGACAGAGCCGGGAACGGCTCCTGATGCCGCGAAGAGGCTGCCGGATCGCATGCGTCCTGGAATTCCTACCGAACCGGCAAACGTTTGTGCGTCTTTTTCTTACTCGTGCTCATGCTCTTGCAGCATAGTGTTCGAGCATGAGGAAGAATAAGAAACCAGGGAGAGTTCACTGTATTTCCACACCTTCACGGCGCGTAATAGCTGGGCAGGAAATACGCGCGACCACCTTCCAATTGCGGAACGAGTTGCTTTGGGAGCTGGAGTTCAATTTTTGAATCGGCCCCTCCAAATATCCGGAAGAAGCGGCTCAGACTAAACGGCGGGCCGTATTTCACGACTTTGGCATCCGGCGCATTTCCGAGTTCTTTGGCTTTCCCGAATGCGTCTTCCAATTCGCCGAGGCCATCGATCAGCTTGTGTTCGAACGCGTCCTTTCCCGAAAGGATTCGCCCGTCGGCAATCGTGTTGCGCAAAAGGTCTGCCGGAAGATTTCTTTCTTTCGCAACGATGCCGAGAAATTTGTCATAAGTCTTCATGATAAAGCTCTGTACGAGCTCGCGTTCCTCCGGTGTGATGGGTCGTGCGCCGTTTAGCATGTCTTTGAACTTGCCGCTTTTGAAAACCATGGAAGCAAGTCCGATTTTGTTAAACAGCTGTTCGTAATTCAGCGTTTGAATAATAACGCCGATGCTGCCGGTGATGGTGGTATCGCTTGCCATTAAGAATTTGCCTCCGCAGGAAACGTAATAGCCACCGGATGCCGCCAGTGAATCCATGTAAACCACCACTGGTTTCCTTGCCCGCACCTTGACCAAGGCGCTGTAGATCGCGTCGGAAGCGGTCACTTCTCCACCGGGAGAATCGACTTCAAGCACGATGGCTTTGACGCGACTGTCATCGCGCGCCTGTTGCAGGGCTGCGCGCATGTCATCGACCATTGAATCGGTAACCGTGCCGGGAAGTGAAGAGCTGATCAGACCGCGCATGGTGATGACCGCGATTTTGTCTGTGGCCGCGCGTGCCCCCCGCTGAAGCAGAATTTCACGGAAACGGGGAATTGGCTCGGGTTCGCGGATTCCACCGAGGCGCTGAAACGCCGTGGCCATTAGCACAATGTTAACGAACAGACTGGCACAAAGCGCGACGAACAGGAAGATGCTGAGACAACCAAGCTTGCGATTCGCCGCCATGACAGAACGAAACTGGCGGAGAACCGGCAGTCGCACAAGAGCTTTTCGCGAGAGTAAGGCTGGTTCGCTGACAAGCGTGACACTGCACTGTCCGTTGTCCTCAGCGGACGATTGGCGGCCAATTTTCCGGATGTGCTGCGAACACTACAGCGTCTTCAAATATTCGAGCAGGTTCTCCTTGTCCTGGTTCGACAATTGCGTGCCGTAGGTGTGACCATTGTTGCCGTTACCTTTTTCTCGCGTGTCGAAAAGGATATAAGGTTGCGTCAATTCGCCCGTCGGCCCGGTCGCCCGCGGTGGCGGCTCTCTAAATCCGACTTTCACGGGATCGAAAACATCGTAACCG
Source organism: Verrucomicrobiota bacterium (assembly GCA_003221195.1). Lineage (GTDB taxonomy): Bacteria > Verrucomicrobiota > Verrucomicrobiia > Chthoniobacterales > UBA10450 > Udaeobacter. The sequence goes on from QHQO01000042.1 coordinate 4,761, forward strand.
CGGTGGAAAGTTTGCGGACGTTCATTTGGCGAATTTAACAAATCGCGCAATGTCGGCACGGAGCCGTTATGGAGGTAAGGCGCACGCAGCCAGATTCCATCCAATGGCGGTGAAACATAACCATATGGGTCTAGCGTTTCTACCATCGGTGGACGCTCAATACCCATTTGTTTGACGCGCCGGTTTGCTTCCGCGGCAGCATCTTTCGACCATGAATACATTCGCTCGGGATCAGTTCCGATCTCGGTGATCGGAATCACCTTGTTTGTAAATTCAGCACGCGGGTCATGACACGCCGCGCAGTCGCGGGTGTAAATCTTCTGACCGTCGGTGGCCACTTGCTGGTTGATTGGATTTGTTTCGGTAAAGGGCCACTTGGGAGGCGGCAGATTGCTGAGATAATGATCGAGATCGGCCATCCGCTGTAGAAACCACGGCCGCGCAGGTGCGCCGAGACCCAGCGCAGAATCGATTAAGACCGAGCGCACTGCCGGAGTATCGCCGGTCCAGTTCAATAACATCTGCTTTCCGGCATTATCCTTTCCGCTGCGGACGCCGAGGTTCCAGATCGAAGGAAAATCGGTTGGCCCAAACGTGTTGTCCTCCGCCATGTTGGTCATGAAATATTTTGTCAGGTTCATGGCATCATCGCGTCCCGGTCCCCACTGGGGCTTTGGCTTACCGTCTGTGACGTAGCGTTCCATCCAGGTGAATTGTTTCTCTTGCTGGAGCAGCGCTTTTTTCGTGAATGGAATCAACAGGTAACGGTAAATCTGTCGATCAATAAACGAGAGACCGCCATTGCCATAATTGTTCGCGCTCACCAGGCGGATTTCGTTCATAATAATGTCCGAATTGAAGCGAGGATCGTGCGCTGCTTTGAACAAAAAGCACAGCATGCTTTGGACATTATTGGTATGGCCCGGCCCCGCGACGACGACGTGAGGCACTTCGTCCTCGCTCAAACGGTACGTCGCCGTGTGGCACACTGCGCAGTTGTTCGTGATTCGCTTGAAGCCCACGACTTTTTTTGAAAAACCAACCGGAATTTCACGGCCTTCTTCCCAGACCACGCCAAGCGATTTGTAGCCGCCCGGCCCGGGCATCAGGTCTGGAAAAACACGCGGCAAGACCATCCAGAGATAATACGGGATGCCCCGGTCGCCTTCGGCGCCAAGCGAGCCGTATTTGAAATGCTCTTCTTCGTTCGCGAACACTTCCTTTTCTTCACGGAAAAATTTTGTCCACGTAAAGAAAGCGCCAAGCGCAATCACAATCACGAGCACTACCGTGCAAACCCAAAGGAGGCGTTTTGTTTCAGGTCGTAGGCTCATTGATTTGTCGATCGTGCGTTGATCAAAATGTTTTCAGATATTCGACGATCGCGTCTTTTTCCTGGGCAGACAGCGTCGTTCCATAGGCCGGCCCTTCGTGGCCGACATTTGAATTGCCTTCATTCCGGTCACGCGGGGTCAATCCGCCCGGTGTCATTCGTGTGTCGAACCTGAAATATTTCCTTGGATTTTCGGAGTCGTCCTTGCTGCGGCCTTCCTCATCGAATCGACTTACGTCCGACACAAATCCGACGCTCACCGGGTCGAAGACATCGTATCCGCGATAAAAAACTGTGGGCCGTTCGGCGCTAGTATTTAGAAGATCACGCAACGTCGGTACCGAACCGTTGTGCAGGTACGGCGCCCGCAACCAGATACCGTCCAAAGGCAAATTGACGTAGCCAAAAGTCTTCCGGAAATGACTGAACCGCCAAGGATAACCGGCATACAGCGTATTCTGCGCCACAGCCAGTTGTTCTGTGTACGAATCAAGCCGGTGACGGTCGGTTCCGATTTTGTCGATCGGCACTATGTCGCCCACGTACTCACCGTTGAAATCCCGGCCATTGCGGCCGTGGCAATTTGCGCAGTATTGCGCGTAGAGTTTCTCGCCCTGTGGGCTGAGCATCGCATTGATCGGAAACGGATATTTGGGCGGTTCCTTGTAGAGGAGCCACTGCTCGACGCGGGCCATCTGTTTCAAGTCGATCGTCGGTGGAAATGTGCCCGTGCCGAACGCAGCGCTCTTGTTGCGCTCTTCCATCATGCTGTTATTCCCGTCCCAGTGCGCGTGAATGTTTTTCTCTTTGCGCGGACCCTGCAGCCAGATCGAGGGCAAATCGCAGAGACCAACAAGCTCGCGCGTTTCCAGTTTTTCGAGAGGAAATTCCAGGAGCGTCTTCGCTGGGTTGAAGGTGTCAGTGCGGCCAGGGCCAGCGTCCGGTTCCCAATCGCCGAAACGGAAATGGCCTTTCAACATCAGCAGTCGTTCGCGCATAAAAGGAATGGCGTAATAGCGCAGGATGAAGCGATTGATCAGATCATATTTTGCACCGATTCCTTCCATCTCGGCGAGGATCCGTGGAGCGTTGAATCGCTGATCTGATGCGCAGGCAAAAATGAAACGCTCAAACGCCTCAAGATCGACAGTGTTCGACGGCATGCCAGTGTAGACGGTGCGCGGGCTATGTGGGGTACCGCGCACAGAACCAGTGTGACAAATCGCGCAGTTCAAGAAGACGCGATCAAGTCCCTGCGTGTTGCGGCGTGAAACACCGATCGGCAGGTCTTTACCTGGCTCGTAAAGAAAGCCTAACGAGACGTATTCCGTCCCGGGAATATACCTTTTCCCGGGCAGATATTCTGGAAACATTTTGGGCAGCACTTTCCAAATCCAGTAGGGAATGCCGGATTCGCGCTCGCCGCCGGTCGAACCGTACTTGAAGTGTTCTTCCGAGTCCGTGTACGTGACCGGATCGTCTCGACTAAAGCGCCAGGCAAGATACGAAAAGCCAATTGCGAGGAGCGCGACGACTACCAGCAACACAACCCGCCACTTCCAGCCGCGGCTTTTTGCAGGTTGATCTGGGGCGTCGGCCATGGCCGCAGAATACGCTTACCCCGACGCTGGAAACTCAAGCGCGAAATCAATCAATCGCTTTTTGCCCAAATAGACTTTGCCCAGATAAATGTGCGGCGCGATTTCGCGGATCTCATCGCGGACCCAGTGTGCCAGCAGGGAGGTCTCCGAATAATCCAGAACGATGCACTCCTTGTTATCCAGCCAGCTTGGCGCTTTATAGACCTTCGCGATAATCGCGTTCAGTCCGAAGGGCAAAATCTTGTTTCGTAAAACGCCCTTGGCTGGATCGAAGATTTTCCCCTGCCACGCAAAATGATTTATGAAATTTGCGATGTCCTGCGTGTAAGTTGTTCCCGGCGCAACGATCGCCGTCCCTTTGGCCTCGCCCTTCGGAATTTCGCCGACAGGGCTTTGCGTAAAAAGATCGTCGAGCTGCGCTTGCGACATTTTTAACATTTCAGTAACGGTAACAGCCATGTTCTCTCCTTTCGCTGGATGGGTCTCGATCAAAGCGTCTTCAGATATTCGATTAGCGCGCGTTTATCGTTATCAGGTAAATCCGTGCCAAAGTAATGGCCCTTGTCCTCGACAAAGTCAGGGCACTTGTTTGCCGCGAGCAGTTCGGGGACGGCCTTGATCAATTCTCCCGTGGCTTGTTCCGATGAAAGATTCTGTGTGTGAATCTTCAGCAACGCTTTGCCTATTTTTGCCTGCAAAATAACCAACTGCCCAAAATCAGGTTCGAGGTTAGCAATCAGGTTGATCGGTATGTCCTTCGGGATGGGACCAATGTTAATGTAGCCATCCTTATCAGCCAGCGCTTGCAACGATTTTGGCACAAATTCCTTGCGTAGATGCAGCGCGCACTCGTTTTGTGTGCGCCAGATAGAAGCCTTGTTCAGCCGCTTTTCCGGCCATAACAATTTTTCTACCGCATCGTTGAAAGCTTCGATCCGGCCAGCCACGGAAGGATCGCCGGTGAATTTTCCGAGCATGTTATTGTGCAGGAACGGCGCGGAACTCCAAAGACTAACGAGAGACGGAGTCCGATAGTAACCGGGCGCTACATTCTTGTCCTTCGGCTTAAATTTGATTGGCTGCGTTTCATTGAACGGATTGAAAAATTCCAGCTCATCGACGGGAGAAAGTTCCTTGTAAGTCTGTGACGAAAAGTTGTCCCAGACATGACCGGCTTTGGCATTGGTCGCAAACGCACGGGCGGAGTTCGTCTCGATTTTGGTCAATGGATAACGCTTGTCGTTCGATAGGAAATTGTTTTCCAGAAAATCCGGCGCCATCACGGCTGCCCGGAACCAGGCTTTTCCCTCGCCGGAGCGAGGATCAACATTTGGCGGCGGCTGTTTGCTCGAATGACACGCTGCGCAGCTCTCCCCGAAAACTTCTTTTCCGCGCGTCATCACTGCTAAATCGCCCGTGACGTAAGCCTGTCCACCGGGAGCGTCGGCGAGATGAAACGGCTTCAGGCGGCGGAAAAAGGCCGCAATGTTCGCCAGACGCTCCTCCGTTGCACGCCAGAAGACCGAATGTTCCCGCGCATAAGAAATCTCAAAAGGTTTTTGCGGAGTCAGCCCGATCAATCGATTGTGAAGGGTCAACCAGTATTCGGAAAACATGCCGATGTTGACGTAGACGCGGATAGTTGCCCCGGGCACGCCGATGGAGTCTGCGCCGTCCTTCAAAACGTGCGGCACTGCCATCTCTTCTTTCTCTCCAGGCAAAGCGAGGGTGCCGCCCGCCATTTTTTCCGGGACGGCTATCCGCTCCCGTTCGGCAAGCAAAAAGATCGGGTTGATTGCGTTTGGATTGTTGATGTGATCGGTCGCGATCCGGGAAGTGTCGGAAGTGCCGCGTGGCTGCGTCGCCAGCATCTCATAAAAGAAGCCACCTTTTTCGACGTTACACGCGAAGACTTTTCCTTCGTTGATGTACTGATTGCCAATGGCCGATGCGAGATTTTCCCAGCGCGGATTTTCCGGATCGGCCGGCGGATTATCTGGATACGGCGCGATATGACAGGCACCACACGCGACACCGACGCGATATGGGCGAACCAGCTTATCGTCGTTGTAATAGGTCGGATCGTTTATGAAACGATCGCCGTCCCACTTCTTGCGTGCCTCTTCATTGAAGTCGGGATTTGGAAAAAGCCGGAAACCGAGGACACCGGATGGTTTGCCGTAAACAATCTCGTTGATGCCTGCCGGTTCGGGCTCCACTTGCTCATCGAGCCACAAGCCAAATTCATCCGGCTTGGTCGCGGCGCGAAATCCGGGCTCATTGACCACGCCCAAATTCTTGAAGCGTTCACCGCGCGGATATTTGCGACTATCCAGCATCTTCAACAGATCCATTAACCCATAGCTGTCCTGGGCTGCGCGATTCCAAAAATGCTGATTGCCTGCGCTCCAGAGGTTCCAGGTATTGCGACCCATGATTTCCTCAGGCGACAGATTAATGCCGCCATCCATCGGTTTGAAAATGTCCGCGGTGATTTGCGGAAAATCGGCGGTCGTTTTTCCAGCCGCTTTCGCTTCGTCGGTTGGCTCGTTTTTTTCGCAGCCGGAAAAGGCCAGGGACAAGCAGGCGGCAAGGCAGATCCCGGCCGGGGTGAGACGGAGAAGATCGCGTTTGGCTTGGAGGAACGCCTGCACCGAGCCATCATTGATATCTCTCGGGCGAACCGAGAGGCAAGACAATTCCGGGAGCCAGGGGCTGTAGCGTCCGCTGTCCTCAGCGGACTTTTTGGCTCCGGCGTTATCTCGGAACTTGTGCGCTGAGGACAGCGCACGTTACAACATTCACTATGCAGAGTGTGTTCAAAGGTAAGCCGTCACGATTGGATTTAATCTTCCAACGCTTCGGTGCGCCGGTTTATTTCGTAACATTTAATACCCATATTCGAGCCAGCCTGCTCGCGACGCCGCAGGTACATGCAGCCTTCATTGAATACTGCCGCAGCGCAGCTGATTTTCGTATTGGCGTTGGCCGCTACGTGCTTGTGCCTGATCACATTCACCTGTTTGTATGCTTTGGAATTGGTTGTTCGACGACTTTGAGCACGTGGATTAAGGGGACTCAAACGGGAACTCGATCGCATTTTGCTCTCAAGAGGACATCAACCTGTAAAGCGTCCGGGCCAAACGCTATCTTCCTTCTGGCAACCGGGCTTTCACGATCATCTGTTGCGAAGCGACGAGAGCTATGCTGCCAAGTGGGATTATGTGTTCAAGAATCCGGCGCGCGCTGGACTGGTTACTCGCGCCGAAGACTGGCCATACGCAGGTGAGATCGTGCGACTTAATCGAAGGTAACAAAGTCGTCGGTGCTGTGCTGTAGAGTCCGCTGTCCTCAGCGGATACCAGAGTCGGCGCGCACCCGTTCGGCTTAGGTGCGCCGGGGACAGCGCACGCTACAGCATCTTCGGTGTAGCCGCAGTCGTCCCACATTCAGCTGCCGGCGTCATTCGACGAATTCCACTTCGATCGGGGCGTCGGTGTAACCTTTGTTGTGCGCCTCTGCCAGAAATCTCCGGATAGCGCCGCGGCCAACTTCACCATAATCGCGAGTAAATTCATTTACATACATGCCGATAAATTTCCCGGCGAGCTTCGCGTCCATGTCGCGCGCGAAGGCGAGGGAATGCCGCACCGCCTCGGCCCGATGCGCCAGACCATAGTCGATGCTTTCGCGAATGATTTCGCTGAGATCGTGGCGTACCGGCTTTGGAATATCTTTGCGCACGACATTTCCGCCAAGAGGCAGTGGCAATCCAGTTTGCGCTTTCCACCAGTTGCCAACATCGACAATTTTCTGAAATCCTGATTTCGCATAGGTGAGTTGTCCTTCGTGAATAATCAAACCGAGATCCGCTTGCCCGCTGTGCAATGCATCGAAAATTTGGTCGAACGGCACAACAACGTAATCGAACTCGCCGAGAAAAAGTTGTAGCGCAAGAAATGCGCTGGTCATCTTACCGGGCACGGCGACTTTCTTACCTGCTAAGAATTCGCGCGCGGCCGAGTCAGTGGTCGGCGGACTGGAGACCGCCGCTCCTTGATTTCGCCGCTTCGCCGCTTCACCGTTTCGCCGTTTCCGAACGACTATTGGCCCGTACCCGTCCCCCATGCTCGCTCCGCAGGGCAGCAGCGCGTATTTGTTTGCTACGTACGCATAGGCATGGATCGAGATCGCCGAAATGTGCAGTTCGCCTCGAACTGCGCGTTCGTTCAACGTTTGAATATCCTCCAGTCGATGCTCGAACCGGTATCCGCGCAGGTCGATCTTATTCTCGGCCATCGCATAAAACATGAACGCGTCGTCAGGATCTGGGGAATGACCCAGGGTAAAGACGTCACTCGTGTGCCTGGTACTGCGATGCATGAAAGTCTTTCCAGTTTACCCAAATTCTCGTCCTCGTCCTCCTCCTCGTCCTCGTTCTCGCTCAATCGCATTTTCGATTACGAGGACGACGACGAGGACGATTTGTTTGCGGCAAAGGTGCGCTCTGACTCGTTCTGATTCTTGCTTTGCCTCGGATCGCGGAGCCGGGCTCGCGGAACTCGCCCCTCGATTTCACACAAAACAAAACAGCCCCGAATTTCTTCGGGGCTGTTTGAAACTTGTTTATAGATGTCCGTTAAGCCGTCTTATCGGTTCTCGACCACTCGAGGAGTCGGCCTGATCATTTCAAGCTGAGCGCTCACTTTCTGAATTTGATCAGCTTGCTGCTTGAGGCCGGCAGTTAGAGCCTTGATTTGCCCTTCTTGCAAAGCAATCACTGCCGCTTGTCTTTCAGTCGTGGCCTTCAATTCCTGCACAACGCGCTGCTGTTTGAGCAACTCGTTTTTCGAGAGAGGCGACGCCGGACCGGCAACGCCGAGCTGGCCGTCTGCAGTTACGACAACCGGGTCGCCGGCGACCGGTACACCCGAGATGCCTTGAACAAAGCAGGCATCTACGAAACCGGCCTCGCCGATGCGGATCGTGGCATTTTCGCCAGCGGCACTGTCAGAGCCGGCGAGAAAGCCGACGTAGATGTTGAAAGAGCCATCTTCAAGAGCGGCGCCCGCTGTGTCGCCGACGGCCACGTTCCCGCCGCCGCTTGTGATAGCCTCCAGCGCCTCAACACCGAAGGCGTTATTCGAGACACCAGTGTTAGGGGGCGGTGTAGCACTCGGTGAAGGGGCAACGCCACCGAGCGCGAGAGCTCCGACGGCATTGCATGAATTGGCTGTGGTACCACTGAAGAGCGCGCCAGAGCCGACCGCCGTGTTCTGGCTAAAATCGACGCCTGCGCCGCTCGCGGCCGCGACATCGCCAACGGCCGTGTTGCCAGCGCCGGTGGTATTGTTAAACAGCGCGCTCTCGCCAAAAGCATTGTTGCTGTCTCCGTCCACGTTGAGCAAGAGCGAATTAGCGCCGACGGCATTGTTAAATGATCCGGTGCCCACGTCGCCTGTGCCTACGCTGGAGAACAGCGCGAATGTGCCAACAGCGGTGTTGTTAATGCCGTCGCTGTTGGTTAAAAGCGCTCCGGCGCCAACGCCCGTATTTTCATTCGCGTTGTTGAGTAGCAGCGCCCCGGCACCGATACCTGTATTAAAGTTGGCGTTGGTGTTCGAGAGGACCGACAAGAAACCAAATGCTGAATTGTAAAGGCCGCTGGTAACGCTTTGAAGGGCACCTTGCCCATCCGCTGTGTTGCTTAAGGGCTTCGCACCTGGATCTGGTGTCTCAGGATTCGGAGCCGCTTGCGTTTGTTGGCACAACGCAAAGGCTACCAAAATGAGCGGGATGAGAAGGAACCCGCGCCGGAACGGCAGCGAGCGAGCCGGATCTCGTCCGCATGAAACTAACGTTTTAAGTTGATTGAGTGGATACATGGAGTGTGTGTTCTTTCTCTCCCGGTTGTTTTATTTATTTTGTGATTACTCGCTCCAGACAAACAAAGAATTTACCGGGTAAAATTCCCTGTTCGTTTTAGAAGCGTCCGGGTGTGATACGAAATTTCCTTTTCTGGTGTCAATACTTTTTTAAAATTTTTTTGAGAGAGATGCTCGTAACCGCAAATGAAGGGGCGAGCCCGGCACGGACGCGGAGTCCCGGGAACATTCGTTCAGGCGTCGCAGGGGTCCGCCCTGCATGGTCACGCTGCATCATTCCCTCCTAGCATGCTCCTAGCTCCAAAACGAACGGGTTAGAGGGCACGCTCTGCGACCCTCTGCTGGCATGCGGTGGCCGAGCTCCGCCGTCCAAATTTTCCATCACACGCCATCGCGGATTGCGGTTTGCGTTGAATAGAGTGTTCTCGTAGCCTCAGGCGCATGGCACGGACTGGTCTTGGCAAAGGCCTTGGCGCATTAATTGGTACCCCCTCGGTTGCCGCCCGCCCGGACGCGATAGAGTCCGGGGAGCGAGTCCACCGGATCAATTTGGCAAATATCGTTCCGAGTGCGCTGCAGCCGCGCAAAGATTTCGGGCGGGAAGCACTGCAGGAACTAATCGATTCGATCCGGCAACACGGCATCATTCAACCGCTTATTGTCCGACAGGCGGGCGCTCGATTTGAATTGATCGCGGGCGAACGCCGCTGGCGCGCGGCGCAGGAGATTGGTCTTACTGAGGTGCCTGCCATAATTAGAACCGCGAATGATCTGGAAGTGCTCGAATTGTCGTTGATCGAGAATCTGCAGCGCGCCGATCTAAACCCAATCGAAGAGGCCCAAGGCTACGCAAGATTAGCAAATGAATTTGGAATGCGGCAGGAAGACATCGCGCTCAAAGTGGGGCGGAGCCGGGCGGCGGTCGCCAACGCGCTGCGGCTTTTGGATCTGCATCCGCAGGTGCAGGTTTGGCTCGCTCAGGATTTGCTCTCAGTCGGACACGCAAAGGTGGTTTTGGCATTAAAAGCGCCTGAGGAACAGCTCCTGGCTTCGGAAACTGTTTTGCGTCGCAATGCCACCGTGCGTGCTACCGAGCGGCTTGTTGCCCGTTTACTTGGAGTCGGCCGTTCGCGTCGAAAGTCCCGCCGCGCGGGGAGTGAGCCGGGCATTATGCCAACGGCAGTGGAAGATTTGCAGAACCACTTGCAAGAACACCTCGCTACGCACGTCACCATCCATCATGGAGATAAACGAGGCCGGATTGAAATCGAGTACTACGGGAACGACGATCTTCAGCGGATTGTAACTGCCTTGGGATTGCCACAGCTGGAGTAGTGGACTGTTGGAGTAATGGGGTGTTGCTTGAATGAATTCATCACTCCCTTACTCCGCTACTCCATTACTCCTGTTTGCTCTCGCCTCGATCATTAGTCCGGATGCGTCACGCGCGACGGAGACAAAAATCTGGCAAGAGATCTCAGGTGAGAAAGCTCTCGCGCACGTTCAGCGACTGGTCGATTTTGGGCAACGCCCGTCTGGATCCGGGGCAATCGAAAAATCCAGGCATTATATTGAGGACCAGCTTCGCCGTTCGGGCTGGCGGGTAACACGGCAGGCATTCACAGACGACACCCCGCGAGGAAGGGTCCAGTTCGTGAATTTGATTGCCCAATTTCCCGACCAAGGAAACACGGCGCCCTTGTTCTTATAGTGCTCGCATTACGACACGAAAACGTTTGATACTATAAAGTTCGTGGGAGCTAACGATGCTGGCTCGAGTACAGGCTTGCTCCTGGAATTGGCGCGAGTAATCGGGCAGCATCCGAATCTGGCTGGGAAGATTGAGCTCGTGTTTTTCGACGGCGAAGAAGCGTACGATCATTTTTCGGAAACGGATGGATTGTACGGAAGCCGGTATTTTGCCAGACAACTCCAAGGCAGTAGCGCCAAACAGTTCCGCGGCGGGATCTTGTTCGACATGGTTGGCGATCGTTCCCTGGACGTCACGCTTCCTGCAGATTCGCCTGCCGAAATAGCGCGAAACATCTTTGCGGCAGCGGAAACGCTCAAGCTGCGAAGTTATTTTACGTACCTCGACCGCGAGATGATTGACGACCACTCACCACTAAACGCCATCGGAATTCCGACAATTGACGTGATCGATTTTGATTACCCCTCGTGGCACACCGCAGGAGATACAATCGATAAGATCAGCGCTGAGAGTCTCCAGATCGTCGGGTCAGTCGCCTTGTATTACCTGTCCGAATTCGCACTGAAATAAGGATCTTGAAGCGCTAAATCGTGAAGCCGGGATTCCCCTTTCCCTTTAACGCTTCAACGCTTTAACAAATCACGCGGCCGGGGCTCGCCTAATTTCTGCATTGCCTCACGCCGGTTTTCCCGGCAGTTTGATTAGTTGCCGCATTAATGGAACGCGGAAGCCTATGTCGCATGCAACGCGCAAAAACATTGGTGTAATCGGGCTTGGAATTATCGGTCGCGGCATAGCTGGGAACCTGCGGCGAAGAGGGTTTCCAGTTTATGTTTGGAACCGGTCGCCACGTTCGGTTCCCAATTTTGTCGGGTCGCCCGGGGAGGTAGCTGAGATTTGCAATTATATCCAGATATTTGTTTCGGATGATGAAGCTTTGTTGCAGACCGTCCGACAGCTAGGTGAAAAGCTTACGCCGCGTCATATTGTCCTTGTGCACTCAACAGTCGCACCGGATTCAATGCGTGCCGCGGCTGAAATTGTAGAACGTCGCAAGGCGCGGTTCGTCGAGGCGCCATTTACAGGGAGCAAAACTGCAGCCGAAAAAGGTGAGCTCGTTTATTATGTGTGCGGAAACGATGCGGCACTGCGTGAAGCTCGTCCGATCCTCGAAGCGAGCAGTAAAGAAGTCATCGAGATCGGACCGACAATTGGCCACGCAAGCGCAATCAAGATCGCAACTAACATGATCACGGCTGCAAGCGTCCAGGCAGCAGCAGAAGCCCTCGCGCTTGTTCAAGCTTTGGATTTGCCGTTTGAAAAGTTCATCGAGGCAATGCGCAGCAACGCCAGCCATTCTACAACTCTCGCGATGAAGCTGCCTAAAATGCTTAGCCGTGATTTTGAGCCGCACTTTTCTGCTAAACACATGTTGAAAGATATGCAGATCGCTAATCAGATCGGTTTGTCGAACTATCTCGATCTGGGTGTGACAGCCGCTGCTCGCGATCAACTGCTTGAGCAAATGCACTGGGGCCACGGAGACGATGATTATTCGGTAGTAGCGCGGAAATATTTGCACGAGCCTGCACCAGTTACTGGTGCAGAGTTGCAACTGGACGACCAGGAAGGGCCGGCCGGCACCGGCGAGTCGATCGCGAGTTCAACCGAAAGAGAAACCCAGTCCGAGCAAGATGCGATTCCGGAGGTTTCGCCTGCGGCACTGGTCGATGTGCCAAGCGGCGGAGCGGCTAACGAAACAACACGATTGCGTCGCGGTTTTCTCAAGCAGCTATTTAGCCGATTGTCCTCCGGGGAAAAATAACATTGCGTTCCGACCCCTGGGAATCGGTGTTGCTGAGTCCAGCGCGTTACTCGGCATTGGTGCAATCGCCTTGCGCTTCCCAACGGTGCGGGTAGGGCGAGGATTAACGGCCCTTGAATCTTTTGATGCCTCCCCACCCCGCACCCTCATTCTTCATTTTCGCGGGAGAGAAGGCGGCAGAAAACGCACGAGATTTCTTGTCCGAGCTTTATGCGTAAAGTGATTTGTTATGGGCAATGCGATCTTTCTAGACCTTTCCGAACGCGCAAAGTTTCGTATTACCGGGACGGACCGGCTTCGGTTTCTCAACGGGCAAATCACGAATGATCTCCGCAAGGCGAGTGAAACCTCTGCAATCGAAGCATGCATTCTCAATGCGAAAGGCAAAACAGATGCGCACATTTTTGTTTCCGCATCGGGAGAATCCTTTTTGGTCGATGCGGCAGCCGATCTTCGAGAAACGCTCAGGGTTCGGCTGGAACGCTATGTGATCGCCGACGACGTGCAGATTGAGGACGTTACCGATCAATTCTCGCTTTTTCACCTGTTATCAAAACAACCGCCCGCGCCGGAGTTTGGCCGGATTGTCTCTGTGCATCGTTTTGCTGAACCTGGATGGGACATGTGGGTCGAAGTCGCGCAGCACGGCGCCTTGTTACAGGAATTATCCTTGCGATGGACCCTGCTTGATTCCGATGCGGCTGAGGTCATGCGAATTGAGCAGGGAATTCCGCGCTGGGGCCGCGAGTTAACAGCGGAGATTATCCCAATCGAAGCGAATCTGGAACAACGAACAATCGATTACCAAAAGGGTTGTTACATCGGTCAGGAAGTGATCTCGCGAATAAAGATGTCGGGCCAGACGAACAAGCGACTCTGCGGGCTGATTTCGGTGGACGATATCCCGCTTCAGCCGGGTATGAGACTTGTCGCTCCTTCAGCGCCTGGGAAAGAAGTTGGCTGGATCACAAGCGCCTCGCGCAGCGAAACCATCGGAAACGAAATTGCCCTCGGATACGTGAAACGCGGGTTCAACAGCGCTGGCACGAGGCTGGCCGTTTTCGCGACGGAAGATTCTGAACCGACACCAGTCGGGGCAACCGCCATAGAAGTGGTTCCGCTTCCATTTCTCTGAGGCAATCCCGATGTCGGTGTCAATGCCGCGCGAACGCGACACGCTGAAGGCTTGGCGGCTTAAAGCCGTCGAGGTTCAAGCGACGATCCGCGCCGGGAAGCGCAGCTGACACTTCGTTATTTGCGCAAGGTCATTACACTTGCCGACGCAATGCTTTTCGATTTCCTCGTTAGCATGGAAACTCAATTAACGTGGTATGGACACGCCGTTTTCAAAATCAAAACGGCTACGGGCAATGTTCTGTTAATCGATCCCTGGTTGACGAATCCGGCGTTCGCAAGGGGCAAGGACGAGCTCACCAGCCTCGATCGTGTTGATCTTATTTTACTGACACATGGGCATTCCGATCACGTCGGCAATGCAGTCGAGATCGGAAAGCGCACGGGTGCGAAGCTGGTCTCGAATTTCGATCTCAACGCGGCGATGATTTCGGTGCTCGGTTACCCGGAAGCGCAGGCCGGCAACGAGACGACTGGACATCTCGGCGGCGAACTTTCATTGCTCGATGGCGAAGTGACGGTGCGATTCGTCCCGGCGTGGCACGGTTCGGCGATTCAAAAGGACGACAATGCGCCCCCGGTATATGGCGGCAATCCGACCGGATTGATCATCGCGCTACGCGGCGGCCCGACCCTCTATCACACAGGCGACACCGATTTGTTTTCCGACATGGCGCTAGTGTCGCGATTTAACAAGATCGATATCATGCTCGTTTGCATTGGCGACCATTTTACGATGGGCCCTGACCGGGCAGTGGAAGCAGTTAAGCTCGTTAATCCACGCGAGGTCATTCCGATGCATTACGGAACCTTTCCAGTGTTGACCGGCACGCCTGAAGCGTTCGGGCGCGAGCTGAAAGAGCGCAAGGTAAAGGCCAAATTGCGAGTCATGAAAATCGGTGAGACGATTGGGCTAGGCGCAGGTTAACCGCCCAATTCATACGGTCGCCAAGGGGAATGAGATCGAATACCAGAGAAACAATGCCAACTCGGGAAAATGGGACAAGTTTGGCAGAGCGACTCATCCCCCAGGCTCTAACCAACGCCGCAGCGAGGTTCGTTGATTCCGTAAAACTCAGTTCTCTCTCCGAAACAGTCCGTCGTGGCAGACGAGTCGTGCTTAAGCGCCGCAACCCTTACAGCGAGCAATTGGCTGATCTCGGCAATTTATATTTTCGCATTTCGGGCATACCGATTCGTTTTTGGAGCAAAGTCGAAGACTGGCGGCGTTGGGAAGCAGAATGCTTTCAAATGCTCAACGGCGATCGTTTTCGCGTCCTCCCATCTGGCGCGAAAACAGTCTGTGTCGATAAGTTGCCGGGTAAGACCCTATGGGAACACTT
>QHQO01000049.1 GCA_003221195.1 Verrucomicrobiota bacterium
AGGATCACAACATGAAGCATCTTCTTCTGGCTTGTCTTCTTCCGATGACGTTAACGGCTCAGACCATGCAGCAACTGACTGAACAGCTGGGTAAGACTGTTCTGTACGGTGACATTGCGCTCTCTCCCGATGGAGAACAGGTCGCGTGGGTGCAGTCCACCGCCGCATCAACATCAAAACAAACCTTCGTCCGCGAAACATCAGGAAACGCGCCAGCGATATTAATCAAAATTCCGATCAGCGGCGAAAGGACCGATTTCGATCCCGCGTGGGCCCCCGATTCCAAGACGCTCGCGGTTTTTTCGGGCGCCGGAGAGGGAGCGCAGCGCCAACTCTGGAGTGTGAAAGCCGATGGTTCCGATCCCAAAAAGCTTACCAACCTCAATGGATACGCTGCGCGACCCCGTTGGTCGCATGATGGGAAGCAGATTGCCTTTCTCTACATCGAAGGCGCGAGTGGCGGCGGCCCACTCACGGCCGCGCCGACGACGACCGGCGTGATCGACACCGCAATTCATAACCAACGAATCGCAGTTCTCGATGTCGCCAATGGGCAGTTGCGCCAAGTTTCTCCGGGAAACCTTCACATCTACGATTACGATTGGTCCCCCGACGACAAGACGTTCGTCACAACGGCGGCACCGGGACCTGGCGACAACAATTGGTGGATCGCTCAGATTTACACGATCGACGTCACAAACGGTAACGCGACGTCCATCCACAAACCTTCTCTTCAAGTCGCGGTTCCACGCTGGTCGCCCGATGGCAAGTCGATCGCATTCATCGAAGGATTGATGAGCGACGAAGGATTTCATGGCGGGGACCTTTTCACTATCTCGGCAAGCGGCGCCGATGTGCAGAACCGCACTAACGGCCGTAAGAGCTCGGTCAGTTCGCTCTTTTGGCTAACGCAGGATCGCATCCTTTTCACCGAGATAGTTGGCGGTGGCGGCGCGATCTCTGAATTGAACATCGACAACAATTCGGTACGCACAATTTGGAAAGGCGCAGAGGCCCTTCACGCCTTCGGGAATTTCCCTGATTTTGCCATTTCCAAGGATGGCAAATTCGCAGCCGCGGAACGCAGCACGTTTGAAACTCCTCCCGAGATCTGGGTCGGACCGATCGGTGAATGGCGTCAGCTAACAAATAGCAACTCCGCACTATCAGCAACGTGGGGCAAAGCCGAGAGCATTGAGTGGGCTAACGAAGGCTTTAACATCCAGGGCTGGCTTTTAACACCGTCCGGCAGTCGAGAGCCCGGCAAAAAACATCCCATGGTCGTTCTCATCCATGGCGGCCCTTCAAGCGCAGTGACGCCGGATTGGCCCGCGGGCTTTGGAATGTCGCGAGCCATCATCGCTGCTCTGTCCGCACGAGGTTACTACGTACTGATGCCGAACCCTCGTGGCAGTTACGGTCAGGGAGAAGAGTTCACTCGAGCCAATGTAAAAGATTTTGGCGCAGGCGATCTGCGCGACATTCTCGCCGGAGTTGATGCAGCAATAAAGAAATACCCAATCGATCCTGCGCGTCTCGGCGTCACCGGATGGAGTTACGGCGGCTACATGACCATGTGGAGTGTCACGCAAACCAACCGTTTCCACGCTGCTGTGGCCGGCGCCGGCATTGCCAACTGGCAAAGTTACTATGGCCAGAACCTGATAGGCCAATGGATGATCCCGTTCTTCGGCGCATCAGTTTACGATGATCCCGCCGTTTACGAGAAAAGTTCGCCTATTCACTTCATCAAAAATGTAAAGACCCCGACGCTTGTCATTGTCGGTGAGCGCGACGCGGAATGCCCCGCCCCGCAGTCCTACGAATTCTGGCACGCTCTAAAAACGCTTGGCGTGCCGACACAACTCATCATTTATCCCGGCGAAGGCCACCTCTTCATCAAACCTGAGCACCAAGCTGACCGACTGGATCAAACGATCGGCTGGTTCGACAAATATTTGAAGTAACTTTGTCCGCTTTTCTCGGCACTCACGGCGTTTCGACGCCGCTGGATCGGCTCTTCGCCTGAACACTTGACCGTTTCAGGCAAAGACCAACAATGAGCGCCGCAGAAGTAAGCGCGCAAATGAGATGCAACTGCAGGTTGCCTTTAAGCGTTGCACCTTCGAGCTGCCATTGCCATGCGCCGAGACCGGACGCGATTGCTAAAGGGATTGTTATCGCAGCTCCAAGGAGATTGAAGTAGCTAACTGTTGCCAGGATCGGTTGCTTGCGCCAGATCGCGAGGATGTCGAAGACAACGCTCGCAATGAAGAGGGCAATCGGAAAATGAACAATCACCGGATGCTGCGCATGCCCTGCCAGGAGCGCGGCCTTCAGATCAAAGGGGTTCGGTGATGCCGCAAAGAAAGGATTCATAACTGGTCGGGGAGTTAGCGAGTCGGTCGCACTCGGCCGTAACTACTTTTCGACTACGATGCTCCCCGTCATTTTCGGGTGAACTGAGCAATAGTACGTATAGGTACCCGGAGGGCCCACCGTGATCGTGAATTCTTGATCTGTGTCGAGCGCAGACGATTTCTTAAACTGCTTTTCGACACTTACTATTGTGTGCGGTTCCTCATCTCGATTGATCCAGGTGATCTTTTCGCCGGACTTCACGGTGATGATTTGAGGATTGAAGGCGAAGTCTTTGATCTCTATTTTGTTTTGCTTTGTGCTGGTTGCGTCAACGTCTTTCATTTCGCCAGCTAGTGCAGAGATGGCTAGATTGAGAAAACTGATGGAACACAACAGTGCTATTCTCTTGTTTCGTAAAGTCAGTGTAGTCATGTTTGGTTTAGTTTAGTGAAGTTCGGTTTGGTTAGGTTAGCTGAGGTTGGAATCGACGACGGCGAGGGTAGTTTTGCCTTGCTTATACTGAACGCTCGTTAGGCCAAGCATGCTCCGCAGCTTTTCAGCCGGCACTTTCATAGGACCGGGCGACGCCGCGGTTCCAGGAGCAGGCTGAGGGAAGGCAGTAGACATCGCGGTATGGAAAGTCACGTTACCTTCGACTTTCTGGAGCACCTGATGGATGTGACCGTTTAGCACCGTCACCGAGCCGAAGCGTTTGAGATATCCAAGGGCGCGTTCGCTGTCGCTTGTTCCCCAGCCCCATTGGGGATAAACCGCCCAGAGAGGGATATGCGCGAAGACTACAATCGGTGTGCTCGTTCCGAGATCTTTCACGTCGACCTCGAGCCATTCAAGTTGCTCGTCGCCGAGTTGACCCAGACCGCCGGCCTGAAGGTCTAGGACATTGACCAGGGCAATGAAATGGACACCGTTCTTATTGAAGCTGTACCAGCCCGAGCCTTTGCCTTCGACGCTCTTTAAATACCGTTCGCGGTAAAGTTTTCCGCCATCGTTGAGCACATCGTGCTCGCCTGGCACGTAAAAGACATCCTTTGTTCGGCAACTCTTGAGAACCTCATCGAAGGTGTCGAACTCCTCGGGCTTTGAGAGTTGCGTGATATCACCTGTATGAATAAGGAAAGACGGCGGAGTAGGCATCGCGTTTATGCGATCGAGAGCAATTTTGAAAGTCGCCGTGACATCCTTATTCGCCTCCTTGTTAAAGCCGATATGGCTGTCGCTAATTTGCAGAAAGCTAAGGTCGGTAGCTGGCAGCGGCTCGCCGGCCTTCGCAATTTGTGCCAAAGTTTTCGACGCGAGTACGCCGCCGCTGATCGTCCAAAGTAGGCCGGTACCGGCCCATGCCATGCAATGGAGAAAGCCGCGGCGATCAATGCCGTCATGTTCGTGGTCGTGAGAAATGTAATCGGACATAATATTGTTTTTGGTTAACTGATTGGTATTTGGTTTTACATCTGTCCTTACCGATCTGGTTCGCGTTTATTCCCAAAAATCTTGAAGGGTTAGGTGCGGGACTCGCAATATTTGCAAAAACGCCGCGCTTAGGCCTCGACCCAAAGCGCGGCGTCTGAATTCGCGAAGAACGGTTCAATCACCGACTTCTCTCTCGGCCGCGTCCGCAGCGCTCGCCAGAGAATTGAGTAACTGGAAGAACTGAGGCGGTTGTCCTCTGAAGAGACCGTCAGCAATGAAGCTGTTGATAGCGCCCCGCGCGTCTAACTGCCCTGGACCGCTCGGGCGAATGATGGCACAGGGAGGCAGGTTTCGACTGATGAATTCGCACGGCTCGGGCATGATCAGGTTGGCTTGCAACGTTTCCGGCTGCCCGGTGGTCAGGTCGATAAATGTCACCGTTGAATTGTTGATTGGGTCGACGTCCGTCAACGAAGTGGCATTGCCCGCCTTGTCCTGCCAGGTTTGAAAGTGCATGATCTCGGATCCGCCGATACTAAGGAGGATTCGTAGAACTTCGAGACTGGTTACTTTCTGAGCCAGAGTCGCGTAAAGGCTCGTGCCACCTTGTTCAATATAACCAAAGTGAAATCCGGCCGTGAAAGCGATCGCCTTAACATGATCACTGGGGTTATTTGGGTCGCCTAGCTCATCGTCGTTTCTCGGAATCGCGGTATGCAGCCCAATGTTTAAACTGGGGACTGCATTCGGGAAGGTTGCGCCGAAATCAGGGTTAGTCGTGCTGCGGTAGCGGGTCCACCAACTGGTATCTACAGTGAGCTGCTTAAGGTTTGTAAGCCGTCCAGTTTGCGGAACGAACGAGACTTGGCTGGGTGGCAAGTTGGCGAACTGCCTCAGGTCAACCTGTCGCTCGCCTTTTGATCTTAAATAGGCATTTAAGAAAGCCGCGTGACTCAGCTCATCATCGGTGTTGTCGGAAATGTACTGTGGCTGGTCTCCATCCAGAATTTCAAGCCCAGCTCGGTATCCCGATTCCGGTGAATCGACTCCTCCAAGCTCCTTGTATTGTTGCCAGAGATCGGCCTCGATCAGTTCGGCAGCGGCGAGGAGCTGGAGGATCGCGACATCACCTGCGTTGAGCCTTTGCCTTCCATTAGCTGCTAATGCCTTGCTAGCACTGCCTAACAAAGCAGCTCCCGGGGCCAGAAGAGCGGCTCCCATGCCGAGATTGCGCAGAAAGGATCGTCTGGCGAGGCGTCGAGGCTGCGGGAATTCCTGGCTAGGATTCGATGATTCAGCGCTGTCGCGCTCATTAATAACTGTAGGTTTGATTTCAGATTTCATAGAATGGACTAATATTGGTTTGGTTTTAGTTAGTGCTTGGCGTATTGCCTTGCCCACCCGTCCTTACCGATGCCGCGCGATTTTATTCCCAAAATCTTTGTCGCGATGGAAAAAACTCTTGATTAGATCGTATCGTCTCCCAGTGCTCTGGACCTCGATTAAGAATCGTGTGAGGCCATCAGCCATTCGATGAACAGCGAGATCGCATCCGTAAGGGTTGAGCTTCTCTCGTGCGATGCGCGCGACCTCACCATGGAGTGCTTCTTGCGTCATGAGTCCGCCCGAACGCAACTGATCTAATTCCTTTAATGCGATGGCGGCCGCTGCGCGGATTTTCCCGACGCGATCGTTGTAGCTTGCATTAAACTCACTCCCCGCTTGGGTGTTCATGCAAGGTTTTCGTAAGATTGAAAGTTACGAATGGCTTGAATTCGCCAGGCGATAACTGGTCTGCAAGGATCGTCTGTATGTCTCCTGTTCTGCTAGATCCAGATCGACAATCGTCCGCTGGCGAGCCTTGATAAGAAAGCGAACGCGAACTTCTCCAACTCTCGCCGATCGAGTAACGACCGTGTAGGACCCAATGGGAAGCACCACCTCCCAGGGAATTAATTCATCAGTGCGCGAAATGCTATTTTCAACTGTCTTGACGAGCGTCCCGTGAGTGGAATAGATGGCGTAGGAACTGTGCGCGTAGTAAGCGCCATCGTTGAATTCATCACTCACCGAATAGACCTTTAGATAGCCTTGTGGTAACTCAATTCGATAATCCAAATTCCCTGGTCTTACTGAGCTGGGACACAACGGATCCTTACCTCCGGCCGACGCACTGCCGAGCGACACCAGCAACACTGTTGTAAAGAATGCCATCAGGCTCGACCGGGACTTTTCTAACATGCTTCTTCTCATCCTACGCATCATCCACCTCCTGCGAAACGAGTCTCACTAGAGTAACGACCTTTCTGATGTTTTATTCCTCTCGGAGCAGAATGCTACCGTCGATAGACTCTGCCACCTGCCCGCCCAAATCCTTGCCAGCGATGTGGTCAGTGCGGAAGTGTTGCCCAGCGTAAATACGGCTCAGTCCCGCTTCCTCCGCCGCTGCGGAGAAGCTTGTGAAGTGTCGCGTCACTCCCGCCAGCGACTCGGAGCTGACATCGAAAGTGAATTGGTCGCCGAAGTAAAAGCTCAACACGGTCGCGCCCGCTTTACTGATTGCGCTGTGTGCTCCTGGGTAGGAAGGATCTGGAGCGGTCCTCGTGGATAGTGGAAGCCACGTTGGATTAGGCTCAGTCTGCGGATTTCCATCAGTGTCTGCGAGTCGAACCGCAGTGACCGGGCGCCAAAAGTTGTACGTGTACTTGGCTTCGAAGAAGGCGATCGTAGTGTCGGCAAGGCTGATATTCAGCAGCGCAAACAGGCGTGCGCTATGCTCGGGACTGAGATGGCGCTGCAGCGCGGCAGTCTGTGCGATCTCGTTCCAGAAGCCCTGGATGTTGCCGTTCCAGAACTGGCCGATCTCGGTTTGTTCCGTAGTGCGGGTTGTGCTGTCAATGAACCCGAGACTTTTAACTTCATTGAAGACCTCAGTATAAGGGGCGCTTGTGAGTGCCGGAGGAGGGCCGGGACGGAACTCGTTGGCTTGCTCCAAAGCAAACGGCGTAACCTGGGGCCACTGGGTAAAGCCCGCTGGCGCGAAATTAGGCGGCGTCAACTGGTAGTCTCCGGGCTGGGAACCCGGGACGTAAGGCGGTGGAGTTACATTTGCTCCATCAGCACTGCGCGCAGCGAGCAGTTGACTGGCAACTGCCTGCCCAACGGTTATTCCCTGAGCCCTTCGCTCATTATCGGGAAGCAGCGCTAAGTCCCGCTCCAGTTCCGTATCCAACGACGCCCGAAAAGTAGGATATAGGAACACGAGGACATCATGAGCTGCTTGATG
>QHQO01000050.1 GCA_003221195.1 Verrucomicrobiota bacterium
CGCCGAACCGATTCTTGTTCCCGTCGCGCAATTCCCATGCTTCATGTTCGCCCGTGCTCGCTCCGCTCGGTATCGCCGCGCGTCCGAGTGCGCCGCTTTCAAGCCGTACATCGACTTCAATGGTCGGATTGCCGCGTGAATCCAAAATTTCGCGCGCGTGAATTCGGCTAATGCTGGTGCGTGCCATACTCTGCGCGAACTAGAACAGCTTTGCCCGGATGAGGCAAATCACCTTCATTCCTTTCTTGTAACAGACGTAACAAGGAACTCACCAGGATGAGAATCAAAGGAGGGGCCCAAGGAGCCTTGATCGAGGCGTGCGAGATTCATATTGGCAATTTCGCTGGGACACGCATAATCTCAGCGATGATTCGTTTAGCCGGATTAGGCGCGATTGTGTTGGCGGGCGGTGTCTTGGTTACGGCTGGCGCGGAGACTGGGCACATTCCTGCCGACCAACTGGCAAAAGCTGCTAGTACCGATTCGATTAGCATTCCTACTCCCGGTGAACTTTTCGCAGCGCTCGAAAAATCAGGCAAAATAAACTGGGCGGACCAATATCGTGGCCCAATTCCGATGACCTTTCGCAATCGCGCCCAGATCGCCCTTAACCTTGGCGGTTTGATCGCCGATGGCTTTATCGCCGTGGAAGCAAAGGACGGTCAGCAGGTCAAGAATATTGGGTCGGACATCATCAAACTCGCAAAAGCCCTCGGGGTCAGCGAGAAGCTGCTTAGCCGCGGCAATAGCATCAACGAATTTGCCGAGAACAACGAATGGGACACGCTTCAGGAAGAACTGGAAGCGACGCAGAACGAAGTAAAAGCCTCGATGCAATCGCACTCCGACCAGGACCTGGTAATTTTGGTAACTCTCGGTGGTTGGATTCGAGGCACGCAGGTAGTCACCTCGACGATCGTGCAGAGCTATGACGAACGCAGCGCGAAGGTTCTGCGCCAGCCGGCGCTCGTTCATTTCATGCAGTCGAAAGTGAACGAAATCTCTCCCGAATTGCGCAATGAACCGCTGGTCAAAGATGTCAGTGGCGAGCTCAGTAAAATTGAAAAGCTGGTTTCCTTCCCTCCAGGCAAGACACCTGACATTGAAGAAGTGCGCAAGATTAACGAAGCGGTTGGCAAGATGATGGGGGAAATAGAAAACAAAGAAACGCCAAAATGAAACGCAGTTTGCTGATTCCATTATCGGTTCTTGTGCTGGCTGTCAGCGTCCCTGTGCGCGGAGATACAGATGCCGAGGTGCAAGCGCGCAAAGACGCTCTCGACGTTGCCGCGGCGTTTTCAAACGACGGTTTCAAAATCCGAGACGGACATTGGTGTGGGATTGTCAAACCGCATGACCATTCCCTGGTCGCGGTGAACCTGTACGCAGGAAACCAGTATTGGTTCTCCGCGGGCGCGACGGAACCGGCAAAGAAAATTGCGGTCAGCGTGTATGATGAAACCGGAAAACAGATGACCACGGAAAGTTACGACAACGCAGAAAAAGCTGCGGCCGGTTTTACGCCATCGAGCAGCGGTCAGTACTTTGTTTCGGTCGATCTGCTCGAAGGCGAGGAGAGCAGCTTTTGTCTCGTTTATTCGTACAAGTGAACCGATGACGCGTGTTCGTACGCGCTGCGTTGCCACCAAGTAGTAAACATCAGCAGCTCCCCAGCAGGCCGATGATTTCGCTCCAGGTTTTCTATGAAGGAAATGTTCAGGGCGTCGGGTTTCGCTGGAGCGTACTTCATGCGGCCAAAGGCTTTGACGTAACCGGATGGGTTCGCAACCTGCCGGATGGGCGCGTGGAACTTCAGGTTACCGGAGAGGAAGATGAAGTGCGCGCGTTGCTTGATTGCATTGCGCGAGGCGAGCTTCACTCGCTAATTCATAAGCAAACCGAAAACAAATTGGAGAAACCAGTCGCCGCCCGCGGCTTTGAAATTCGCTATGACTGACTCACCGCGCCGTAGCCGCACGGAGGCGGGCCCAGCAGTCGCGGTTCACGGACTAACAAAAACATTTTCTGTTCCTTTACATCCCGGTCGCGGGATTGTCGCCGTGAAGGACCTCAACCTTCGCATCGAACCGGGCGAAGTGTACGGGTTGCTTGGGCCGAATGGTTCCGGCAAAAGCACAACCCTCAAAATAATTCTGGGGTTGGTTTCGCCAACGCGCGGGCGAACGGAAATTTTTGGACGCGACAGTCGTCTCGTGGAAAGCCGGGAAGCGGTCGGTTTTCTGCCCGAAAATCCGTACTTCTACAAGTATCTTACCGGTGAAGAAACGCTGCGTTTCTTTGGGCGTCTCTGCGGACTGCGGGGCGCTCGATTAAAGGAACGCATAGACGAATTGCTAGAACTCGTCGGTTTGACGAAAGCGCGTAAACGACGGCTGGGCGTTTATTCCAAAGGCATGTTGCAACGCATTGGCCTTGCACAGGCATTGATTCATGATCCCAGACTGGTAGTGCTGGATGAACCGACTGCAGGAGTCGATCCGGCGGGTTCACGGGAGATTCGCGATTTGATTCTCGATCTGAAACGTCGCGGAATCACCGTGCTGCTCTCTTCGCATTTGCTCGCGCAGGCACAAGAAATTTGTGACCGTGTTGGCATTCTCGCGGATGGCGTGCTGGTACGTGAAGGACATCTGCAGGAGTTGATCGCAATTGAAAATCAAACCGAGCTCGTCATTGCCGACGCGTCCGCTCAGCTCGTCAATGAAATCGAATCAGTCATCAGCCGTTCAAACGCAAAGCTGATCGAGCGTCGAAAATCGACGACCACACTGGAGAGGTTGTTCCTGGAGGCGACAGCTAAAAATGACGAAGGAAGGACGAACCAGACATGACAAACATAGAAAACGCTTCAACGGTTCAACCCTTCAACGCTTCAACGCTGGCAAAGCCGCATCGCGCGTTCTCACCTGGCCGTATCGGCGCGATTACCGCCAATACGCTCACCGAGCTGACGCGTCTGAGAGTCTTTTATGTGCTCCTTGTGTTTGCTCTCCTTTTGATCGGCAGTTCGATCTTCATGGCGCAGTTCTCTTTTCAGCAGGAATTCCAAATCCTGAAAGATGTTTCGCTCGGCGCAATCTCGATCTTTACGTCGCTGCTGGCAATCGTTGCGACTGCCCGACTGCTTCCGCAAGACCTCGAAGACCGGACGGTTTACACGATCCTCGCCAAGCCCGTGCCGCGCTTCGAATACGTGCTCGGGAAAATTGCGGGAGTTCTTCTACTGCTGGCAATCAGCACGCTGGTGATGAGCGCGGCGTTTCTGCTGGTTTTGTTTTTGCGCGAACAAGCGGTGATCCACGCCACGTTGGGACAAATGTCCGGCGCACCACCTGAGCAAATTGCCGATGCGCTCCGGGCAATCCGATCTTCAGCTCTTAACATCGATATCTTTCCCGGAATCATTATCATCTATCTCAAAGCATGTTTGCTTGCCGCGCTCACACTCTTCGTTTCTACATTCGCGACGACAAACATCTTCACGATTGTGGTAATGGCTTTCATTTATTTCATTGGCCATTTGCAGGCCACTGCGCGTGAATATTGGCTGCAGGAACACAGTAGTGGCCTGCTTACCCGAGTCTTTCTCGCAATTGTCGCCTTGCTGTTTCCGGACTTGCAGGCGTTCAATCTGGTGGACGATATCGTCGCCGGCACGGCCATTTCATTGGCGCTCTTCACCAAGACGGCACTGCTTGGCATTTTCTATACGACGATCTACACGTTGCTGGCGGCGTTCGTGTTCTACGGGAAAGAATTATGATACGGAGTCTTGGCGTGCTGGCGATTTTGGTTGCACTCGGCGCGCTCAAATTGCCGATTGAGCGCGACCTGGCGGCGCTGCATCGCCACGAACATTTCCGTGGCGTCGAATTTAATCTGGATCTTCGCGAAAAACTTGGGCAACTTGGTTTCATTGCCGCATTGAGTGGATTTCGGGCGATCGTCGCTGACGCCCTTTTCATTCAGGCACACGTCGCATGGGAACGCACAGAATGGGGCCGGATATTGTTATTGTTCCGGCACATCACAACACTACAGCCGCGGGTGCTCCTGTTTTGGGACACGGCCGCGTGGCACATGGCTTGGAATGCAAGCGTGGCAGCGATGAATGACCGGACTCAGCCGCGTCTTGCGCTGCGAGTTAAAGCGCAGCGCGAATATTTTGCCCTGGGAAAGGATTTCCTCGAACGTGGAATCCAAAATAATCCCGATCGCCCTCAGCTCTATGAAGCGCTGGCCCGCCTGTACAAAGAGAAGTACAAGGATCACGAGCGCGCTGCGGAGTTTTACGCCAAGGCAGCGGCATTGCCCGATGCCGCGAGGTTCGACCGCCGTTTCTCAGCCTACGAGCTTTCCTACTGCGAAGGACGCGAGCGGGAAGCGTATGAGCGCCTACGGGGGCTTTATGACGAGGGCGAGCAGGAACGGCTGCCCACTTTGATCACGCGGCTGAAATTTCTCGAAGACAAACTCAACATCCCGCAGGATCAGCGAATTCCAGATAAAAAAGGCAGATAATCAAGTTTTAGGTCCTTGAAATATTAAATCTTTCGAGCGTCGGAGCGCTTCCGTGGTAAAGTTGCAGCTTTTTAACGGTTGAACAAGCTCCATGCGCTTCGCAATTTTCAGCGATGTACACGGCAATCTCGAGGCATTAGAAGCCGTGCTGGCTGACGCACGCGCCCGCAAATGCACGCGTTTCGTATGTCTGGGCGACGTGGTCGGCTACAACGCCAATCCGGGAGAATGCGTGGAACGCGTTCGCGAGCTGGATTGCCCGGTCGTGAAAGGCAATCATGACGAGGCGGCGTCGCGCCTCTCGCCTCCTGGCGATTTTAATGAAATCGCAGAGCGTGCCATCGCGTGGACCCGTGAGCACTTGAGTGACGAGCACAAGGAGTGGTTGCGCGGGTTACCGCTGCAGACGCGTGTGCACGATTTCACCATCGTGCACGCCACGCTCGATACACCGGAGCAGTGGGGCTATGTGTTTAACAACCTCGATGCGGCCGCGAGCTTTACCTATCAACGCACGAACGTTTGTTTCTTTGGGCACACACATGTGCCCATGGTGTTTGTTCGGGATGAAAGCGTCAGGCGGGAAAGAGTCGAGCACGTTCGAATCGAGCCGGCCAAAAAGTATTTCATTAACATGGGCAGCGTGGGCCAACCGCGTGATGGAAACTGGCGCGCAGCGTACTGCATTTACGATACGGAAAATAATCTGGTTCAACAGTTTCGCATAAAATATGATCTCGCGACCGTGCAAAGGAAGATTGCCGAAGCGGGTTTGCCGCGGCTCCTGGCCGAGCGGCTGGCGATTGGAAGATAACGCGAGGCAACGAACAACGGACGACAGACCACTGCCGCTTCAACGCTTTAACGTTTCAACCTGAATCCAAAATCAATCCTAATCATCAGGCCGGGCTCGCTCGGTGACATTGTTCATACGCTGCCAGCAGTCGCGCTGCTTCGTGAGGCGCATCCGCACGCGGAGATTACGTGGGTTATTGACGCTGAGCTCGCTCCCTTGCTCCGCGGAAATCCTGACGTTAATCATGTTCACTTCCTTCCACGCGGGGAGCTTCGAGCCCTCGGGGCACCGACGAGTTTGCTTCCGTGGTTAAAGAAGAGCGGGCAGATCCACCCCGATCTGGCGCTCGATTTCCAGGGATCGTTACGCAGCGTTCTTATCGCAAAAATCAGCGGCGCAAAGGAGATTTATGGGATGAGTAATGCATTCGCCGGGGCGACTTGGTTCTACGACCGCGTCGCACAGGTTAATCGCCGCAGTCATCCTGTTGAGCGCTATTTAAGACTGGCAGAATGCGCCGGTGCCACGGTTGGCGAATCTCTTCGATGCTCGGTTCCAAGTGGCGATCCGCTGCCGCGCTTCGATGCACATCCGCCGTTCGTTCTTCTTCATCCTTTCGCCCGCGGGCAGGACAAATCGCTTTCAAACAAAGTGATCGAGGAATTTTGCCAGTCGCTCGCTCCAACTCGCGTGGTGGTTGTGGGACAATCGCACCGCAGAATGCACACGCCGGAAAATTGCATTGATCTGACCAGGCAAACTTCACTGCTCCAGTTACTCTGGCTTGTTCGAGTCGCGAAATTTGTCGTAAGCGTTGAGAGCGGCCCCATGCATATTGCCGCGGCTGTGACGCCCAACTTGTTGTCTATCCATAGCTGGACTGATCCGCACCGCGTCGGCCCTTATAATCCCGATGCCTGGGTTTGGAAACACGGTCAACTCTCCCGCGTCGCCGAACTTGAAACTGCGAAGATTCGAAAACGCGGCCGTCGTTTCAGACGCAAAGATGTTGAATCCGTAGTCGAGTTGATTCGTCCGCGGGTCCCTATCGATCCGATGGTTGCTTAAGCTTTCAGGGCGCCCACGGGTGTGCAGCTCAACTTGCGTTAGCTCGGATTCGTTGCGTTAGAACAAATTCGGCAAGCGCCAAATCCCGCGGATAAGTGATTTTGAAATTTAAGTCTTGGTTTGGAACCAGAATAACCTTGCGACCGAGCCGCTCGACTGCCGAGACCTCGTCGGTGACCGAAGCGTTCTCCGCGTAGACAGCCTTATACGCATCCTCGATCAAACGCCGCTCGAAAACTTGCGGTGTCTGCATGGCATAGAGTTGATGCCTATCTACTGAACCAGCGACGAAGAATTCGGTGTCAGCATATTTGAGCGTGTCATTGACTGGCTCAGCAAGGCTGGCAGCGCCGTGTATGCGGCATTGTTCGAAGACGCGCTGAATCTGTTCCGTCGTGATCAAGGGGCGAGCAGCATCGTGAACAGCCACGTATTTCGCATCAGGCTCGAGATGAGTCAGGCCGGCACGGACGGAATCCTGACGATGTTTGCCGCCGGGAACGATCGGCCGAACTTTTTGGAAATTTCCATCACGAACGATTGCTTCTATCTCATCAAGTCGATCTTTGCGCGCGACGACAATGATTTCGCCGATACAGTCGGCCCGCTCAACTGCTTGGATGGTATGCGCGATGACCGGTCTGCCAGCGATCATCGCAAACAATTTGTCGAAACCCATTCGGCGACTGTCACCGGCGGCGACGAGAATGGCTGTAAGCACAGGCAGAAGTTAAAAGGTTAAAGAGT
Organism: Verrucomicrobiota bacterium; assembly: GCA_003221195.1. GTDB lineage: Bacteria > Verrucomicrobiota > Verrucomicrobiia > Chthoniobacterales > UBA10450 > Udaeobacter. The sequence continues at coordinate 7,154 of QHQO01000050.1, forward strand.
TACAAGGTTGGAGCAGGCGAACGGGGTTCCCTTTTTAACTTCTTAACTTTTTAACCGCTCAACTGCCTTTGCACTTCGGCGCTCAGGGCTTTGCCGTCAACGCGGCCTGCTACTTTCGCCTGCAACGCTTTCATCACCGCGCCCATTTGTGCTCGCGAGGTCGCGCCTGCTTCGGTAATCGTTTCGCGCACAACTTTCGAAATTTCATCGGCGCTCATCGGCTGCGGCAAATATCCGTTTAAGATCGAGAGTTCCTCTTTCTCTTTTTCTGCCAGTTCGGCCCGCCCGCCTTTCTCGAAACTCTCGATGGAATCCTGGCGTTGCTTCGCCTGCTTACGGATGACTTGCGCGGCCTCAGCGTTGTTCAGTTCCGCCTCGGCGCCTGATTTTGCGATAGCGGCGTATTTCAAGGCCGACTTGAGCATTCGCAAGACGCCAAGTTTTGTCGTGTCCTTGGCGCGCATCGCCTCTTTCAAATCGGAATCCACACGTTCTTGCAGTGTCATTCCTCAAAGTTATGGCGACAAAACGCAGTTGTCGACGCTGTAGCCATGGCTCTGTGAGCCGTTCGGTCTCACGCCGGCAAACTTACGCTCTCGCCCACAGGGCGGCGGCTACAGGCCCTCGGCGCATTTACGCACCGAATCTACATCGGAAACTGATACTACATGGATGTCTCTGCGAGTGCGCCGCAATAATCCTGCCAATACGCCGCCAGGCCCCAGTTCAATAAAGTAATCGCAACCGAGTTTCACCAGGCGCTCGATACAATCGAGCCAGCGCACCGTGCCCGTAACCTGGTCTTGAAGCGTGCGACGAATTTCTATCGGAGTCCGCACTTCGGCACCGGTAACGTTGCTGATGACAGGAAAACGCAGAGGTTGCATCGGAACGTGTTGAAGCGCCGCGCCAAGTTGTTCATAAGCGCTTTCCATCAAACGCGAATGATACGCGCCCGCCACGTTGAGTAATGTCGCGCGACGAATTCCGTACTCTCTGGCAACCCCGACCGCTGCTTCTACTTTCGCGCGTTCGCCCGAAATGACGATCTGTCCAGGTGCGTTAATATTTGCAACATCGACATCCTCATCAGCCGCGAGTTGGCGGACATCATTTTCGGCGCCACCGATCATCGCCGCCATCGTGCCGTTGGTCATGGCGCAGGCTTCATCCATCAATTCGCCCCGCCTTTGCACAAGTCTGAGTCCCGTCGCAAAATCGAATGTGCCCGCCGCCGCGTGTGCCGTCATTTCGCCTAACGATAAGCCGGCTGCGCCACCGATTGGAAAATTGCCGGCAAGCTCGCGCAAGATCGCCAAACACGCCAGCCCGTGGACGAAAAGCGCAGGCTGACAATTCGACGTCTTGGTTAGATCTTCGATCGGCCCATTCCATGCAACCTCGCTTAGCTTGCGACCAAGAACGTCATCCGCGTTCTGAATTAGCTCGGCTGCGGTAGGAAACTGCTCCACTAGGTCGCGTCCCATCCCTACGGTTTGCGCACCCTGTCCTGCAAAAAGCAGCGCGACTTTTTTTGGCATAGCGTGTAGTTAATCGTGTTCCATCACAAGCGCGAGCGCGTTCTGCGGGGTAGCGCACGCGTCCCGCGTGTTGGTTTCGGCGTGACGCCGAAACGGACTTTTTATAATGTTTAGCTTGGCCCCAGAATCTCGAGCGGCGGAAAAGTTTGCGACGGCGAGACACCGCCGCCAGACACGCGGAACGCGTGTGCTACCCAACCGAAATTGCTTGCATGCGCTGGTCCACTCGCCAGCGTAAATGTTATTCTTTTTGAACCCTGTAACCTTTTGACTTTGTAACTTTTTTCATGCCTTTCACGACGCGTGAGATTGAATCGACTGACCCGGTGACGCGAGTGGTAGCAGCGGATGCGGAGCGGCATCACACCGATGACGATATCGGCGAAAAAATGGTCCTCAATATGGGCCCGTCGCACCCGGCTACGCATGGCGTGTTGCGACTCGTGCTCGAACTCGATGGCGAGATTATTACCAAGGCGACACCAGATATCGGTTTCCTGCATCGTGGCGACGAAAAAATCGCCGAGAACATGCAATACAACCAGTTCGTGCCTTACACCGATCGGCTCGATTATCTTGCGCCGCTTTCGAACAATGTGGCGTACGCGCTGGCCGTCGAGAAATTGATGGACTGGGACATCCCGCCGCGCGGCAAAGCGATTCGCACAATTTGCTGCGAAACATCCCGCATTTCTTCACATTTGCTTGGTATAGGCGCGATGGCTCTCGATCTCGGCGCAATGACGGTCTTTTTGTACACGTTCACTGAGCGCGAGAAACTTTATAACCTTTTCGAGCTGTTGACTGGAGCGCGTTTCACCACGTCTTATACGCGGGTGGGCGGACAGATACGGGATCTTCCAGAGAGCTTCATTCCGCAGCTCAAGAAATTCCTTGATGAATTCATTCCGAGCCTGGACGAATGCGACAAGTTGCTCACGCGTAATCGCATTTTTGTCGATCGGACAAGGGAGGTCGGGGTGATCTCAAAAGAGCAAGCCATAGCGTACGCGCTTTCGGGTCCAAACCTGCGAGGCAGCGGCATCGAGCACGATTTGCGGCGCAAACATCCATACCTCGATTACGCACAATACGATTTTGACGTGGTGATAGGCAGTGCCGGGGACTGTTACGATCGCTATTTGGTGCGAATCGAGGAGATGCGCCAAAGCGTGCGCATCCTACGTCAGGTAATCGATAAATTGCCAGGTGGCCCCATCAATGTAGCCGATTGGAAAAACATGGTGCCTCCCAAATCGCGGGTCATGACGAAGATGGAAGAGTTAATCCATCATTTTATTGTGGTGACGGAGGGACTCGACGCGCCGCCAGGCGAGATTTACTTCGCAGCGGAAAATCCAAAGGGCGAGCTGGGCTTTTATATCAACAGCAGAGGTGGCGGCGTACCTTATCGCTTGAAGATTCGCGCGCCGTCATTTGTGAACCTAAGTATCCTCCCGGATCTTTTGCCGGGTTGCATGGTCAGCGACGTGCCAGCTGTGCTGGGCAGTCTGGACTTCGTCATGGGAGAATGCGA
>QHQO01000051.1 GCA_003221195.1 Verrucomicrobiota bacterium
GCTAACACCGGACGCCTGCTTCCATCTTCTTCGCTTGAGTTTGTCCGGAACATGTGGGTTGCCGAGATTGTCTTTGTAGAGATTAACCAGGTGCAGCCTCAGCCCGTGCTTTACCTCACACTCGCCGAGATCGTGTAAATACGGCTGCCAGTCCCGGTATTGGGTCAAATCTTCCGCTATATGCCCGGACAAAAGAATATGCCCGGCATCGCCGCAATCCATGACGCGCTGCGCCACGTTGATCCCTGGTCCCGCGATGTTCGTCTTTTCATTAACATCGGTGACTTGATTCACTGGGCCGCTGTGCACTCCCATCCGCAGCTGGATATGCGGATGCTCTTGCAATGTTCTGCTGATCTCGAGCGCACATCGCACTGGTTCTTCCGGACTCTGGAAAAACAGGAGCGCCATCCCGTCTCCGCGTGGTACCCGGATGAGTTTGCCGGTTGTTTCGGCGGCCCGAAAACATTCGGTGTTTCGCACGATTTGGTTGAGATCTTGCAGTAACTCAATTTGCTCATTGACCAGCAGTCTCGAGTAACCGACCACGTCGATTAACAGGACGTGTGCGATCTCGAGCGGGATTTCCTTTTGAATTTCGGTCGACATAAAGCACGGCGAAAAGGAAGTCGCGCAAAGGGAGAATCACCGATGGACAACCGAACGTCGAGCACAACCAGAATTCTGCATCGCTACGGGACCGTGGGAAGAACGCTTTTCATTCTTTCTTCACCATTGCATCGGACTTAAATCGTCGCGGCTATCCGTCCCCATACTGGTGCTTAACCGCATGAATCGATGGAAGCAAGTGCCAGCAGATTTGCCAGCAAACGGCAGTGGAAGAATCGCTACGAGTAGTCGCAGAGTTCGCTTGGTTACCCAGGTAAAACGCGCTTAAGTCGCGCTGAAACAAGGGGAAGGTACGGCCGAATCCTACCGCTGGAGCCAAAATTCAGGGATTTGACAGTCCCGGTCAGTTTGCGCCAATCGATGTCCTAAGCCCTTCGTTGGCGTGCTAATCGGAAATACCAAAGCGGCACTGGAACCGATCGTACGCTAATGGGTCTAGGGCGCCCGAAGCTGGCGAACAAAGAGGTTTAACCGCCGGGAGAACTTCGTTCTGCTGTTTCCGTAGAACAAACTTGGAAGGACGTGTTTCCTTCCCGCGCGGCGCTTTCTGCTTGGAGCTTGGTCGCGCGTCAGGAAGCACGAAAGGCCCCACCACTGGGGTCCCCGGGGGTGAACTCATAGGAGAGTAAGATGGCTCGCTTGGTTGTGAACCGCGAGGAAGCTGATCTCGTAACGCATGAGTTGACTCGCGACATTTTCACGATTGGCAGTGCTCCGTTGAACCACATAGTCATTGACGATCCAGCGGTATCAGCGCAGCACGCGATACTCGCGAGAGTCGCCGACTCCTATTGGCTGAAAGATTTGAATTCAACAAACGGAACACAGGTCAATGGCGTTTCTATTAGTGACGCTGAGTTGAAGGATGGCGACAAAATTCAATTCGGTTCCGTCGTAGCGGTTTTTTGCGGGACGTTGCAAACATTGATGAAACAGATGTCGTCCTCACCAGCAGGTCCCCTGATCCTCCCCGTGCTAGCGCAAGCCGAGAGAGAGAGACCGATGGCAACGGCCCAAATTTCCCCATCATCTTCGCGTAAATCAACTCTGATTGCTGTCGTAATCGCAATCTTAATGATTGTCGGCGGTGCGGGATGGTACTTTGGACACAAAAGAGAGATAGCACCAGAGAAGTTGAGCGGATCCGCCCAGGCTGAAAGACAGATCCCAATTGTTAACCCGACGGAAGATGAAGCGGCTAGGAAACAGCCCGAGCCGATTGCAACACAACCGCAACGCAAGGCCGCCAAAGATCTGACGGTGTTGCCCACGGAAGATGTCGCGCGTGCCCAGCAACCGCAGCAAGAAGTCGGGGCAAAGGAAGGGTCTGCTGTGAGTAACTCACCGACGATTGTTCAGCCATCGATTGCGCCCGCGAGCGGACCATGGCTCTTCCCGGATTCAAGCTCTCGCTATCTGAGTGCGACCGACCTTTCGAACCTTAGCTCTGCTGATTTATGGCGAGCCCGAAACGAAATATTTGCCCGGAAGGGCTACAAATTCTCGACCCCGAGGGGGATCGCCTTTGCCCGAACGCTGGGCAATTATTACCGCGGTGTAGATGACGATCAGGGTCGCGTTTTCAATAACATGAATCAATACGAGCGTGCCAACGTAACTCTGATCCGAGCAATCGAGAGACGTCGATAGCCCCGTGAACCCAGACTATCGAACGCGTCTTCGGTTTTCGGCTGCCAGCAAAATTGCCAGCAAACCGCGCTGGAAAAGCTCGCGCGAGTAGTGCCAGAGTTCGCTTGATTACCCAGGCAAACTGAGCTTCTGTCGCATCAACTATAGGGAAAAGTACGGCCGAATCCTACCGCTGGAGCCAAATTTCACATGTCACGCTTGTGAGCCTTATTTGCGTTCGCCACGGGTGTGACTTCGTTGATGGGTGGTCAAAAGATCTTCCGCCAAGACAGAAATTGGAAAAATTCTCGTCGGCACGGCCAGCTGGTCGGATCCCGGCTTTGTCGAGCGCTGGTATCCGAAAAAGATGCCGGCTGGCGAGCGGCTTCGGTGGTATGGGCAGCATTTCGAAATGGTCGAGGTGAACTCGACATTTTATTCCGTGCCGGAACCGAGAATGGTGGAACGCTGGTGCGCGGCGACGCCAGATGATTTCGCGTTCGACGTAAAGTTGCACCAACTGTTCTCATTCCACTCGACGCCAGCAAAACTCTTGCCGCCGGATTTGCAAAAGTTCGCAGAGACAAACGCGAAAGGAATTGTGAAATCGACGCCGAAGTTGCAGGAAGCAGTGTTCAAGATTTTTCTGCGGTCGATGTCGATTTTTCACGATGCGGGAAAGCTTGGAGTCTTTCTTTTGCAACTTTCCCCAGCGTTTTCTCCACGAAAACATGAGTTAGGCGAGCTTATTCAATTGATCGAAATGTTGAGCGATTACGATCTTGCGATTGAGTTTCGAAACCGCAATTGGGCCGCCGGCGACCAGTTGCAATTGACGATTGATTTCCTGCAAAAGTATCATGCAATTTTTGTGAACGTGGACGCGCCTGCGTCGGATCATTTCATGGTCATGCCATCGGACGTGGATGAGGTGACGAACTCGAAGGTTGCATATCTGCGGCTGCATGGACGCAATGAAAAGGCCTACATCACTGGCAAAACTGTGGCCGCGCGTTTCGATTACGATTACAGCGAGAGTGAAATCGCGGAGGTCGCACAGCGCAGCAGAAAACTGGCGAAGGAAGCACGTGAGTTGCATGTGATTTTCAACAACAACAATCTCGATTACGCCCCGCGTGCCGCGCTTCGTTTGCGCAAGGCGCTTGGTCAAATCGTCAAGACGTCAGCACAGACAGGGGAGCTGTTTTAGCTTAGATTCCACAGTGCGCGATCTACGTCCCGGGCAGAAATCTCCACGGGATTATGAGTCACGCTTACCGGGATCGCTTGCGCGACTGAAGCGCTGGCTGGTGATGCATCACATGACCCTGATGACAATTGCCGACACACCGCACTCCATTGCTCTCGGGTCGGCAATCGGAATTTTTTTCGGGTTCACACCACTCTATCCCCTAAAAACATTGCTATCGATCGGCACGGCGTGGATCTGCCGTTGCAACAAGATTGCAGCCGCGATTGCAGTAACGCTGCACGACGTCGGGATCTGGGCAATGCCCGCGATCTATCTTGCGGAATATCAGTTGGGATGCTGGAGCTTGCATCGGTCGCCAGCGCAGCGCGTGCATTTTCGCCAGTTTGGGCTGCGCGATTATGTACATTGGCATGTATTTTCGCGCGTCGTTTGGCCCACATTTTGGCCTGCGTTCGTGGGGTCGCTATTTCTCGCGATTCCTTCGGCGATCATCATTTATTTTGTAATGCGGTTACTGGTGAGTCGGGCCCGAATGCCACAGAAGACAGGGTGAGCAAAGGTGGAACGGTCGCCGCGGCGACTCTTCAACGCGTTGGCATTAGGTGCGGCTTTGCCGCCTGATATATGCGCCCTCGGCGATCGTTTGGCATCGGTCCGAGCCGGACTAGCATTTTCAGGAGAAGCCGATCCATCTTTGACAAGATCGCGCGAGTTGCAACGGGCGTTTGCGAATCAGAACGCGTCGATTAAGGTGCTGCGGTTCGAGGGTTCTTATGCATTTGACACGTCGTTTTCTTACCGTTTTTTCCGCTTTTCTCGTCAGCATGGCGCTTCTGCGTTCCGCTGCTGCCGCAGAGGCGTATCTCATCGCCGACGCACAAACGGGCTACATTTTGGAAGAACAGGAACCGAGGAAAAAACTCCAAGTAGGCAGCCTGATGAAAATTGCGACTGCAAGTGTGGTGCTCGATTGGGCGGAACGCAGATCGGGCGACCTCAACCAGGCAGTTACGATTCCGCAGGAGGCGTTTGCCGGCACTCTCGAAAACAACATTGGCTTTCAGCCGGGCGATAGCATCACGCTGCGAGATCTTCTCTACGCTGCGCTTGTTCAGTCCGATAATATTGCGGCCTATACACTCGCGTACCACGTTGGCTCGAAGCTAGAGTCGCTCGCGCCAGGTGAGGCAGGCTCGAAATACACGCCAGTTGATGCGTTCGTCGCCCAGATGAATGCGCTGGCTAAACAGTTGAAGATGGATCGCACGCGTTTTGTTAATCCGCATGGCGTTGATTACAAGGTCAAACCGCTTCCGTATTCAACGGCCGAAGACATGGCGCGCCTTACTCGCTATGCGATGAACAAGGCGAGTTTCCGCTTTTATGTATCGCAAAAGGAACGGCAGATCTCGTTCGATCGAGGCGGGCGTCGATTGAATTACGTGCTTCGCAACACAAACGAACTTCTTGGAAAAATGGGCATCGACGGAGTCAAGACAGGTCGCACCGCTCGCTCCGGTGATTGTTTGATCCTGTATGCTAATCGTCAGGCGGAAGTTGTTCGCCAGGGCCAGATGGAAACAGTGTATCCACGTCATTTGATGATCGTGCTCCTGGGCAGCACAAATCGATTCGGTGAAGGCACAGCCCTTTTGCAACGCGGTTGGCAGTTATACGATCAATGGGCCGCCGGCGGTCGTGTCGCCGATTCAAAGAAAATGCTTTAGCAGACTGATTCTTCGATTGCAAAAATGAAGCCACGGATTGGCGTTCTGACCAGCGGTGGCGATTGCCCCGGACTTAACGCTGTTCTGCGAGGCGTGGTACTGGCGGCGGAGAAACTCGGGTGGGAAGTAGTTGGTTTTCGTGACGGATTCGAAGGACTTCTTCCTCCCGGCAATCATGTTATCCTCGATCGCCAAAGCGTTAACGGGATCATGGCGCTGGGCGGCACGATCATCGGCACAACGAATCGCGGCCATTTCGTTGCCAAAGTCGGTGCCGGCGATCGGACGATTGTCCCTGAAGACATCATTGCAGGCGCGAAGAAGATACTGGATGAGCTTCAGGTACGGGCGTTGATCATTGTCGGCGGTGATGGTTCGATGGTCACGGCGCAGCAATTGCAGGAAGCTGGCATCAATTGCATCGGCGTCCCCAAGACCATCGACAACGATCTCGAGGCCACTGCGACAACATTCGGATTCGATTCTGCTGTCGCTGTCGTAATGGACGCGCTCGATCGGGTGCATACAACGGCGACCAGTCACAGGCGAGTCATGGTGGTCGAAGTAATGGGACGCCATGCCGGCTGGATCGCGTTGCACGGCGGCATCGCTGGGGGGGCGGACATTATTTTGATTCCAGAGATTCCATTCGATTTCGACAAAATCGCCAGCGTGGTCAAGGCGCGTGAGGCGGCTGGTTATCTGGGAACAGTTGTTGTAGTCGCTGAAGGCGCGCGACCAAAACATGGCGAACAGATAAAGCGTGACGTGGAAGGCGGCGAATTTCGTCTCGGCGGGGTCGGGGAAATCGTGGCGCGCGAAATTGCAAAACGCACTGGAAAAGAAGCGCGCTGCTGCGTTCTCGGTCATCTGCAACGGGGAGGCGCACCAACGACTCTGGATCGAATTCTTGGAACGCGCTTTGGCGTGAAAGCTGTCCAACTAGCCAACGAAGGACACTTTGGTTCGATGGTTAGCTATCAAAATTATCAGGTGCGTCAGGTGCCGATAGCGGAAGCTGTCAACCGGCTCAAGCTGGTTCCGCCTAACGGCGAAATGGTGCAAACCGCGGGTGACGTGGATATTTCCTTCGGCGATTAAGAATCGTCATCTCGCGCCAGGTGCGGCATCAAGGCGAGTAGGATAGTATACAACTGGTCAATGACGCAAAGTGCTGCGCACGCCCAAAGCACCGATTCGGTGCTGATGATCCGCCCCGGCCGGTTTTATCCCAATCCGGAAACGGCGGCAGATAATGCGTTCCAACGTGATGCCAACCAGGACTTAGATGCGTTGACGCTGGTGGCGAGAAACGAATTCGACACAGCCGTGCAACTACTGCGCACGGCCGGAGTAAACGTGCATGTCTTTGAAGACACAGCTGAGCCGGAAAAGCCAGACGCGGTTTTCCCCAACAACTGGATTTCGACGCATCACGATGGGCGCATCGCCCTTTTCCCGATGTATTCAAATCTGCGGCGTCGCGAGCGTCGGCAGGATATCGTTGAGGGACTGCGTAAGCACTATCGTGTCACAGAGGTGATCGATTACTCGGCGTTCGAGGATGAAGGTTGCTACCTGGAAGGAACAGGCAGTCTTGTGTTCGATCACCTGAACAAATTTGTGTACGTCTCACTCTCAAATCGTTCCAATCCGAAGCTGATTCAACGCTTTGCTGATGATTTTAGTTACGAACCGGTCACCTTCACCAGCATCGGCTCCAATGGTCAGCCGATCTATCACACCAACGTGATGATGTGCATGGGAACGGCTTTCGCGATGGTTGGTCTGAACGTGATACCGAACAAAGCCGAGCGGCAAGAGCTGCGAGCGCGGTTGGAGAAGACCGGAAAGGAGATCGTTGAGTTATCGGCAGATCAGATCGCGAACTTCGCCGGCAATGCCATTGAACTAGAGAACAGGCGTGGCGAGAAACTGCTTGTGCTTTCCAGCCGCGCAGCTGGAGCATTGACTAGAGAACAACGCGAAAGATTGACCCGCTACGCAAGGCTCATGCAGCTTGAACTACCTACGATTGAACTTGGTGGCGGGAGCGCCCGCTGCATGATGGCGACGATTCACCTGCCGCCGGGGTTGTAGCGGTGCTGTGTGAATGCAGTCGAGCGACGGTCTCATTCCAAGATACAGCGAACTCGTTTACAACGGCTTCTGGTTCTCGCCCGAACGCGAAGCACTACAAGCGCTCATTACAGAAACGCAACGGGACGTCACCGGCGTGGTGCGCCTCAAACTTTATAAGGGCAACATCATCGTCGCCGGCCGCAAAAGCCCAAACAGTTTGTACGATCCAAAAATCGCGACGATGGAAAGTGAGGCTTCGGCGTACGATCAAACGGACGCCACCGGTTTCATTCGGCTCAATGCGCTGCGGCTAAAACTCCGCGCCGCGTCAAAAGATAGGCGCGATTGACCTCAATCGCCCGACTCCCAAATGGAGTGTTTGCGCTCGACGCACAGGTCCTAAAAATAGGATGATGCCTTAGCGCGACCGTAAGTCGCAGCAAACATGTCGGCAGACGTTAAGAAAGAAATTCAGCTGGAGATCGCGCACGTTCTGTTCATCGACATTGTCGGATATTCGAAGCTTTCCATTAACGAACAAAACGCTGCCGTCGATGAGCTGACGCAAATCGTTCGCGCAACTGAGCAATTTCAACAAGCCGAGGCAGCCGATCGTTTGATCAAGATCGCCACCGGCGATGGCATGGCGCTGGTATTTTACACCAGCCCGGAAGCGCCGGTTCGCTGCGCGGTGGAACTGAGCCGCGCGCTCAAAGATCACCCGCGCTTACGACTCCGAATGGGCATTCACAGCGGACCGGTTAGCGGCGTGATTGATGTAACTGGTCGCACGAATCTTGCGGGAGCGGGTCTCAACATAGCGCAACGGGTGATGGAATGCGGGGATGCCCGGCACATTTTGCTTTCCAACCATGTTGCCGCGGATCTCGAAGAATACGAAAAATGGCGGCCGCTCCTGCACGATCTTGGCGCCTGCGAAGTGAAACACGGGATGCAGCTTGGCGTCATCAATCTCTACTCCGACGAGATCGGGAACTCGCAGCTTCCTAAAAAGTTCCAAGCGCTCAAGAAACAACGCGCCCGCGCGCGTTTGGCCGTGGCGGCAACTGCACTGATTCTACTCGCCGCGATAGTCGCCGCTTTTGTCCTCGTTTCTAAGAAATCGACAAAATCGGCATCAATTATTTCGGAAAAGAGTATAGCGGTGTTGCCGTTCGAAAACCGGAGCGAAGACAAAGCCAACGCCTACTTTGCCGACGGAATCCAAGACGAGATTCTGACCCGCTTATCCAAGATCGCTGATCTGAAGGTCATCTCGCGCACATCCACGCAGCATTACAAGAGTGCGCCCGAAAACCTGCCGGAGATCGCAAAGCAACTTGGCGTGGCGCACGTCCTGGAAGGGAGAGTGCAAAAGAGCGGTGACGCCGTGCGGATAAACGTCCAGCTGATCAAAGCAGCTAGTGATTCCCATCTTTGGGCCGATACCTTTGATCGCAAACTCACCGACATCTTTTCGGTCGAGAGCGACGTGGCCAAATCCATTGCCGACCAACTGCGGGTGAAACTCACCGGTGCGGAAGAGCAAGTCATCGCCGCCAAACCGACCGACAATATTGAGGCTTATGACGCCTACCTGCGAGGATTGGCTTATACATTGAAACCTGGAGGTACATCCCGCCAGCGCGGCAACTTCCTCGGCGCACAGAAATACCTTAGAGAAGCCGTGCGGTTGGATCCGAAGTTCGCGCTTAGTTGGGCGTTGTTATCAATCGTCGACGCGCGCGGCTACATCACAACTGGTCTTCAACCCACGGTCGCGCTGCGTGAAGAAGCACGGCAGGCAGCCGAAACCGCGCTCACTCTTCAACCCAACCTGGGCGAGG
>QHQO01000052.1 GCA_003221195.1 Verrucomicrobiota bacterium
CCAGTCATTCCGAATGGGGCCTCGCCGGATCGAGGTCTTGCGTGGTATCTCGATGAAGGTCGGGCGCAACGAAGCAGTCTTTCTTTCCGGCGCTTCGGGAGCAGGTAAGACGACGCTTCTGTACACGCTCGCCGGTCTGGAGCGTCCTGAATCGGGGACGGTCGAATTCGACGGACGAAATCTTTACAACGGTACGTCTGCCTCGCAGGCGCGATTTCGAAATCGGAAAATGGGTTTTATATTCCAGGGATATTTTCTCCTGCCGGAGCTGACTGCGCTGGAAAACGTCTCGCTGCCGGGCATGATCGGTGGAAAATCGACAAGCGAACGGGCTGAGGAGAGCTTGGCGGCCGTTGGTCTGGCGAGCCGCATGCATCATCTGCCAGCGGAACTTTCAGGAGGCGAACAACAGCGGGTGGCGATCGCGCGGGCGCTAACGAACAATCCCGAAATCATTTTCGCCGACGAGCCGACGGGAAATCTCGATTCAAAAACCGGCGATGCAATTATGGATCTCTTGCTGGACCTGACGCGTTCGCGAGAAAAAACGCTGCTCGTGGTAACGCACGATGCGCGCCTCGCGGCACGCGGTGACCGTCAGCTGCACATCAAGGACGGCGTATTGCAGTAAGAGAAAATTGAAAAGTCAAAAGAGATACCGCGTTACAACGGGTTTGCTTTGTTGCTTCAACTTTGCACCATGTAACGCTTTTGATTTTGCAACTTGAATTGCCCGCTTAAGCGTCGGAGATTTTGTTGCGATTATGAAAACCACTGATGCGACGGTGTTAGACGAACCGAAAATTCACGATCCCCGTGCCGAGGCAGTAATCGAACCCGCAGTCGAAAGCCGGCCGCGCCGGACAACCGGCGTCAAGGAAGCGAAGATTTACATCGACGGAAAATTCTACTCGGAAGCTAACGCGAAGATTTCCGTGTTCGATCATGGTCTGCTTTATGGGGACGGAATCTTCGAAGGAATTCGGTTTTACAACGGGCGAGTTTTCCGACTTGAAGAACATCTTCACAGGCTGTGGGATTCAGCGCGTTCGATCTGCCTCGAAATTCCAATGACGATGCGGAACATGACCGAGGCGGTGCTCGAGACAATTCGGCAAAATCATTTGCGTGATGGCTATATCCGCCTGCTGGTTACACGGGGGATTGGCAATTTGGGGCTGAATCCGACGCAATGTAAGTCTCCGAGCGTGATTATTATTGCGGCGACGATTGCCCTTTATCACGAGGACTTTTACAAGAAAGGATTAACCATTGTGACTTGCGCAACACGTCGTAGCAACCCGGCAGCACTTAATCCGGCAGTCAAATCGTTGAATTATTTAAACAATGTAATGGCGCGGGTTGAGGCAAATTTAGCGGGTGCGGATGAAGCTCTTATGCTGAACGATGCAGGAAACGTTGCCGAATGCACCGCTGACAATGTTTTCATCGTGAAACACGGCCAAATTTTCACGCCACCGGTCGTGTCCGGCGCGCTGCGAGGGATTACACGCTCGGTAGTATTTGAAATCGCCGCCGAACTTGGCGTCAAAGCCCGCGACACCGACATTACGCGCCATGATGTTTTTGTTGCTGACGAATGCTTCCTCACGGGCACTGCAGCAGAGATCGTCCCGGTCGTAAAGGCGGATGGGCGATCGATCGGCAACGGAAAACCAGGGCCCATCACCGCGCGCATCATCGCGCGATTCCGTCAGGTGACACGCGAAACCGGTACACCAATTTCCGCCTAGAAATTGAGAAAGCCGCTTCTGACGTAGAAACGTCATGGAAATATTGGGGTTGAATGTTTCCCGAACAACAAGATCTAATTAAGCGAGATGTTGTGTGACGTTTGCAAATGCAATGACGCGACGGTCTTCCTGACGCAAATTCTGGAAGGCAAAATGCAAAAGGTGAATCTCTGCGATGCATGCTCCAAAGAGAAGGGCGTGCAAGATCCAACCGGCTTCGCGCTCGCGGATTTGCTACTAGGCATCGGGGCAGCGGAAGAAATTGAAAAAGGAGCTCCGACCCAGAAGTGCCCCGTGTGCGGGTTTAGTCAGGCCGACTTTAAGAAAACGGGCCGCCTCGGCTGCAGCGAGTGTTACGTCACGTTTGCGGATGGCCTGGGTTCACTCTTAAAAGCGATGCACAAGGGCACCGAACACGTCGGAAAATTTCCGGAGCGGGCGCAGCGGACGATGGCATTGAACCACCGTATGCGTGCCTTGAATGAACACCTGCAGAAGGCTGTGGCCGACGAGAATTACGAGACGGCTGCCTCGTTGCGCGATGAAATCAAGCAACTCGAAAACGAGCTCTCGAAATCGTCATGAAAGTCTCCAACATGTTGGCCACCGCCGGAGAATGGTTGCGCGGTGAGGGGCCCCATCACCAGATCGTGATCAGCAGTCGCGTACGGCTCGCGCGCAACTTGCGCAACCGTCCGTTTCCTGGTTGGGCGAAAAAGGCGGAGCGCAGTTCCATCCTGGAATTGATCAGGTCGCGCGTGGCAGCGCTTCCGGAAATGCAGGAGGCATTTGCGGAAAGCTTGCAAGATCTGTCGGCGCTAGACAGGCAGGTTCTGGTGGAACGCCATCTGATCAGTCGCGAGCACGCCGCCAAGGGCGCCGGCAGCGCAGTCGTCGTGAATCGGCGGCAGACTCTTAGCATCATGATCAACGAGGAAGATCATTTACGGATGCAATCGATTCGTTCCGGCCTGCAATTGAAACAGGCATTCAAACTCGTCGATAAAATCGATAGCGCGCTCGAAAGCAAACTGGACTTCGCCTTCGATTCGCGGCTTGGATATCTGACCGCATGCCCTACGAACGTCGGTACTGGAATGCGCGCGTCCGCGATGTTGCATTTGCCGGGGCTTGTCCTGAGTGAGTTGATTAATCAAGTCATTCAAGCCGTAAGCAAAATCGGACTCGCAGTCCGCGGTCTGTACGGCGAGGGCACGGAGGCGATGGGTAACCTTTTCCAGATTTCAAATCAGACCACACTTGGCGAAAAGGAAGAAGAAATCATCAGTCGCCTGAGCAAGGTCATTGAAACAATTATCGAAAAGGAGCACAACGCGCGACAGGTGTTGCTCCAGAAAAAACCAAATACGCTTTTGGACCAGATCGGTCGCGCGTACGGCGTTTTGACTTATGCGCATGCCATGGCCTCCAAGGAAGCGCTCAACCTGCTCTCGGTCATCAAACTCGGGATGGATCTGGGCGCGTTTCCGGAAGATCAACGTCTGCAAATCGATGAATTGTTCATTGAGACGCAGCCGGCGCATTTGCAGAAAAGCTCTCAGCAAAAATTGAACGCGGAAGAACGCGACCACTTGCGCGCTCAAATTATTCGTGAGCGTTTGAAACTCTTTCCTAAACCTGATATTAGTAAGATGGCGAGGCAAACGGGCGGTGACTCGATTGTCGTGCCATCGAACGATGAATAATTTCACACCCCGGGCTCAACAGGTTCTGGCGCTTGCTCGCAAGGAAGCCGATCGGTTTAACCACAACTATGTCGGCACCGAGCATTTGCTTCTGGGGCTGATCAAGCTGGGGCAGGGAGTAGCTGTCAACGTCCTGCAGAAGATGGGTCTCGATCTTGAGACCGTGCGCATGGAGGTGGAGAAACAGGTCGGCTCAGGGCCGGAAACCAAGATGGTTGGGAACGTTCCTTATACTCCTCGCGTCAAAAAAGTACTGGCGCTGGCGGGCAAGGAAGCCAAGGCGCTCAATCATTCTTACGTCGGTACGGAACATATTTTGCTTGGACTTTTGCGAGAGGGCGAGGGAGTCGCTGCGAGAGTTTTGAAAAGTCTTGAACTCGACATCGAACGCACGCGCAACGAGATCCTCAAAGAGCTCGATCCAAATTTCACGCCCTCTGAATCGGACCAGGAAGGCGGCGAGCCAACGAAGAAAGACGTTAAAACTCCGGCACTCCGCGCGTTTGGCCG
The DNA here is from genome assembly GCA_003221195.1 of Verrucomicrobiota bacterium. GTDB lineage: Bacteria > Verrucomicrobiota > Verrucomicrobiia > Chthoniobacterales > UBA10450 > Udaeobacter. The sequence continues at coordinate 3,971 of QHQO01000052.1, forward strand.
TGACCTGACCGACTTGGCGAAGAAAGGCGAACTCGATCCGGTAATTGGCCGACGCAATGAAATCGAGCGGGTCATTCAAGTGCTTTGCCGACGAACAAAGAACAATCCAGTTCTGATTGGCGAAGCAGGTGTCGGCAAGACGGCGATTGCTGAGGGTCTCGCCCAGGAGATTGCGAACGGCAATGTGCCTGAGTTATTGCGAGACAGACGCGTGATCACACTGGACCTCGCGTTAATGGTCGCAGGCACAAAATACCGGGGCCAGTTCGAGGAGCGCATCAAGGCGGTAATGGACGAGATCCGCCGTTCCAAGAATGTGATCCTTTTCATCGACGAGCTGCACACGATCGTTGGGGCTGGTTCTGCTGAAGGCGCGATGGACGCATCGAACATCATCAAGCCCGCATTGAGCCGCGGCGAACTGCAGTGCGTAGGCGCCACTACGATGAACGAATATCGCAAGTACATCGAGAAAGATGCAGCGCTGGAACGGCGTTTCCAGACGATAAAAGTCGATGCGCCGACGGTCGATGAAGCCATTCTAATCCTAAAAGGTCTGCGTCCGAAGTACGAGGCGCATCATAAAGCGAAACTCACGGACGAAGCGCTCGAGACAGCCGTTAGATTTTCCGATCGTTATATCACCGGTCGATTTCTTCCCGACAAGGCGATCGATGTGATGGACGAAGCAGGCGCGCGTGCCCGCATCAATGCCATGACGCGGCCACCCGACGTGAAGGATATCGAGAAAGAGATCGAAGAGATTCGGGTCGAAAAGGAAGGGGCCATCAAAGCACAGGACTTTGAGAAAGCTGCCGCGCTTCGCGACAAGGAGAAGCAAACGAAAGAAAAGCTCGATGCCATTCTAACCAAATGGCGTGAGGAGCGAGAAGAGAAAGAGGTGGTGGTGACGGCGGATGACATGATGCACATCATCTCGAAAGTCACAGGCGTTCCTCTCCAGCGTATGGAACAGGCGGAAACACAAAAGCTCCTCATGATGGAGTCGGAGATGAAGCAGCGCGTCATCGGCCAGGAGGAAGCCGTTACCGCGATTAGCAAGGCTTTGCGTCGATCCCGC
>QHQO01000276.1 GCA_003221195.1 Verrucomicrobiota bacterium
AGCCTGGCGCAGGTGTAACTCTCGCCGTTACCGGCACCGATGTAATCAAGACAATCGAGCAAAGTCACCCAAAGACTCTGGTCGAAACAATCGTCCATGCATTCCCCTCAAGCGTGATTGAAGCAATGGTGCGCGGTGACGTTTTGCAAATCGTCATGTTTAGCGTGCTGTTTGCGCTCGCGGTATCAGCGATTGGCGAAAAAGGGAAACCAATCATCCGGGCGATGGATAGCCTCGCCCAGGTTATGTTCAAGTTCACGAATTACGTGATGCTGTTCGCACCGATCGGCGTAGGCGCGGCAATGGCCCACACGATTGGCACCCAGGGTCCGAGTGTCCTGGTGAATCTGGGCAAATTGATCGGCTCGCTTTACCTCGCACTCGTGATTTTCATCCTGTCGATCTTCGGATTGGTGATTTGGATCGCGCGGATTCCGGCGCTGCAATTCGTCAGGGCTGTGCGGGAGCCTGCGGCAGTCGCATTCGCGACCACGAGCAGCGAATCGGCGTTGCCAAAGGCGATGGAATCGATGGAACGTTTCGGCGTGCCGCCGCACATTGTTGGGTTTGTGATGCCGACCGGCTACTCGTTTAACCTCACCGGATCGACATTATACCTGGCGATGGCCTCGGTATTTGTAGCGCAAGCAGCCGAGACGACAATGGGATGGCACATGTCGTTAGGCCAACAGATTACGATGATGTTAACGTTGATGCTGACTTCCAAAGGCGTAGCCGGCGTGCCCCGGTCATCGCTTGTCATTTTACTGGCGGCATTGAATTCGTTTGTGCCGTCAGGACTGGGACCGATCGGGGTGGCGATTATTTTCGGCGTAGATGAATTGATGGATATGGGTCGCACCTGCGTGAATGTGATCGGCAATTGTCTGGCAACGGTGGTGGTCGGTCGCTGGGAAGGCGAATTCGATGATGCGCGCGCACGCGTGTTTGGCACGCCGGCTGAAGCTGAAGTCGATCTGAAGGCAGGCAACGTGGCGTTCGTTGACGCCTTTGCTCAGGGGGATTAAGTCGCGGCCATCGAGACTCCGTTTGCCAGCTCGGCTCCC
>QHQO01000043.1 GCA_003221195.1 Verrucomicrobiota bacterium
AAAGAGGCGCCAGCTGTTAGTCCTAAACCATAGGTGAATAGACCGCGCGGAGGGATGATGTCGTTATCGTCCCAAAAATGATGTGAGATTTGAACTCGGTCGTCTCCCGACTCTCTCGCTGCTACCTCGCGGCTGAACCGTCCATGTCGCTCGCCCCCGTTGCCCCATTCTCCACTCGCTCGGAATGGCAAGGGGCCGATGACGGCGCGGATGAGAGGAAACGGATCACAAGGCGTGCGGCCGCAAAGCGGAGGCTAGTATGAGTTTCAAAGATCATTTTTCGAGACAAGCGGCCGATTACGCAATATTTCGACCAGGCTATCCTCGGGAGCTATTCGATTATCTGGGGAGCATCGCGCCAGGTCGCCAGCTCGCATGGGATTGCGGTACGGGAAACGGACAAGCGGCAGTCGGATTGGCATCAGTTTTCGATCGCGTGATCGCGACCGATGCGAGCGAGAACCAGATCGCGAACGCGGAGCAGCACGTGCGCGTCGAGTACCATGTCGCGCCGGCGGAAAACAGCGGCATCGAATCGGAGACAATTGATATGATCATGGTCGCGCAAGCATTACACTGGTTCGATCTGGACCGTTTTTACGCGGAAGCGCAGCGAGTATTAAAGCCTAACGCCGTCCTCGCTGCTTCGGCTTACAACTTGTTACAGATCGAGCCGGCGATCGATGAGGTTGTCAATCGATACTATTACGAGGTGGTCGAATCTTTTTGGCCGCCGGAACGCAAGCTCGTTGAAGGGTTCGCTGATCTCCCCTTTTCGTTTCACGAGCTCGATCCGCCAAAATTCGAAATGAGAGCGTCGTGGAATCTCGATCATTTAGCGGGCTACCTTCGAACGTGGTCATCGACTCAGCGGTTCATCGCTGCGACAGGCAGGGATCCATTGAAAGAAATAATGGACGAGCTTCGCGTTGCATGGGGAGCTCCGGAGCAGACGCGAAAGGTGATTTGGCCAGTAGTCTTGCGCGTTGGGTTAAAGGGGATGCCGAAGCCGCCGATGGAGTGACAGATCAAACGTCCAACGCTCAACGCCGAACGTCCGACGCCCAATGCAGAAAAAGAGCAAGAGATGTCTCGACGCTGCTCGATATGACAACAGCGGGTAACGATCTATCGCAAGTTGATCGCAAAGAAAAAAACCAAGGAGCGGCGGTCTCCAGTCCGCCGTGAACAAAGGGATGACCGTCGCCCGAAAACGCTTGAATAGAACAGCCTCAGAGCGGTCTAATCGGTCATTATGAATATGAAAGCAGCATTTAGTTTATTGGCAGCAGCGAGTCTCGCGCTCAGCAGCGCAGCTTTTGCCGCAGGCGCGAAGACTTACGAGGTGACCGGTCCCGTTCTGGAAGTGACAGACACGATAATTACGGTCCAGAAAGGGAAGGACCGCTGGGAAATCAATCGTGACGCGAACACCAAGGTGACGGGCGACCTCAAGGTCGGCGAAAAGGTAAAAATCACTTACACGATGTCGGCCACAGAAGTGGAAGTGAAGGCAGGTAAGGGCAAAAAGAAAGAGGCTACGAGTCCGGCCGGTGCACCGACGCCATAAACGGACAAACACTCAAATCGCCGGATGCACAAAAATGTATCCGGCGATTTTGTCGTTGTGGAGACGCTTGTACCAAGCGCCTGCTCCGAGCTTCGGTGCTGGCCGCGGCCAGCACCGCTACAACTATCTTCGTCGGCCGCTGCCGCCAAGAATCCCTCCGAGGATTCCGCGAGCGATTTGCCGGCCTATTGAGTTGCTGGCGGCGCGCATTGCACTTTTTACCATTGAAGTCGCCAATGAATCGTAACGTCCGCCGCGCGGTCCGATTGTGGGCTGGAATGCAGCTGTGGCGGTGCCGAGAGCTTCAGCCAATAACGAAGGCTTCTCTCCCTCGGGCGCTGCGGGGCTGGCAGCCACAGGTGGTGCACCGACGGCTTGCGCTTTCTCCCCAGTTCTGGCCTGTAGTATTTCGTAAGCCGATTCCCGATCGATCGCCTTTTCGTAATGGCCGGCGATAATAGATGAAGCGATTATCTCTTTGCGCTGGTCGGCTGTGATGGCGCCCACCTGGCTACGTGGCGGAACAATCTTCGCCCGCTCGACAATTTGGGGGCTGCCGCTTTCGTCCAGCATCGAGACCAGCGCCTCGCCAACCGCGAGCTGGGTGAGTACCGTCTCGACTTTTAGTTTGGGATTTTGACGGAAAGTTTCCGCAGCGGCTTTCACCGCTTTCTGATCACGCGGGGTAAATGCGCGCAACGCATGCTGCACCCGATTCCCAAGCTGCCCTAGCACTACGTCTGGAATATCGAGCGGATTTTGGCTGACGAAATAAACCCCAACGCCTTTGGAGCGGATTAGTCGTACCATTTGCTCGATCTTTTGCCCGACTGCTGGCGCGATGCCGGCGAAGAGCAGGTGCGCTTCATCAAAAAAGAAAACCAGCTTGAGATTGAGTGCGGGTTCGCCGAAAAATTTGTCCGCGCCTTGCGATTCGAGTGCGAGCAGATTGCGCTGGATCGCTCCGGCGCTGGCGGCCGAAATGTTCCCGTAGTGAGTTTTAAACTTGTCGGCGTTGTCCGCGATGTACTGCAACATCGAACGCAGGTCCTTGAGGTCCAGCAGAAGCAATCCATTTTCGTCGGCGATTTTGAAAACGATGTTGAGCACGCCTTCCTGGGTGTCGTTCAACTCAAGCAAGCGCCCAAGCAGCAGTGGGCCCATTTCCGAAATGGTCGCGCGCACTGGGTGGCCTTGCTCGCCGAACACGTCCCAAAACACCACCGGAGAGGCTTCGCCAGTGAAATTGTCGATCTTAAGCTCCTTCGCGCGCTCGAGGATTTTGGGATTGTTTCCGCCCGGCTGACTGAGGCCCGCGAGGTCGGCTTTCACGTCCGCCATGAAGACCGGCACGCCGCGGGCGCTGAAATTCTCAGCGAGTGTCTGCAGTGTGACCGTTTTCCCCGTGCCGGTGGCGCCGGCGATCAATCCGTGGCGGTTCGCCATTTTGGGGAGCAAAAAGATTTGTTCCTTCGATTCGGCAACGAGGATGGGATCGGACATGATTGGACAGTAAGATTTTGCTAACGACGGCGCGATTGTCCAGCGCTGAGCGCATGAATAGGTCTCCATCGAGGACGCGATTGCAAGCGTAACTCAGTAAAGATACGGTTTGGAGAGAGGAAATGCGTTTTTGATTAGTTCGACACGCGCTTTCCCGTCGTCCGCGATGATCACTTCAACAACGTCGAATCGGAAGAGAATATCGGGATTATCCAGCATTCGCAGCCAGGCCAGAGCCCCACGAGAAATGCGCTTTCGTTTTTCTCGATCAACTGCTTCGAAAGGCCGCCCAAAATCTTCGCGGCCGCGAGTCTTTACTTCAACAAACACCAGTGTGTCATTGTCACGACACACAACATCGATCTCACCGCCGCTGCGACCGCGGAAATTGCAGAAGAGGATTTTGTATCCGTTACGCTTGAGATAGCGACACGCCAACTTCTCGCCGAGAACGCCTCGCCGAAGATGACCGGACTTGGACGACTTCCTCCAATGCGAGAAGCGGTTGTGCCACCGGCTCGAAAGATCGGCGATGGATTGGGCAAGGGCCGAATTCATGGAGTTTCAGCAGATGCAGTTCGGTTCCGTAGCCTTTGTGTTGGTGAAAGCAATACTGCGGGAACTGGGCGCAAAAGTCACGCATCATTCGGTCCCGCGTTACCTTGGCGATCACGCTCGCTGCAGCGATGCTCAGACTGATGCAGTCGCCGTCAATAATCGCAGTCTGCGGAAGCGGGAAAGGAATGACTGGCAGTCCATCGATCAAAACATGATCGGGCGGGTCGATCAGTGCTGTGATTGCCATGCGCATCGCTCGATGGCTCGCGCGCAGAATATTGATGCGATCAATCTCAACGGAATCGACAGCGCCAACCGTCCATCTGACTTCGGGATTAGACACCAGATCCGAATGGATCTCCTCGCGCAATTCCGGTGCAAGCTGCTTGGAATCGTTTAGACGACGGTGACGAAATTTTTCAGGAAGAACTACTGCAGCGGCCACAACCGGGCCAGCCAACGCCCCCCGGCCAGCTTCATCAATCCCGGCAATACGCGCGACACCGGTGCCGCGCAGTTTTTTCTCGTAACGAAATCCGCATCGCCGATACATCTGCGCAAATCATTGGCAGATTTGCGCGAGTGACAAGTGACATCTGATATGTGACGAGAAAAAGATCAGAGCCGCGAAGCTTTTCACACTTCACACGCTGATCATTCTCTTACCGCCGTCGCTTCCTTACCTTTGCGAGTGCGAAGATAATTTAATCTGGCGCGACGTGCGCGACCTTTTTGCTCCACCTCTACTTTTGCGATGCGGGGCGAGTGCAGCGGAAATACACGCTCCACGCCTTCGCCGTAGGAGATTCGCCGCACGGTGAATGTTTCGTTGAGTCCCCGGCCCTTACGGCCAATGACAATGCCAGCGAATATCTGGACTCGTTCCTTGTCGCCTTCCACCACACGGGTATGAACGCGCACGCTATCCCCGACAGAAAACTGCGTTACTTCGCCTTTATGCTGTTCTTTCTCAATAGCATCGATGATCTGATTCATGAAAATTCCCCTTTCCCGTCCGGGCGGGCGAACAGTTTCCAGCAGGATGGGAAAAATTGCAACCGTTCACAGGGTCATTTACCAATTTCACAAGTTGGAGGTTCGCCGACTGGGTAACCGCAAAATCCTTGAATCGCTAACTCATCAAATTGCGTTATGTTCGGGATCCATTCGCGCCCGTAGCTCAACTGGATAGAGCGACGGCCTCCGGAGCCGTAGGTTGCGCGTTCGAGCCGCGCCGGGCGCACCACCTCTGAAAAGGTGGCTTTCCCAGGTAAAATTGCGGATTTTTGACCATTTTCCGATCATACTCATTCGAACATATAAAGACCATTCTGGCGATGATTGAAGGGCGGAAACCTCAGCGGTTCCATTAGTGGGACAAGGGAAGCATCGCGACAATTGGGCGGAACAAAGCGGTCGCGGATTTAAAATTCATGCACTTGAGCGGTCTTCTCGCGTGGGTGGCGTGGTTGTTCGTGCATATCGTCTTCCTGGTCGGTTTTCGAAACCGCTTGCTTGTCCTTTTTCAATGGGCGTGGGCGTATTTTACCTTCAACAAAGGCGCGCGCTTGATTACGCGAAATTTCCAGTCAGAAACGCGCCCGCCGGCGTGAACGAGATTAAGGGATTAGCGAATCAGAAAATCAGCGATCCAAGCAATGCGGAGGATCTAGCGCTTGCGATCCAAATCGTTCTTCACGGAAAAGAGAGAGGCCGCCTTGCGACGGCCTCTTCCGGTTATCTTTCTTATTGTTATTTGGCTTCTGCCAATGCCCAGAGGCCTTGGAGTTAGAAGCCTACCTGCATGATTTGACTGCCCCAGAGGCTGGTCGTGTTGATCTTCTCGTTCACCAGCCATGCTTTGGATATGGCGCTCGGGTCGATGGTGACGGCTGAATAATCGCCCCAACGCTCTGTAGTATCTGCGCTAGGATTGTAGAACGTCGGGCTGGTAACTCCGACTATGCCGGCCGGGATCCCAGGATCGCCGTTCAGCTTACCGGAGAAGACGACCTGTGCATTCACACCAACATTTGCGTCGGTCGAACTCCACGTTACGAACGTGTTATTCGATGTGTTTGTAGTGATGGAGGCATTCCAGTCGTCCGAAGTGCCAGTCTGGAAGAAGAACCCGCTCTGCGCGACCGTATTGCTCGAGGTATTTATCCGGTAGAACTTTGGAGCTGGAAAACTACCAAGCGCAATCGTGTGCGTCTGCCACAGATCATCGCCATTTTGTGTGCTGGCGTTAACAAATCGGCTGTCCGATGTGTCGAGCAAATTGGTTGTCCCGGACTGATGCGCATCCGGGGGCACGGAGTAAGAAGGAACGGTGGCGGCCGATGACACCAAAGCGGTACCGTTGGGACGGCTCGAGTTGGTCAGCGTGTACTTCGTAAACGTGGTGCCTGACGGAGGAGCCGCGAGCAGGAAGCTGTTTGCATTCTGATCCAGCACGATGGGAGGCGCCAGAGTTCCAGCCAGTCCGGTAAAGACAGGAACACTGAAACCAAGCCCGTTATACAATCGCGCCTTGGCGATTGAGAACTCGTCAGCTCCCACGAACCCGCCGTGGAAAATATTCGCCGTGAATATGACTGCATCCTGATCGAAACCCAACTGCGGGAAGTCAAAGAAGTCACCGGAGAAAAAGGTGACATTTACACTGTAGATGAAGAAGGCCCCTGCCGGATTCGCCGTCTTCGATATGCCGATAAAAAATCTCTGGACAGTGTTGCTCTCCTGAAAAGCCTCTGCGGTCACAATCCAGCGATTCCAAACCGAATCGTAAACCACACGCGGATCAAAAATGACCTCCGTGGTATAGCCAAAGAAGGTTGCAAGACTGACGTTTTTAACGAGCGCTGGCGGAGTGGCCTTATTGTACATCCTGATATGACTATTCGTTACCTCAACAAAATGCGTTTTGCCGACAGCACCGTGGGTATCGGGCGGCCGCAATCCATCGACGTCACTAGCGGCGTCGAAGTTTTTAAACACCCTCGTGGGCGGCCCGGCTGGCACTGCGCTAAGCGCACCTGGTTTTACTGCCTGGGGCGAGTAATTCGCAGCCGCCGCCTGTTTTGCCGCCGCGTAAGCGTTGGCATCTATGGTTGGCCGGAATGGTATGGCATAGGCAGCCGCCGGCTGCTGCATGACAAAGTTCTCCTCAGCCTGTATTTCGGCAGCCGGCCCCGAATCAAGGGTAAACTGGGGGGCAAGAGACTGCGCTACAGCTTGGCCGCACCACATGATAGGTGCAAGGGCAACTACCGCGGCAAGTATTGGTTTGTTTAGTATTTTCATTATAGATGGTCCTTTCGTTTTGATTTGGTTTTCTTAGGAACGCAAAAATAATGTCACAACAATGCAGAATCGGTCTACTCATCTGGCGACATTCTTTCCGCATTAACCGAGAAAAGCTGTAAAACAGCTCAAACCTAATGTTGGCCCGCCAGGAGGGACACGCGGTACTGGCTCGGAGACAGACCGGCATATTTTTTAAAATCCCGGTTGAACTGGGCCAGCGAATGGAAACCCGCCGCGAAAGCCACTTCCCCAATACGGAACGAACGCTCGGGGAGGCGGTCTTTTACCTTCTCGACCCGTACCCTCGCCGTGTATTCTGTGAGCGTCATTCCGGTGGCGTTTCTAAATATCTTGCCGAAATAATCGGGGTGCAGTGACACGCAGCGAGCGACCTGGGCCACCGTGAGCCGCTCTTCACATTTCTCTAGGATAAACTTCTTCGCAAACGTCACGCATACAGGTTCGGCGTCCGCGGTTGAGATCAATAAGCGCCCGGCGGATTCGGACAGGTGCTCTGAAAACATCGATAGCAGACTGATCACTCCCTTCAGCCTGCCGTGGGAAACCATCGGTATTCCAAAATAAGCATTTCTCGCATCGCGCATGGACGGATCCGCGTTTGAGAGACGATGCAATACTCGCATCCAATCCTTAGGCGCTGGAGTTCGATAAAAGACCGGTCCCGCCAGCAGGGTCCCCACGGTTGACCCGCGAGCTCGGAGGGTGACTCCAAAATAACTAAAGCCACAGATCGAAGCGGATTTTTCGGGGATGCCGCTTCCGGTTACTCTGGCAAGCAAGTCTCTCAAGCGCTCTATGCAACGCAGCCGCTCCTGCTCTGTATTCACCAGCGCGGCGCAAAATGCGTGTCGGCGCAACGCCTGCAATAGCTCTCTCTGGCCGCTTCCCACATGCAGAAAACGCAGAACGATTCCAGTCGTGGACGAAAATGCAGCCAGAAACTGTTTCAGGGGCGGAGACACCAGCAACGCTTGATGAAGGGTTTTGATGCATCTCGACTCGTCTCTATTGCGCTTACTTGCCAGCTGCAACGGCTGAGCCAGCTCCGCGCCACTACCGGTTATTACGCTTCTCATAGTAGGTCTCCACTTCCGAAAGAAAAGGGAGCTATCAGGAGGGGGAACACCCCCTTGCCAATCGAATCTCGCCGAGAATACTTCTTTAAGGGGGGGGTTCGCGATATTAAACCTTAGTTTACGTTCAAATAAACATCATTGCGCACGTACAAAATCGCAGTGGTGTACGATTCGCAACACGGTTTTTAGTTGGACGCGGACCGATTGCCTCTGCACATTCAATCCACAAGAAAACTCATTCCCTGTGAAATCGCATAGGGCGCCGCACCAGGCTTTGTTTTCCAGACCTTCGGGTGCGCAGAACTACGGGATAAGGCTTCCTTACCGGCGCGAAGGAAAATGCCTAATTATTCGCCAGCCGTCGCTCGGCTCCGTAAGGGAATACTTCTGGAATCTCGCCTGCTCGGATTTGGTGCTGGATGGAGCGCCAGAAGTCGGCCCTAAATATCTCGCGATGATGCTCCAGCAGCGCGGCCAGGGCCGGCTTTGGGAAAGCCAGGAATTGCAAAAATTCCTCGGGGAAAATGTCGTTCTCACGCACGGAGAACCACGGCTCGGCGGCGACTTCTTCCTCCGGAGTGCGCGCTTCGGGCAGTTTGCGAAAATTGCAGTCCGTAAGAAAACAAAGCTCATCGTAATCGTAAAAGACCACGCGGCCGTGCCGGGTCACGCCAAAATTTTTCGTGAGCAAGTCGCCGGGAAAGATATTGGAGGCAGCAAGGTCTTTGATCGATTGCCCGTAATCGCGCCCGGCAGCCGCGATTGCCTCCGCCTGGTTTTCTCGGAAAAAAAGGTTGAGCGGGCGAAGACGACGCTCGACATAGGCGTGCGCGATGATGGCGTCGCCGCCTTCCATCTTCACAATGGAAGCGGCATCGCGCAAAAGTTCGGCCAGCAGCTCGGAGTCGAAGCGGTCTGCCGGGATGCGCAGATGCTCGAACTCGTGCGCTTCGACCAATCGTCCCGCGCGGTCATGTTCGAAAACTAATCGGTACCGCCGCCGCACATCCTCGCGAGTGCTGTCTTTCGGCAAATCAAATCGATCTTTGATCAGTTTAAAAACGACGTCGTAGCTCGGCAGCGTGAAAACGCTCATCACCATTCCGCGAGCTCCTTCGGCCACGACGAAACGATCGCTCGACCTGCGAAGGTGGGCGATGAAATCGCGGTAGAATTCCGTTTTACCGTGCCGATGAAAACCGATGGCGTTGTAAAGATCGATCAAACGTTTGCGCGGCATCAACTGCTGAAGATAACGCACCAGCCGATAGGGACATTCAACCGCAACCCGAAAATAAGAGCGGGTAAACGAAAACAAAATCGCGAGATCGACATCTCCATGGAGCAGCGCATCGAGGCTGATGCCGCGCTCATTTTCGTGACGAAGGCAAAGCGCGATGGGCAAGGGCAACTGTCCTTCGCACACGACGCGTCCCACCAAATAGGCGCCGCGTCCGCGATAAAAGACACTCGAGACAATCTCCAGTTCGGGCTGCGAATGTTTCGCCTCGCGCACGGCTTCAATTCGCGCCGAAGCCAGCTTCGCTGTCTCCTGCAGATCGGCCCAGCAGGTTTCCTCAAAAGCATCTGTCAACGCCGAACACAGCAGTTCGGGCAGGTTTTGGCCGCGATAAGTTTTCGTGATATTGATCAGGGCGCTCGGCGGCGGCGCGTCGAAATCGGTATCGACAAACTCGATTGCCTGGTCCACGCCGGCGGTGGCAAAAACGCGGCGCGTTAACGAATTGAAAAATGTTTCGGCGATTTCCCACGCCGGCGAGCGCGCAATGAGCGATGAGTACACAGCTTTGATGCCCGTCCAGATGCTGTGTTCCGGCAAACGCGTGCCCATCAATTTGCGGATCCGATTTGTCAGGCCGTCGAGAACTTCATTGTAGAAATGCAGACGCTCGGCAGCGTCATCGAAACTGCCGGCCCAATCGCGCGCCAAAAAACGCTCACGCGCACGCCGGGTGATGGCGTTGAAACATTTTTCGTAGTCGAAAAAAGCTTCGAGCGCGCTTTCGGCGCAATACGCGGCGAGACGACTGTTGGTCAGCGCGGAAGAGTCTTGCGCAACATTTTCGTTGGCAGTCGTCGATGTTGCAGTCAACGGAACTGCTCCGCTTCGGTCGAGCCGTCCAAGGCCGCGGTCGAGCTTTTACCGTCAGCGATGATTTGCGCGACGAGATCAAAGTAACCTGTGCCGACTTCGCGCTGATGTTTCGTCGCCGAATATCCATCGCGTTCGGCCACGGATTCCGCCTCCTGCAATACCGCGTACGCCGCCATGCCGTGGTCGCGATAATCGCGCGCCAGATTGAACATGCTAGCATTAAGCGCATGAAATCCAGCAAGCGTGACGAATTGAAATTTGTAACCCATCGCGCCGAGCTCGCGCTGAAATTTCGCGATACTGGCGCTGTCGAGTTGCCTTTTCCAGTTGAACGACGGCGAACAATTGTAAGCCAGTAACTTGTCAGGGAATTTTGCGTGGAGGCTCTCGGCGAATCGTTTTGCTTCCACCAAATTCGGTTCGCTGGTTTCGCACCAGATCAGCTCGGCAAACGGCGCATAACTTTGCGCACGCGCGATCGCCTGATCCAGTCCGGCGCGCACCCGAAAGAAACCTTCCGGCGTCCGTTCGCCTGTGAGAAATTCGCGATCGCGCTCATCCACGTCGTTTGTAAGGAGGGCGGCGGCGTTTGCATCCGTTCGCGCGATCAGAATCATCGGCACGTCGCAAACATCCGCTGCCAAACGCGCCGCGATGAGATGCTTGATGGCAGTGAGCGTCGGCACCAACACCTTCCCGCCCATGTGTCCGCATTTTTTCTCGCTCGCGAGTTGATCCTCGAAGTGTACGCCGGCCGCGCCGGCTTCGAGCATTGCCTTGGTTAGTTCGAAAACATTAAGCGGTCCACCGAAACCGGCCTCGCCATCGGCCACTATGGGCGCGAACCAGTCGATATCGGCGTTACCTTCGGCGTGGTAAATCTGATCGGAGCGCTGTAAGGCTTGATTGATTCGCCTAACGAGTGCCGGCACGCTGTTTGCGGGATACAAACTTTGATCGGGATACATTTGGCCGGCGAGATTTGCGTCTGCCGCCACCTGCCACCCGCTCACGTAAATTGCTTTCAAGCCCGCTTTGACCTGTTGCATCGCTTGATTGCCGGTCAGCGCGCCGAGAGCGGCGACGTAATCCTCGTTTAGCAATAGTTGCCAAAGTTTTTCTGCTCCGCGCCGAGCGAGCGTATGCTCGATATGCAGGCTGCCACGCACGCGCTCCACGTCTGTCGAGGAATATGGTCTTGTTATGCCGCGCCAGCGCACATCGGCTTCATTCGAGTTTGTCATAACCGGGCAACGTTAAAAATTCGGCGAACTCATCGTCAGTGGTCATCTTGTCGAACAAATCGCGGGCAATTTCGAATTTCCCGCTGGCGAAACGATCGACACCGATCGCTTGTTTGATTTTCGTTAGTTCTTCCGTCAGCACTTCGCGAAATAGTTCTTTCGTCACTTTGCGGCCATCGCTCAGTTTTCCATCGGGATGCCGAATCCATTGCCAGACTTGGGCGCGCGAGATTTCCGCCGTGGCGGCGTCTTCCATCAAATTGAAAATCGGGACTGCGCCGCTGCCGCGCAGCCACGCCTCGAGATATTGCACGCCCACGCTCACGTTCGTGCGCAAACCTTGTTCGGTGATCGGGCCGCGCGGACCGAAATCGAGCAGGTCTTTCGCGCAAAGATCGACATCGTCACGCTGGCGCGTGATTTGGTTATGCTGCGGCATCAGGCGATGGAATGCTTCGGTCGCGAGCTGGACCATTCCGGGATGGGCCACCCACGTTCCATCGTGACCATCGCCGGCTTCGCGTTCCTTGTCGCTCCGCACTTTGGCAAACGCTTCTTCGTTCGCGCGCGGATTGTTCTTCACCGGAATCTGAGCTGCCATTCCGCCCATCGCGAAAGTTTTCCGACGATGACAGGTCTGGATGCAGAGCAATGAATATGAATGCATGAAATGCGTCGTCATCGTAATGACCGCGCGATCGGCCAGAAGGAAATCCCGTTTGTGGCGAAATTTTTTAATGCAGGAAAAAATATAATCCCAGCGGCCGCAGTTGAGCCCGGCAGAATGCTCGCGCAGCTCGTAAAGAATCTCGTCCATCTCGAATGCGGCCGGAATGGTCTCGATTAGAACCGTCGCACGAACCGTGCCTTGTTGAATGCCAAGCTCATCCTGAGCCAGCTTGAAAGCATCGTTCCAAATGCGCGCTTCGAGGTGGCTCTCCATTTTCGGCAGGTAAAAATATGAGCCGCTCCCGCGCGCGATCAGTTCCTTGGCGTTGTGAAAAAAGAAGAGACCGAAATCAAAGAACGCGCCGGCGACCGGCTCGCCATCAACGAGCAGATGTTTCTCGACGAGATGCCAACCACGTGGCCTAACGAATAGGACGGCGGTGCGCTCGTTGAGCCGATATTCTTTTCCCTCCGGACTGGTGAACGTGATCGTGCGTCTGATGGCGTCGCGCAAATTGATTTGACCTTCCACCATGTTGGCCCAGGTCGGCGCGTTGGCGTCCTCGAAATCGGCCATGAAAACTTTCGCGCCGGAATTGAGCGCGTTGATCATCATTTTGCGGTCCGTCGGTCCGGTGATTTCTACTCGACGGTCCTGCAAATCGCGCGGAATCGGCGCGCAGCTCCAATCACCTTCGCGAATGTGTTTAGTTTCCGTAAGGAAATCCAGCGACTCGCCACGGTCGAATGCTTCTTGTCGATCTTGTCGGCGTTGGAGACATTCACGGCGGCGCGGTTCAAACGCGCGATGCAATTTCGCGATAAACGACAAAGCGTCCGGCGTGAGAATTTCCTCGTACCCCGTTGCAATCGCGCCCGTGATTTCCACTCCCTGAGGAAGCCTGCGGACCGATGATTGCAGCATAATAAATCGAGAGTTTAGAGCTGTGTAATGAGGCTTACAATCTCGCTTTAGAATTGAAAATTCGACCACGCCCCAGGCATCTTACGAGAAAGTGAGGCGTGGATAATGTTTGGTGAGCTCCGGTCGGAGCAAACCTCTCACCAATCACATCTCACTTCTCAGAGGAAACTTTCGCGCGGCGCAATCTCCTATCTCACCGCCTCGATTCGGTTCAACAGTAAGCCTGGCTTTTATGGGGTCGTAAGGCCTGCGCGAATAACAGCGGATATAAGGATTGACGCAAGAGCGGACTCGTCGCGACGGTTCCGGAGTTGTTTTTGTATGCTCTTGAAGGCGTCATGCGTTAACACCACTGCTTCCCGAGGGTCATCGGTAAGTCGAGAAGCGAAGTTATAAACAGCGGGGTAATAACGAGCGACCAAACTATCAAAACGTGAGCTTTTCACTTTCATTGGCGGTTTCCTTTTTCGATTGGTCGCGATCCAATTGAGTTTCCTTACATGTCTTGCCAGCAGTGGCGTGCGATCAACGCGTATATTCATTCTCACCTCGTTCTACGGTAACGATCGAGTAAAGTTCTCGAAATCCTTGTAAACGCGGGCCAGCACAGCGAGTATAAGGGACATTTTGCAGCGCACCTATGCTGCCAGCCACGAACCTAATCTTGGAGGAATATCCATGTTGAAACGATCATTGACTGCTATCTTCATTCCGGCGCTCGCCTGCGCAACTGTCATCGCGCAGGCGCTGTCGCCAACGCATCTTCATCAACCCACGCTGACGCCCCAAAACAGCGGCACCACTAATGGCCTGATCGCGGTGTGGCCGGTGAATCCGCAGGTGGTCTGGGCATCCGGTCGCGCCGGTACATTTACCGTCACCACTGATGGCGGACAAACGTGGAATGCCGGTGTAGTTCCAGGCGCCGAAGCACTGCAATTCCGCGATGTACAAGCTTTCAGCGCGAGTGTTGCTTATTTGATGTCCATTGGAGCGAATCCCACAGATTTTCGCGTCTACAAAACACTGGACGGTGGGGCGACCTGGACAATTCAGTTCGAGAATCAAAATCCGCTTGCCTTCTATGACGCTTTCGCGTTCTGGACGCCTCATCGGGGCATTCTGCACAGCGACTCGGTGAATGGAGTATTCCCAGATTTTCGCACGACTAATGGGATGACTTGGCAGGATATCAGTAACAATATGCCGCCGGCGCTGCCGGGCGAATTCTCCTTCGCGTCGAGTGGCACGTGCGTCACAACCCAAGGTGGGCGGAACGCCTGGATTTGCACGGGTGGATCGGATATTGCAAGGATCCTCGCCACCAGAGACGGAGGCGACACTTGGAATGCGTATAACACTCCCCTGGTGAGCTCGCCTAGCGCGGGCGCCTTCACGGTCGATTTTCGCGATCCCCATAACGGTATCGTGGGTGGCGGTGATTTGGACCCGGGCGATCCCAATAACGCACGCACTGCGATTTCGAACGATGGCGGTCAAACCTGGACTCTTACCAACCCGCCGCCAGTCACGGGCGCCATCTTCGGTTTGAGCTACGTAGGTCACTCTGGTGGCGGTGTCGGAGACAACGGCCGAGCAGTGGTGATTACGGCCAACGACGGCGGCGCGGCATGGACGCCTGATGAGGGAAACACGTGGTTCGCGTTGCCCGGCGTGAGCGGCTTTTGGGCCGTAGCTTTTGCAACTCCCAAAGCCGGATGGCTCGTGGGCACGGATGGTCGAATCTTAAAGATCAGCTTCTGACAGCCGCATCACGCGCGGTGACACTCCCCACGCCATGGTGACAGCCGCGAAAACTTGCGGCACTGCCGCGATTTGCTTGGAAATTTTTCAATAATTCCTCAGGCCAGCGCGTCGACTCGATTCAACAAGTCTTTCTTGCTGGTGACTCCCGTGACTTGATCACGCAGTTGGCCGTTCTTGAAAAAGAGTAAAGCTGGAATGGCCCGAATATTGTACTTGAGCGAAAGGCTCTGATTCTCGTCTACGTTAACTTTTGCTACTTTCACCGAGCCTGATTTTTCGCGAGCAATCTCATCCAGTAACGGTGCGATCATCTTGCAGGGACCACACCATTCCGCCCAAAAATCGACGATCACAGGCTTATCGTCCTGCTTCAGTTCACGGTCAAAATTGGATTCATCTAGCTTAATAACAGAGGAATTATCCATAGCTTTAAGAAAGATAAGTCCAAATCTGAATAATCAAAATCACCGCGGAAACGCCAAGCACCAGCCACAACAGCGGCATCGAATTTTTCTCAACTGGCGCCACAGCGACTGAAGGAGCCTGCGGTGCTACCTCAGGCATGGCGACCAGGGGTTGAGTTTTTTTCGTCTGTACAGTGCTAAGAGGAATGCGCACCGTTTCTTTTATCGGCCCCGATGAAGGCAGATCTGGTGCAGGCATGACCGAGGCGCTTACCGGCACCGGTGGAGGTTGTGGCGGCTGGAAGAACTTCGGCGGAGCTTCCGGAACAGCAGGCTGCTGTTCGGGTAAAACGTGAACAGGCGGCTCACGAACCGGCAACTGGATTCGAACTGTGTCGCGCGATTTCGTCGTTGGGTCTGGCGGTTTTTCCGCGGCCGCAGGAGCGAAGGGAATGCGAGTCGTCTCTTTTTTCGGTTCGTTTGATTCGGTCATCGAGCTAAATAACTACCAGAAATTTGCTCAGAAAAAGGACGGCTGTCACGTGTTAAGTAGGCTCTGCTAAAAAATTTACTTTGTAATCGATCGACTCAGGCCAGCAAATCGTAGCCACGGCTTCCGACGATCGGTCGCCAAACGAAGTCTCCGACTGGGGCTTCTTTCGACAAAATGACATGCGCATCGACATCTGGAGCATCGGCTTCGCTCCGCGCGACATGGGGTTGATCTACTAATAATTTCAATTCTCTTCCGATCTTTTCACGCTCTGTTTCATGCGCGATTTCTCGCTGAATTGACATCGCCATCCGATAGCGCGCATTTTTAGTTTTTACGGGGACGTGGCCTGGCATTTTCGCAGCGCGCGAGCCTTCTTCCTGCGAATATTTGAATATTCCGAGGCGCTCAAATCGAGTGCGCTGGATGAAATCTAGAAGACTGGCGAATTGCTCTTCCGTTTCCCCGGGAAATCCGACGATGAAAGTGGTACGCAACGTCACCCCTGGAATTCCGGAGCGCAGCTTGTAGATCAAATTTTCGATGTGCTGCCGCGACGTTTCTCGGCGCATGCGTTGCAACATCGCCTCATGGATATGTTGCAGAGGAATATCTACGTAGCGGGCGACCTTGTCGCACTGTGCGATGGTGTCGATAAGTTCATCACTCCAATGGGCTGGGTGCGTATAAAGCAAGCGCACCCAGAATTCCCCATCGATTTCTTGAATTTCGCGAAGAAGGGCGGCAAGCGTCGGGCCACGCGTTGAGTCCACTGGTTGACGGGGTCCGGCCTTCGCTGTCCAAAGATCCATCCCGTAATACGTCGTGTCCTGGCTGATTAAATTAATCTCGCGAACTCCTTCGCTGACGAGCCTTCGAATTTCCGCCAGCACCGACCGTGGCGTGCGGCTGCGGTGTTTCCCTCGCATCTGCGGAATCACACAAAAACTGCACGGGTGATTGCAACCCTCGGCAATCTTTACGTAGGCGGAATGTGCGGGCGTAAGTCTGAAGCGCGGCGTGTCATAATCGGGGATGTAAGTAGGGCGCCTGTCAGCAAAAGCGAGATCGGCATCAACGTTGTCAGAATCAACATCCAAGATTGAATTGCCTGCGTTGAGCGTGCCGTGTTTTTTTAGAATCTCCTCCACAATTTCCCCAAGCTGACCGACTTGATCCAGTCCAAGGAACGCCTCGACTTCCGGCATTTCTTTTCGCAGCTCGCGTGCAAACCGTTGCGACATGCAGCCGCTGACGATGAGTTTTTGACCGGACTTTTTACCGCGTTGCTGGTGCGCCTCCAAAATCGCTCCGATAGATTCTTCCTTGGCTGAATCAATGAACGCACATGTGTTAACAACGAGAACGTCGGCATCCTCCGCCCGCGAAGTGATTTCCATGCCGCGCTGCAACACGCTCCCGAGCATAATTTCGGCATCGACCAGGTTCTTTGCGCAGCCAAGGCTGATCATGCCGACTTTAGTGCGTGGTCGGGGCAGCCGTGTCTGCCGCAGCGGGGCTTCGGGAAGGCGTGTCACCTGCTCCTCAACTTGCACACAGGAACTTGTAGTCGACACGGCTGCCCTTCCAATTGGCGAATTCATGACCCGGTCTCAGTTAACCGTCACGTCTTCGTCATCGTCCTCCAACGCTTTTCCATTCTTTGTAATCTGGACGGCATCCGGATCGAGAACGCGAATCGAGACGTGTTTGCCGCGGAATTCTACAGGCCCATCTGTTGGAGAGACCCAGCGTTCGAAGGCGGGACTTCCGCCTTTGTCGCCGACCGTCACTTTTACATAGGTTCTCTTAAGTGGCCGAATAGCGACGCGATTCTGTTCGCTTGATTCCGCAGGCGACGAATTCGTTGTCTCTTGCGCTTTCCCCAGATCTTCGTGAGTCACCGGCTTCGCCCGACGCACCTCCGGTTCGCTTGGCCCCGCAGAAGCGGCCAAAGCTTTTCGGGTTTCTGGCGGCCCGGCTGTCGCAACAGGGGAGGTGGCAGCTTCTGGCGGGGCTGAAGGCGCGACGGTAGAAGCAGACGCCACAGTGCCTGGCGATGCTTCCGCCGTCCTTGGTTGCCCAGCCTTAAGGCTCGGAACCGGCGACGCACTCGGTGAGATCTGTGCTGTGGACGCCGACTTTCCGGGTGCAAGCCGCTGCACATTGAGGATCAACTTCATCACGGAAAAACCAACCACCAACACCAGCACGCCGAAAATGAGCGGCATTGGTGAGATGCGGTCGGGACCAGCAGTAGGAGCGGGACGGCGCCGTCGAACCACCGGCGCACTGACTGGTTTCTGAGGTCGATTTTCCTGGAGGTATGAGTAGCCATCGACCGTCATGCGTTCGGAATCTTCAAACGCATCCAGATACGGCGTGACATCGACGTCTAAAAATTTGCCGTAGATAAGAAGAAAACCTTTTGCGTATGCGAGGCTGGGGAATTGGGAAAAATCATCCGCCTCAATCTCTGCCAGCCGCGCGGGACGAATCTTTGTCATCCGGGCCGCTTCGTCGAGCGTAAGATTCCTCGCGAGCCTCGCTTCCTGAAATTTTTTACCAAGCCCTTCTATCGTCATTGCGGAGGAAATAGCGGCTAAACGGCAGCATCGAGATCGACCAGAATCTCGCGTGGTTTGGCGCCTTCGCCGGGACCTAAAATACCGCGCTGCTCCAGAATATCAACGATCCGCGCGGCGCGCGTGTAGCCTAGTCGCAGGCGGCGCTGAAGCAGCGAAGTGGAGGCGCGTTTCTCTTGTCGAATGATTTCCAGACATTTTTCAACCAGCTCTTCGTCTTCGTCTGTGACATCCTCCTCCGTCGTTACGGCCGATTGGAGTTTCTCGTGCATCGCAGTATCAAAAGCCGGCGGGCTTTGCTTGGAAACAAATTCCACCACCCGATGAATCTCATCATCCGTAACGAGCACGCCTTGTGCTCGAATGAGACGCGAAGCGCTCGGCGGCAGATAAAGCATATCCCCCTGCCCGAGCAGGCGATCGGCTCCGTTTTCATCCAGAATCACGCGGCTGTCGATCTTGGAAGCGACCTGAAATGCGATCCGGCTTGGAATATTAGCCTTGATCACGCCGGTGATAACGTCTGCGCGGGGAGTTTGCGTTGCCACGATAATGTGAATGCCGGCAGCGCGCGCCATTTGCGTGATGCGCGCGATGCCGGATTCGACGTCCGCGGGCGCGGTTTGCATTAGATCGGCTAACTCGTCGATAATTACGACGACATAGGGCATCTTGTCTGGAACTTGCAGCTCATCTTCACGCGGAACCTTGATCTCGCTGGAGGAGCGAGCTCCCGCTGGCCCGGCGTCGTTAGAGTTTCCCCCTCCATCCGAATCCTCTTCCGCATCCGAAGCTTTCTTCTTCGCCGGTCGCGCGTTGAAACCCACGATGTTGCGCACGCCAACACGGGCAAAAATCCTGTACCGACGTTCCATCTCGTCGATCAGCCACCGCAAGGCAAGCATCACTTTTTTTGGATCGACAACAATCGGGAACGCAAGATGGGGCAGTGAACTATACGCCTGAAGTTCAACCATCTTCGGATCAATGATCACCAGACGCAGCTCTTCCGGCGTGAAACGAAAGAGCATGCTGGCGATCAGCGCATTAATACAAACGCTCTTTCCGCTACCGGTGGTACCGGCGACTAGCAGATGCGGCATTTGCGCGAGATCGGCAATGATCGTTTTGCCGTAAACGTCTTTGCCCAGCGCGAGCGGAATTTTTGCGTGTCCCTTTGCTTCTTCCCAATCGGATGATTGCAAGAGTTCACGCAGTTTTACTGTCACTTTTCGGCTGTTTGCCAGTTCGATGCCCACGGTGTCTTTTCCGGGAATCGGCGCGAGAATATTAATTCGCTCGGCGCGCGTGGCTCGAGCGAGGTCGCGCTCCAGGCTTACAATCTTGTCCACACGCACGCCTTTGGCCGGATAGACTTCGTAGCGAGTGATGGTTGGCCCCTTTGTGATGTCACCTGGCGCCACCGCAATCCCGAATTGCCCCAAGGTTTCAATTAGAACTTGCTGGACATCCTCGAGCTCTGAAGGATCGGCGGTGCCGCGTCCCTCCAGGCTATGCTCGTCCAGTAAATCCATCCCGGGCAGGAGATAATTTTCCGACGTCCAAGCCGGAGTGACCACGCTTGAAGCCGACTTTCCTTTCTGTTCGCTCGCACGCAGTTCGGCGAGAGACGGTTTTCTGCGAGTCTGCTGCTCGCTCGGCAACGCGGTTGTATCGACAACTTTTGGTTTTGGCCGATTGGCCAGTTCCTCCGGCGAAATCATGGGCCTAATCAACTCCCCTGCAGGCATGCCTTTCTTCTTTAATTGTTTTTCGAGCAATCGCCGCTGCTTGGCGAGCTGCTGCTCACTGATCTCCAGTTTTCCTTTGAGATCCGATTTGTGCAGCCTGCGGCGCAATCGCCACGCTTGTAATGTTACACTCATGCGTCGCATAGCGGCGACGGTCTCGCGAACAAGGTGAATCGGGCGCAGTCCTGTGACCAAAATTAGTGTGGTCACATAAATTCCGATTAGCAGGAGAAGTGTACCGAGTGGACCCAGAGCGTTGCGGAGTAACCCGCGGTGTTCATCGGCGAAAGCGTATCCGATCCATCCGCCCGGCCCCTGGATGTTGAAGGCGGCGTGCCAACCCCGCAAATGATACGGCTGCACATGCAGCAAACAGGCACCCGATATAATAAATAGACCGATCCAAGCCAACCGCGGCATGACCCGCAACCCGGGATAAAACAGTTTTGCCGCTCCGAAACCGAGCAGAATCGCCGTTAAAAGGTACGCTGCCGCTCCAATGGATTGATAGCAAATTCCCGCGATAATTGCGCCCACTGGCCCAATGAAGTTCTGCGCAGGATGGTTCGCCGGCGAAATATTACTGAACCAAATCCAGGAAGGTACATCCTTCGGCGTATAGGAAATCAGCGCAAAAAACAGCAGGGTCCCCGAGAACAGTAGAATCAGTGCGAATACTTCGTTCCAAGCGCCGTGTCTGTCTGTGCGAGCCACCGCGTCTGATAGTAATCCCGCAGCAGCGTCTTTCAATCACTTACTCTTGCTCGTGCTTCTGCCCATAATCGTGATCGAATCACTGAACGGCGTGCCCGGGCCGCCCTACCGTTGCGGTTTAATCTTGCGCGCCCATGCAGAGGCTGATAACTGTGCCAGCGCATTATGGCTCCTTTCCTCCGCTATGGCATTACTGCCGTTGCGCTCTGCATGATGCTCTTCTGCATCTCGTGCGAAAAACATCCGATCGGCCAAATGCCGGAAGTTCAGCGGGAGCAGCCCGATCCGGCAACGAGAGTCTGGTCCGAAGAAAGCAAAATCGAGTCTGAAAAATCGGCATCCTCGCCGGGCCCGGCAGAAGCTGTTCCGCACGAAGATCGTTAGGCAAAGGAGATCATATGGCCAAACACAAATACGCAACCTCGCCCCCAAACTTAACGGGCATGCCGCCGGGCGTGCCGTACATCATCGGCAACGAAGCTGCCGAGCGTTTCTCCTATTACGGCATGAAGTCGGTCCTGACCGTTTTCATGGCGCATTACATTTTGAACCAGTCTGGTGTGCTCGCGCCGATGAGTTCGAACGAGGCGTACATGTACACGCATTACTTCGTTTTCGGCGTTTACTTTCTCCCGATCCTCGGCGCCGTCATCGCCGACGGCTGGCTGGGCAAATATTGGACCATCCTCTCGCTCTCGATCGTCTACTGCCTGGGCAATCTCACGCTCGCGTGCATGGCCACTTCCTGGGGGATCGCAATTGGCCAGCGAGCAATGCTGGCGATCGGACTGTTCCTGATTTGTCTGGGTGCAGGCGGCATTAAACCGTGCGTGTCGGCGAACGTTGGCGATCAATTTGGCGAAACGAATAAGCATTTGTTGTCGAAAATGTTTGGCTGGTTCTATTTCTCGATTAACGCTGGCTCTTTCATTTCTTCCCTTCTTTGTCCCTGGCTTCTCGGCAATCCGAAATATGGACCGGGATGGGCATTTGGAATCCCCGGGATCGCGATGTTGATCGCGACTTTGTTTTTCTGGGGCGGTCGCAAGAAAATGGTTCACGTGCCCCCGGCTGGACTTGGTTATCTGCGCGAAACATTCAGCAAAGAAGGGCTCATCACGCTTGCGCGGATCGCGATGGTTTACGTTTTCATTTTGGTTTTTTGGGCGCTATGGGGAATGAGCAACGGCGCCGAATGGACGTTGCAAGCTGAGAAAATGGATCTCCATGTGTCCTGGCTGCCGTGGATCAACCTTAGCTTTTCGCCGGTTCACATTTCAGCGGGATGGGGTTTGGATTTGCTGGCCGCACAGGTGCAAACCGCCAACCCCGTTTTGATCCTGATTTTCATCCCCCTGGTAAATTATGTGATCTACCCGCTGATTAACTCTGTCTTTCCGCTTACGCCGTTACGAAAAATCGGAATAGGCCTCTTCATTACCGCCCTTTCGTTTGTTGTTATCGTTTGGATTCAAGGATGGATCGACGCGGGGTTAAGACCGCATATCAATTGGCAATTCCTAGCCTACATTATTCTCACGCTCGGTGAAGCGATGGTATCGATCACTGGTTTGGAATTTTCCTACACTCAGGCACCGAACACGATGAAGAGCTCTGTAATGGCGCTGTGGCTTCTCACTGTCGCGTCAGGTGAACTCTTCGTCGGTCTGGTCAATAAATGGATCTTGGGCGCAGGTCCCGCCCATAAGCTTAGCGACTATCAGTACTTTACCTTCTTCACCTGGTTGATGTTTGGGGCCGCTGTCGTTTTCGTTGTCGTCGCCTGCTTCTATAAAGGCCGCACCTACCTTCAAACACAGCAACCCACGCTGGATGAAATCGCAACGGAGCCAATTCTCCACGGCGGCACACCGAGCTGAATTCGATGAAAAGGATCATCGCAGCCGCATCCGTGTTGTCGTTGTCGATGCTCAACGCGTTCGCCACTTCGCAGGACGACGCGTTTCAAAAAATCGCACACGAGTACATCGAGCAGTATTTGCGGACGAATCCGGAGGATGCGACGGAGCTCGGTGACCATCGGTTTGACGGTCAGCTCACCGATTATTCGCCCGAAGCACCGGCCAAAGAACTGGCAACCCAAAAAGAGTTTCGCGATAAGCTGAGCGCCCTCGACGGCTCACAGCTTACGGGTGCGAACAATGTCGATTTTCGGATCCTCAAAGAGAACATCGATTACCAAATCTTCAAGGCTGAAGAGCTAAAGGAATCTGAGTGGAATCCCCTTGTTTACATGCAGAGCCTGGCCAACAGCCTTTATCTGTTAGTCGCGCGCGATTTTGCGTCGCCGGAACAAAGGACGCCAAATTTGCGCCAGCGCATGGAAGGAATTCCCCGCGTGATCGCGCAGGCAAAGGCTAACTTGCAACACTCGCCGCGCGTTTACACAGAAACAGCGGTTGAGCAGACACAAGGCGCAATCAATCTCGTGCGTGAAGAACTCGCCCCGCTTCTCGATCGCGTGCCGCAGATGAAAAAGGAACTGGCGCCTTTACAGCAAAAAACTGCCGCTGCTCTGGAGGACTACAAAAACTGGCTTCAAAACGATCTGTTGCCACGCTCCGATGGCAACTTCCGCCTCGGCGCGGAAAAGTTTCGAAAGAAACTGCGCTTCGCGCTCGCCTCGGACTTGTCGATGGAAGAAATCCTGAAGCGCGCGCAGGCGGACTTGAAACAGACGCAAACCGCCATCTACGAAACTGCGGTGCCGCTCTACAAAAAATATTTTCCCAACGCGGACTCGGCAACGCTCTCGGACAAACATAAGGTAACAGCAGCGGTCCTCGATAAACTTGCCGAACAACATCCAGACGACGCCACAGTTGTCGGTTACGCAAAAGAAGTTGTTGGCGAGGCCACCAATTTCGTCAGGTCGCATAATCTCGTGACCATTCCAGATACACCGCTGGACGTAATCGCAATGCCTGAATTCAAACGCGGCGTGGCTATTGCATATTGCGATTCTCCTGGCCCACTCGACAAAACCGGCAAAACATTCTTTGCCGTTGCGCCGACGCCGAAGGATTGGTCCAAGGAACGGAAAGAATCGTTCTTTCGTGAATATAACAACTACATGATTCGCGATTTGACCGTGCACGAAGCGATGCCGGGCCATTATTTGCAGCTCGCTCGCGCAAACGAATTCAGCGCCCCCACCTTGGTCCGGGCGATCTTTCGTAGTGGCACATTCATTGAAGGCTGGGCGGTTTATTGCGAACAGATGATGGCGGAACAGGGCTACGGCGGCTCGGAAGTGAAGATGCAGCAGTTGAAGATGCGATTGCGCGCGATCGGCAACGCCATTCTCGATCAAAGCATTCACGCCGGAAACATGACCGAGAAAGAAGCGATGGATTTGATGATGAAAGAGACTTTCCAACAGGAAGGAGAAGCCGTGGCTAAATGGAAACGCGCACGACTCACCTCAGCTCAGCTCTCCACTTATTTTGTTGGCGCTACTGAGCATCTCGATCTACGCGCAGCGGAGCAAAAGAAACTAGGTAAGGATTTCGAGCTCAGAAAATACAACGACCAGGTTATTTCATACGGCAGTCCACCGGTGAAATACGTTCGCGAGTTAATGGGGCTATAGCTGCAGCGCTTTGTCCCCAACGTGTCGAGAATTATCTGGCGTGATGCTTTTTGCCAGGCTTGCGTCTACGCGGTGCAGCGCGAGCTGTCTTTTTCGCGGCCGACAACCGTACCAGTTCGTCAAGATTAAATGTCCTACGTCGATTCGTTCCGATTTCTCGAAAATCGACCTGATACCACCCGTTCATTCGGATCACTCGATAGCGTTTTTGCCCGATGCGCATAGGTTCGCGCGCGATCACCCGGTGGATAATTTTCTCGTATTTGGAGCGTGACCAGCGTCGATTCCGGCGCCGTCCCCAATCGATCCCCTTCCCCACGTCGTCGTAAGTTTCAGGGCGCTTCTCAAAATCGAGAAGCGAGCGCGCGTCTCCAACGAAAACTGCGGCAATGTGCTCCGCCGTGCTCGAATCACTAATCTGTCGAATGCGTCGCCGAAAAGGGATCAAAGTTTCCGCTGCGATTGCACGCAAGCCAAGTAGTCGACAATCGCGCAACTTCCAAAGCGGGGCGCTGATGTCCGCGGCGAACGGATTTCGGCCGAACGAGTGGGCTGTGACTCGCCAGCCGCCCCGCGAAGAATGCTTTCGTAAACGAAACGGCGTTATCCGAGGAATTCCGTTACGGTCCAATTGCCTTAGTCCAAAATCCTCCCAACGGAGGACAGTTTCCACAGCGCCCGCGATGAAAGCGCACGTCGCCAGCATTAACGCGGGATCCGGCGTAAAATCAGCTGTTACCTCAAGCCGGGTCCTGCGTGGACGAACGCCGACCGCACTGCTCTGTCGATTCGTCGCCAGTAAAATCACGGGTACTGGCAAAATGTGCGCTAGCAGATAGGCAAGCTTGGTGTCGTTGCGAAATTTTGATCTCTGCCCATTGGGAAATGAAAAATTATAATGTGTGCTAAAACCCTGCAGACGGCACTCGCAGCCGTTGCGTTTCGCCCAGTGATCGAGCTCCACTCGTAAATACCGGATTTGCTCCCAAAGCAGGCGCGTCGCGCGATAACAACAGCCGGGTTCCAGTTCAACGATCGGCGTCGCGACTTCGATTACTCCGGTGTCGAAATAAATCGCACCCCCAGCGGGAGACTGAAACGATTTGCCGGTCCGCGGAATCATTCGGCGTCGCACTAGCCGGCTAGGATCACCAAAGACCTTTTCGGGGCGCCGCCGCCGTCCATTTACCAAAAGATTAAACTCCGCTTCCAAGCCAATAACGCAGCGCGGCGGGGTTGCGCGAGCCGCGTGCTCACGAAAAAGCCGGCCGCTCCGTGCTGTTTCGGGATCCTTCATATCCAATAGGAGATCAATCCGCCTCGCTACATCCGCGCGGAGTCAGCGTCGCAAATCCTAAATCGATGTGAAGATGGTCGTTGGTTTCACCCTGTTTCGAACCGAATGGGCGAACAAAGACCGCTAAACCAAGCGACGCCGCGACAGTCCCATATTTCTCAATCGACTTCGCATCGGAGAGAAAAGTGTCTCCGATCCGGTATATGTTCGCAGCCGTTCCCCAGGGATGAATGCTTTTTGCGCCGCCAATCTGATGTGCCGGCGACCTGTAGCCGCCATTTGCACTGATGAAAACCGGCGCATCGACTTCGCGGCGAAAATTCTCCAACCATGTCGCAAGCAACGCGATTGCGCACGGAACATAATGGGGAAACTGGCCCAGAAGCAGTCTCGCCTCACGACAATCCACGAGCATTAATTCCGAGAGCCTGAAGTGCCGTGCCAGCCGAATTTCGTGTGCTTCCTGCCAGCTGGTGATTTCGTAAAAAAATCGTGGCAGATGATGGATATTGCCGTGCGAGTCCGTTTCCGCTTCGCCAGGCCCCAGTAATACCCGATACTCTTCAGGCAAATTGAAACCATCAACCACGCGCAACCCCTCAATGGTCATTTGATCTCGTCTTCCACTCCCATGACCGAGTGATAAATCGCTTCGGAAATAGCTGCGACGGTCTCGCGACGCCCTTCCTTCTCGGAATCAAATTCGGTCAAAATGACTGCGATGTACGGTTCGCGTTCAGGCAAGTAGATAATTCCCATGTCGTGGCAGGCGGTCGAGATCTCGCCTGTCTTGTGCGCCACTGCCGCGTGCGGCGGCAGGCCGGCAGGAATCATCGAGTTGAATCGTTGTTCCAGCAAAATACGGATCGCTTGTTCTTTGCTCTCGCTGCGAAGAAAATCACCACGCAGGGCGGACAACAACGTCACCAAACCGTCGGCAGTCGCTTCGTTGTTTATGCCTTTTTCATGTGCCGCATGGTCCTCAACACCTCGCCGCAGTTCCACTCCTTGAACTTGCGCATCGCGCAGAACATTTCGTGCATATGCCACGCCCAGAAAATCGAGAAGCAGATTGGTCGCAAGATTGCTGCTCGCAGTAATCATTCCTGCTGCAAGCGCAGAAATCTTCGCTGTTCGCCCGATGGCTTGATATAGCTCAGGCATTGCATCGGAGTCGCGGTTGAGCTGAAACGGAGAGCCGTTTGCTGCGCTGAAAAAGCGGTTTCGCACGTGTAGCGAGTCATCCAGCCGAACTCGCCCCTCGTCCACGGCGCGGAAAAGGGCGAGAAGCACTGCAACCTTGATTGTGCTTGCAGCATGAAACCAGCGATCACCCCGCAGGGAAAAGCGCAAGCCACTCTCGAGATCGTGAAGCGATACGGCAGTCGCTCGAGCCTTGCTTTCGGCCGTCAATCGTTCCACTTGCTCAGTTAAGATGCTGGACACATCCGAGCGTAACACGGAGTGCTCTTTACATACCCATTAGCAAGTCGCAAATTCGATAATGCCAAGTCTCGCCGTCTGGATGCGTCCGAAGGATGAAAAATGGTTTCAGCCATTTTTTGCGAAGCATCCTGACATTCGTGTTTTTGATGCACGCAAACGCGATGTTGCCATGGAGGAGATGGACGGGCTGCTCCTGACCGGCGGCTCTGACATTGCGCCTGAATTTCTGCGCCAGGAAGATGTCGATCCAAAATTGCTCCAGGATGATCTTGAGCCGGAGCGGGACCGCTGGGAATTCGAGGCGATTTCAAAAGCGCTCGCGCGTGGACTGCCGATTCTTGGTATTTGCAGAGGGATCCAGGTCTTAAACGTCGCGCTGGGAGGCACCCTCAAGCTCGACATTCCCGGTCATGGACACCCGGAACAAAAAGACCGGGACATCCAGCCGTTGCGTCACGATGGTAACGCGAAGCATCGGTACGAAAACGTAAATAGTTCACATCACCAGACGATCGATCGCGCCGCAGACGGGTTCGAAGTCGAAGCGTGGTGCACCGATGACGACATCATCGAGCAAGTGCGCCTGCGCAATTATCCATTCGCTCTGGCGGTCCAATATCATCCCGAGCGTGGAAAGATTTACGACGCGCTCTTCGAAGATTTCTTCCACAAGGTCAAGTCATTCCGAGCGGAGTCGAGGAATCCCGTGAAGCGGCCTTGAGGTTACGCCACAAACGCTGTCGAAAACTGCCAACGTATTGTCGCCCAGCGCAAGCAAGCGATCGACACCGGCACCGTCCCCGCGCGAAAATATTAATTGTCACCACACGTTGCGGTCTCGAGCCTGCTCGCAATCACAAACTAATTGGCGCAATCCTGGATGTTGCGTTAATCATCAAAGGATCAACGCACTTACTGCTGCACAGTCCGTGAGACGCACCCACACCGATGCGTATCGTGCGGACCGTCTTGAAGCCTTGAAGCAAATAGCCGCCAGGTACGGCGGCGCGTGTTTATCGACGCTTTACCTCAAGAGCACGGCAAAACTCCGCTGGCATTGCGCCAGAGGCCACGAGTGGGAAGTAATTCCCGGCAATATTGCGCGCGGTCATTGGAGCATGATCTGTGGAAGAGGCAAGCGGAAAGGTAGTTGGTGTCCAATCTGTGTCGGCAAACTCCCGCGAAAGCTCGCTTGTCAAAAATTGAAGGATCTTGCCAGTGCTCGTGGCGGAGAATTACTCTCAAGGTGTTATCATGACGCAAGAACGCCGCTCCGATGGAGATGCGCGAAGGGTCACGAGTGGGAGGCAGTCCCCGACGCGGTCAAGCACGGCACTTGGTGTCCTGTCTGCGGCGGCTCTTACCCGTTGAGCTTGGCCATGATGCGAGAATGCGCCGGCAAGTACGCAGGCGCATGTCTTTCGACAAATTACGTCAACAGCAAGACCCATCTTCGTTGGAAGTGCGCCGAGGGGCACGAATGGACTTCCAAGCCCGATCATGTTCTAAGAGGGCATTGGTGTCCAATTTGTTCAGCGGGCGTATCTGAACGAATTTGCCGCGCACTACTTGAGCGAATGACTGGCGTTTGCTTTCCGAAGGCACGACCTCCGTGGCTTAGAAGCAAACGTGGCGGACAAATGGAGTTCGATGGTTATGCCCCATCACTAGGTCTGGCGTTTGAATATCACGGAGAGCAGCACTATGCACGCAGTCCATTCTTTCACAGGGGTCCGCGGGCGTTTAAACAGCGCCAGCAGGATGACGAGCAAAAACGGCGCCTTTGTCGACGTCGGAAGGTGACCTTACTCGAAGTTCCATATCGGATACCTCATCACCAAGTCCAGGTGTACCTTGGGAGCTTGCTTGATTACGCAAACTTGGGTGTGATCTGTGATAGAACACCCATAAAAATCTCCGAACTTAATATCTGGCGTCGGAAAGACTGTAATGACATGCGCGCGCTCGCCGTTTCGCGAGGCGGTAGGCTCGTTTCCGACTATTACATAAGCAACAGCGAGAAGCTGCGTTGGCGCTGCACAGAGGGGCATGAATGGGAAGCGGTTCCTAGCTCGGTTAGGCGCGGCGCTTGGTGCCCAATCTGCGGGTCATCATTGGGGGACACTGGTGTCCAAAATGCGAGCAGTTCAGACTAGGTCGAAAGTACGCACTATCGCTGGAAGAAATTCAAAAGACTGCGAAGGGACGAGGTGGCGAGTGTTTGGCGGACAACTACCTAAATACTCGCGAAAAGCTGATATGGCGTTGCGCGAAAGGCCATCTGTGGCGGGCGAACACGAATAGCATTCGACGAGGTTCATGGTGCCCGATTTGCGCGAAAACGTTCCGAACAAACAGGCGCAGATGTTATGGCCGATAGAACAAAAGTTAGTCGTTCGCGTCGCGACGCTTCTGTATCTGCCACTGTCGACGCCACTCAGAACGAGGGATTGTCCCGTTCCCCTCGAGCGCATCGTAAACGTGTGCCTTTATAGCAGTCACTTCCGCCTTACCGGTGATGCTTTCTGTCGAGAGCATTTTGAAGATCATTGTGGTTTGCTCGAACTCCTAGCGTGTGGAATTGCACCTCCTAGCGTCCACACAGAGAGATTCGGTTGACGGCGTGTATCTTTGTCCGTCAAACGGGCGATCGAAAGAAACATTGTATCCTCTAAACTCACCTGGAATACGCGCAGCAGTGGTCCAAGCCGCTCGCTCATTAGTTCGGTAAGACTCTCATCGTGCATAAAGAGTCGATGGTAAATCAGCCACGATTCTCGAAGCGCGCAGGTTTCGCCAGCGACGTGTGCAAATGCGTCTCTGATGATTGCGGGGTATTTCGAATAGTCGCCGTCGAGCGTAGTTGCCATTGCAGAGAAAGAGGAAGGAACTAGGCAAATCTGAACGTTTGATACTTTACAATCACCCTCCAATGAGATGCCGCGATTTAACTACTTCCCACGATAAACGCAGCGTGCTGTCGGGGTTTCGTGCACGACAATCTCGCAGAGGCCGGGACATTGCGATTCTAATTTCTTCCAGAACCATTCTGCCATTTTCTCGATTGTTGGATTCTCCAAGCCTTCGATATTGTTCAGATAAGCGTGGTCCAACATTTTCAGAAGCGGTTTCATTGCATCGCTGATTCGTGCGTGATCGTAAACCCACCCGGGTTTTGGATCGACATCGCCTTCCACTGAAACCTCCACTTTAAAGCTGTGCCCATGCAGTCCACGGCATTTGTGGCCCTCGGGAGCATTCGGCAAGGTTTGCGCTGCTTCAAAAGTGAAATCTTTGGTTAAGCGGGCGCGCATACACGTGAGTGAAAGATGCACCGCGCCCCACGCGTTGTCATCCCGAACGAAGTGAGGGACCTCTCACAGACGCGGAAGGTCGCACGAGCTACTATGTGTGGCTCGTCACCCAGCGCGAGATCCTTCGCCGTCTTTGCGATTCGGGATGACTGCTTGCGCGTTCGCTCAAACTCCTCGCTGCGTTGGGGTCCAGATGAATTTGTGCATCTGAAGTTGAAAACGAACATTTAATTTGTCCGCTAAAATCCATTCAACGATCTTCCGTGGATCGATCCTCCCGAAGATCGGCGAGAACAGCACGGCGTGACAACGAGAAGGAAGATCGTAGCGCTGCACCTTGTCGTGCGACCATTCGTAATCTTCGCGCGATCCCATCACAAATTTCACTTCATCCCCTGGGGTGAGATGGTCAATGTTCGACCAAAGATTCTTATCCACTTCACCGCTGCCCGGCGTTTTCAAATCCATGATCCGATGGACGCGCGGATCGACCTTCGAGATATCATGCGCACCGCTCGTTTCGAGTAGAACAGTATAACCGGCGTCGCACAACATCGACATCAACGGCAACACGTTCTTCTGGAGCAACGGCTCGCCTCCGGTGATCTCGACCAAAGGACAATCAAATGCTGCGATCGTATCTACAATCTCGTTCAGAGCTTGTTTCTTCCCCTCGTAAAAGGCGTACTCAGTGTCACAATAGTTGCAGCGCAGATTGCAGAATGTCAGACGCACAAACACGCAGGGTTGCCCTGCCCACGTGCTTTCACCCTGAATTGAGTGATAAATTTCGTTAATTGTCAGCGTCTTTTCGCGCTCTTCCATGACGTTAGAAACGTCTTATGCGACGAATCCCAAAGCAAGTAAGCGTGAGGCGCGCCGCAGGGCTACAATCGCTGTAGCTTGACGCTCCAACCGGCGTCCATAATCTGAAATTCGGCGGCAAGCCGCATTTGATCCGGCAACGCGTTGAGAACAACGCGCTCCGCTGTCCCTGTAACATGTTTGTAGTGTGAATGTTTTAGCAGCTTTTTATCGCTCGTCGGTCGGGAAGAAAATGATCGTCGCCGTCACCGGCATCATTCTGATCCTTTTCGTGATCGGACATTTGCTCGGGAATTTGCAAATTTTCATCGGCCCGGATTGGATCAACGGTTACTCGCAACATCTGCGTGATCTCGGGCCACTGCTTTGGTTAGTTCGAATTTTTCTGCTCGCCACTGTCATTATTCACATCTACGTGACCATCCAATTGGCAATTGAAAACAGGCGTGCCCGTCCTGAGCCATACATCGACAAGAGTTACGTCAAAGCAACGTTTGCGTCGCGTCACATGGTGATGAGCGGACTCATCGTGCTGGCATTCATCGTTTATCATCTCGCGCATTTCACGGTGCGCGTTACGGATCCCAGGTTTGGCTTACTTAAAGCTGATCCGCTCGGGCACTACGACGTTTACTCGATGATGGTGTACGGATTCCAGAATTATTATGTGTCGGGTTTTTACATCCTCGGATTGTTTTTGCTCGCGCTTCATTTAAGCCATGGATCTTCCAGCTTTTTCCAGTCTCTTGGATTAAATGATAAGAAACTGACGCCACGTCTCGCGTTTGGCGGTCGGATCTTCGCATGGCTCATATTTATCGGTTACACCTCGATCCCGGTGGCGATTCTCTTCGGTTTGGTTAAACCAGCGCAACAGCTATGAGGGGCGAAAATTCGAAATCCGAATATCGAACCCCGAAACAAATTCGAATCTCGAAACCTTGAATGCTGATCCCGAAAATGCAAAACCCTATGACCTAGAGGAGCGGACTGTTGTGTTTGCTGAACTCAGCCGGGCGTTTGTCAAAAGATTGCCGCGAACGATCAGCAATATCAAGGATGCAAGACAATTTATTCGGGCGTCGGGGTCTGTAGGCGCAAATTACATTGAAGCAAATGAAGCAATCGGAAAGAAAGATTTTGTGATGAAGATCAAGATTTGTCGCAGAGAAGCCAAGGAAAGTCGGTACTGGCTGCGGTTGCTTGATGTCGATGGCCAACTCGAGGAAGAACGCCAGCAACTCTCATCTGAGGCAACAGAACTGATGAATATTTTCGGCGCCATTCTCCGCAAATGCGAGTAACAGGTTGGAGAATTTCAGAATTTTCTAATGTTTGTTTCGGATTTCGACATTCGAATTTCGAATTTTGTTAACATCTATGATTGGAAGGTTCGACGCCAAGGTTCCACCCGGTCCGCTCGCCCAGAAATGGCGAAACCATCGCGACCATTCACGATTAGTTAGCCCCAACAATCGGCGAAAGTTCGAGATCATCGTTGTGGGAAGCGGTCTGGCCGGGGGGTCGGCTGCCGCCACGCTGGGAGAATTGGACTATCGAGTAAAATGTTTTTGCTTTCAAGATTCGGCGCGACGCGCGCATTCGATTGCCGCCCAGGGCGGGATCAACGCAGCGAAAAATTATCAAAACGACGGCGACAGCGTTTACCGATTATTTCACGACACGATCAAGGGCGGCGATTTTCGGTCTCGTGAAGCCAACGTGTATCGCCTCGCTGAAATCAGCAACAACATCATCGACCAATGCGTTGCACAAGGCGTGCCGTTTGCCCGCGAATATGGCGGGCTACTGGCCAATCGTTCCTTCGGCGGCGCCCAGGTGTCGCGTACGTTCTACGCACGCGGACAGACCGGTCAGCAGCTTCTGCTCGGCTGTTATCAAGCGCTTTGCCGACAAATCGCGGCCGGCACGGTCGAAATGTTTCCGCAAACGGAGATGCTCGATCTAGTAATTGTCGAGGGACATGCGAAAGGAATTGTTACTCGTAGCTTGTGTTCAGGAAAAATTGAGAGACACGCTGCGGATGCTGTCGTGCTCGCCACCGGCGGATATGGAAACGTGTTTTATCTCTCGACCAACGCACGCGGGTGCAATGTCACGGCGACCTATCGCGCTTTCAAAAGAGGCGCGCTCTTTGCGAATCCGGCCTTCACGCAGATTCATCCCACCTGCATCCCGGTCGGTGGCGAATATCAATCAAAGCTCACGCTCATGTCCGAATCGCTCCGGAATGATGGACGCGTGTGGGTTCCGAAACGTAAGGAAGATCGCAGCAAGGCGCCCGGTGAAGTTCCCGAGACGGATCGTGATTACTATCTCGAGCGAAAATATCCGAGCTACGGGAATCTTTCGCCGCGCGATATCTCCTCCCGCGCAGCAAAAGAAGTTTGCGACGAAGGCCGCGGTATCGGTCCGGGCGGGCGCGGCGTTTATCTCGACTTTGCCGACGCCATTAAGCGCCTGGGTGAACATACGATTCGCGAGCGCTATGGAAATTTGTTCGAGGTTTATGAAAAGATCACCGGCGAAGACGCCTACAAAGTGCCGATGCGGATTTACCCGGCTGTTCACTACACGATGGGCGGTCTCTGGGTGGATTATGACCTAATGAGCAATGTGCCCGGATTGTTTGTGATCGGCGAAGCGAATTTTTCCGATCACGGCGCAAACCGGCTTGGCGCGAGCGCCCTTATGCAGGGCTTGGCTGATGGATATTTTGTTTTGCCCAACACGCTGCCGAATTATCTCGCGGGGCAGATGGGAAAGCGGCCGTCGCCAGATTCTCCGGAGTTCCGAGAAAGTGAAAAAGATGTTCGTGCCAGAATCGAGAAACTGCTCAACATCAAGGGCACTCGTTCGGTCGATTCGTTCCATCGGGAGCTTGGCCTGCTTCTCTGGGACAAATGCGGAATGTCGCGTC
>QHQO01000044.1 GCA_003221195.1 Verrucomicrobiota bacterium
ATAGAGGTCGCTCGCGAACTTCTGGAAAAATACAAATCCTTTGCGGAATTGAGTCGTTGTTCCGTCAAGGAGCTTAGGGCAATCAAGGGAATCGGTCCGGCCAAGGCCCTGGAGTTGGTAGCGGCATTTAATCTCGGAAAACGTTTCGCGCAGGAGCCGTTGTCTCAACAAAAACTCGATTCGCCGGAATTGATCCACGAACTGCTTGGCCGCGAAATGCGCATGCTCCGGACCGAATCGCTCCGAGTTGTTTTGCTCGACACACGTTACCGTTTGATGCGTGTTGAATCGGTGTCGGTGGGAAGCATGAATGAGAGCATCGCGCATCCACGCGAAATTTTTCGGCCGGCCATTACCTATTCCGCTTATGCAGTGATCGTGATCCACAATCATCCTTCCGGCGACGCGTCTCCGAGTCAGACAGATCACAGCCTCACGAGACGTCTCGCTGAGGCGGCGGAATTACTGCAAATCAAGTTGCTCGATCACATCATCATCGGCGCGCCATCGGAAGGGAATCCCGGCTATTTCAGTTTCAAAGAAGCAGGTGTCTTGTAGAACGAAATCCGAGATCCGAACACCGAAAATTCGAAAGCTATGCGCACGGCGAAGATTCACTCCACCGCGATTGTCGATCCGGCCGCGCAAATCGGCAGCAGCGTCCAGATCGGACCATTTTCGGTGATTGGAGCGCAGGTAGTGATCGGTAACAAAACGATCGTGCAATCGCACGTCGTGATTGAAGGAGAAGTCCAAATTGGTCACGGCAACTTCATCGGCTACGGCGCGATCATTGGCGCCCCGCCACAGGATGTTTCATTTTCACCGGAACGAAAAACAAAAGTTGAGATCGGCAACGACAATATTATCCGCGAGTACTGCACCATTCATCGCGGCACGGCGGAAGGAAGCTCGACGAAAATCGGCGACAAAAATTTTCTGATGGCTGGAGCCCACATAGGTCATAATTGCGGGATCGGAAACAATGTCATTATCGCGAACAATTGTTTGCTGGCCGGTTATGTGCAGGTGGATGATGGCGCATTTCTCGGCGGTGGATCGACGTTTCACCAATTCATGCATATCGGTCGCCTGGTGATGGTGCAAGGAAGTTCAGCGTTCGGGAAGGATTTGCCACCGTTCGTCATCGCTGCAGAACGCAACTGCGTCTTCGGAGTAAACGTTGTTGGCCTACGTCGAGCAGGTTTTAGCGCAAAAGATCGGGAAGAAATCAAGGCAGCATTCAAACTCGTTTACCTGAGCGGATTGAATATTTCGCAGGCGTTAGAAAAGGCCGCGGCGACAATGAAGTTTGATGGACCAGCACGCGAATTCCTGAACTTCATTGCGAACGCGAAGAAACGCGGCATTTGCCGGTTCAAACGCGGTGGCAACGCAGGAATGTCGATCTAACGAGAACAAGATCAGCCACCGTTCGCGAAAGCGAGGCTCCCTTGAATGAACGTGTCTTTGTCATCGAAAAAGTGAGGCTGTACGCCGGCCAGCGGTTGGGTCATCGTCTGGTTAGGAGTCTTGACGCGTGTCACGCCCCTTCATGTTGTTTTGTGATCTGACCGGTAGCGATCTTCCACCCGTCAGCCTCCTTCACAGCGACGATCACCATAGCTCTATCAATACCGGGCACCTCTTTGCCGTCTTCCACGAACTTCGCGTGAAACAGAATCACGGCGACGTCAGGGCGCAACTGTTGCACCTTTATCGCGCTTTGGCTGAGAGTCGTTGTCTTCGCCCACGTCGCGTGAACCTCAGCAAAGTCCTTCACGATATTTTTGCGACCTTCGGTCCTCGCTTCTGCCACGGGGACCCAAATGGCGTCCTCAATGAAAAGGCGATCAAAAACTTTGCCGTCATGCGAATTCCAGGCGTTAACGAAATCCTGAACGAGCGTTTCTGGGCTTGCGCTTTGAGCCGCGCTCGTTGCGACCAGAAGCCCGGATAAGAACATTGTTGCAACAGCTTTAAAGAACGAGAGTGACATATGTGTGGTGAGTAGGCTTAACGAAAATTAGATGAAATTTCGTTACTAAAGGCGAACATTTTTTCGTCTAGTTCGCACTCGTCGGATTGAGTCCAATCACCGCGAGCATGCGGCCGGTTTTTCCTTTTTCGGCGCGATAGGAATAATAACGCTTCAGATCGCGAGCAGTACATACACGCGAATCATGAATCGTTTTCACGCCGAGCGCTCGACATTGCCGCACAATTTCCGCCGCGAAATCGACTTCGTAATCCGGCGGACGAATGCAGGGGCTAAGTTGGACGATCATGTCCGCGGGATCGGATCCGAAACGATCACTCATCTGCGCAATTGCGTTCGGAACGATTCCCAGCTCGGTGCCTTTGCGACCGGAATGAACCAGACCGATCGCTGGCGTCTTTGAATCGACAATGTAAACCGCGCAGCAGTCGGCGACATAAACGCCCAGCACGATACCGCGTTGATTGGTGATGATGCCATCGCAGCCGGGGAATTGTTTGTCCTCGCAGCCGACACGGCTGCCACTACAATCTGCACGATCGACAATTGCGATTCTGTCTCCGTGAATTTGTTGAGCGGTGAACAGCAGCCAATCGTCGACTCCGATTCCATTCCGAATTCCGCGATGGGCCGCATCCAGCCTCTTCAGTACTTCAGGTTTATCGTGCGAAACGTCGATGCCCGGAATTCTCTGCGCAAAAGCGTGACGACAGATTCCGATCGCGCTCAGCGCAGGAAATTGTTCAAAGGGAAGGTCCACCATTTAAACTCCAAATCGCAAGATGCGCATAATATAGCGAGAGCAAAACGATGAAAGCGATGCGAGGACGCATCGCACTCTAAGGCCCGTCGTGCGAAACGCTGCCGAGGCTCGTTCTATTTCGTCCCGACGTCGCAGGACTTTCGGAGTGCATACGCGTCCTGGCGTCGCTTTTCTTTGGGACTTGGAGCTTGGAATTTGAGGCTTATTTGGAAGATGACGTTCGGGATCTTCCAGTCCGAATTCGCGGTCCGTCCTCGTCAGTTTGCTTTGGCTTTCCTTCCGCGTCCACGCCACTGCCGGTGTAATAGGTCTTTGTTTTCGTGGCGTGCGGCGTGAGATCAGCGAACATCTCCTGATAGGTGCTCTGCGCGCCTGTGGCGCGGTCGAATTCTGCCAACGACGAATTATATCCGAATAGCGCTTGCAGGCGCGTCGATTGCGCGGTGAGTAGTTGTACTTGGGCGTTCAGCACATCCAATTGCACTCCCGCGCCAGCGTCCAAGCGAGCTTTCGCTAGACGTAGCGCTTCGTCGGCTAACTCGACGTTTTTCTCCTGGCTTGTAATCAGCTCCTGGTTCTGCTGCAGATTTGAGTAGGCCTGTTGTATTTCCAATTCCACCTGCCGAACGTCGTCGTCGTACGTGATCTTGGTTTCGGAAAATAGAGCGCGCTGTTGTATCACCTGGCCAGCAATCGCGCCGCTGTCCCAGATTGGCAGACTGCCCTGGACCAATGCGAGCCACCCTTTTGAAATATCGTGCCAGCTGGAATTGACGGGTGAACTGACCCATTCACCGCCGCCCGTTGTGGTGATGGTGGGGAGCCACTGGCCTGCTGTCGCGCGCACCTGTTGGAGTTGGTTCAACACATTTGCCCGCGCTTGTTTGAGAAACGGGCGCCTCTCTTTTCCCATCTCGATCGCATCGGCCAGATTAATCGTGCGTGGGGCGTATGGCATTTCACCTACTACTTCCAAAGGCGGGTTTTCGCCGCGCCTTGGTTCGAAGTAAAGACCGAGTGTTTTGGCCAATGTAAGCTTCGAGATGCGATAATTATTTTGCGCGGTGATCAGTTGCGGAATCTGATTGTAAAGGGCCACTTCCGCCTGCAGAACGTTGAAGCGCGGGACGGTCCCCGCTTCAAACCGGTTCTGCTGATCCTTCAACTGGCTCTCCAGCAAATGCACCGATTGCTCCTGAACCTTGATGAGTTCTCGATTGACCACGATCTGGTAGAACTGCGTCTTCACCGTGGCGATGAGTTGGTCCAATGTATTGCGGAACGCGAAGTAGGCGCTGTCTCTCTGAAAAAACGTGCCCCGGATCTGATTGAAAGTCGTGCCATTGAAGATCAATTGCCTTCCGAGAACGGCGATGTTGTAGGACACATCGCTTGCCTCGGCAGCCGTGATGCCTGGTGTTGGCGACGGATCCGCCACCTGCGATCGCGGCGAGTCCACAACGGATGCTGCGCCAGTCGACGTCCCCGGCGTGGTCCCACCACCCGTCGTTGTACCGGTCGAGGTGTTTGTTCCGAATATGCGGGCGCCGCTCAGGTGTGGATCAATCCATTCAAATTCCGCGTTCGCGTTGACCTGTGGCAGGGCCTGCGCGCGGACCTGGATGATCACGCCTTTGGTGCGTTTGATTTCCTGCTCCGCGTTGAGGAGAGTCGGATTCTGTTGGAGCGCCATCAGAATCGCCTGATCGAGAGTAAAAGTCGGAACCCTCGTGGCGGAACTTGTTCCGCTACCCGCTCCAGTGCCGGCATCACTCGACCGGCTAAGAACGCCGAAGGCTATAAAAATCCCCAGGACAATAAAAAATTTTCTCATAGACGTTTGGCGATTAGATGCGCGGAAAACAGCGCGCGGATTTAACGCCCGCCACTTTATCGGAGTCTGATAACACTGTCGCCGGGTAAGTGATAATCATTTCGATTGGCAGTAATCGTAAATCTTACCGTAAATCTGCAGCCAGGCCTTTTGTTCGTCCGGCGTGAGGTGATCCAGAATTTTCACAAGATTGCCAACCATCTCCTCTCGAATCCGCCTGACCAGCGCTGAACCTTTCGCCGTAATGCAAACCATTACCTTGCGCCGGTCGTCTCGCGCAACCGAGCGCAGCACGTAGCCAAGATTTTCCAAGCGCGCCACCAAACCGCTCGCGGCCGCGGTGGTGTGCCCCATTTTCTGGGCGATGGCAGACATCGTGAGAACTTCTTTCTGATCGAGATAGGTGAGAAGGAAAAATTGCGGGAACGAAACGTTCCCCGGGGCTAGCTGCTTGGATAGGCGCAGCACAAAGCAGCGCTGCATTTCCAGAATGATGTGGGAAAGCCGTTCCGCATCCGCACGAATTTCATCCGCCGGACTTCGTGCAAACGCGGTGAGCACTCCCGTATTCAAGCCGAGTAAGCTAGAAATGCGCGCATTGCCTGTCAATCCCACGGACGAATGATTTGGCATTCGTAAAGCCGCTTTCTGCCAAAATCGATCAACTCAGTACTCCTACTTTGCGGAAAACGCTCGTTGCTAGTCCCAGGTTTGCACATCGACGATCGCATCGGCCTTCAACGACTCGCCCACGGCGACGCGCAACAGTGCATTTGACTGGCTCAAACCAAAAAGAGCGTGCGATTCCTGGCGCCCGATAGGCACGAACGTTCCATTGTCGATTCTGCCGCGTACGTAATGTGTACGATCGCCTTCATTCGCGAAGTCGACGGCTAGTCTTACCGGCATTTTCGGCAGATTGAGGTTGTTCGCGCCCATCATTTTCAAAATCGCTGGACGCACAAACTGTAGAAAAGTTACGAATGCCGACACGGGATTTCCGGGCAAACCGAACAGAGCGCATCCGCCGGCTTCACCGAAGAGAAATGGTTTCCCTGGCTTAATCGCCACACGCCATACGTCGATCCTGGCTCCGACCGAGCGTAGTGTTGCCTGAACCAGGTCGTGTTCTCCGACCGAGACGCCCCCCGTAATAACAAGAATATGACTTTTGATTCCGCGCCGGATCGCTTCGATCAATCGTTCGCGTTGATCGGGACAATGTTCGGCTAATGTCACAGACGCACCACACCGCTGCACCAGTGTCTGAAGCAGTATCGAATGACTGTCGTAGATTTGCCCTTGATTGAGCTTCTTCCCAGGCATCACGACCTCGTCACCAGTGGAAACAATCGCTGCCTTTACTTGGCCGCCGACTGTCACATCGGCGAAACCCTGCGACGCTAGGATGGCAATCGTCGTCAAGCGAATGCGCTCGCCGCGCGCCAGAATTTTCTGACCTTCCGCTAAATCGCAACCGCGTCGCCGAATAAATTCGCCGGGATCGACGCCCACGGTCACCACGATCTCGTCGCCTTTGCGCGTCGTGTCTTCCTGCATCACAACCGCGTCAGCGCCTTTCGGTATCGGTGCTCCAGTAAAAATCCGGACAGCTTCGCCAGGAGAAATCCGGAGCCCGCGATCAATGCCAGCCGCCTGCTCTCCGACCACTTGCAATCGCGCGCCTTTTCCAGCAGAACTTGCCACGACGGCGTAGCCATCCATGGCGGAATTATCGAACATCGGCAGCGGCAGTCGCGCGACGACCTCATGTGCACTAAAACAATCCAGCGCTCTTGAAAGCGGAACAGCTCGTTCCCCTAACAAGTGAACGCTTTGCAAAACACGCCGGCGCGCTTCTTCTTCGCTGATCATGCTCATCATTTCAGTTAGCAATCGGCGATTGGCAACTGCGATGAAGTTGCCAACGGGCGACGAAATCGGTGTCCACGGATGCAAATTACAAATTGGAAATCCAAAATTGCCTGCGATATTCCTGCTTTGCTTTTGGTGAGGTGGCTGAGTGGTCGAAAGCAGCGCTTTGCTAAAGCGCCGTAGCCCAAAAGGCTACCGAGGGTTCGAATCCCTCCCTCACCGGTTACCTTTGAAACGCCGGACAGACAGCGCCAAAGTAAAAGTAAAACTAAAAGTATCCGCCTTGGGAACTTGTCCCGTGCGGGTGAGTCAATGCGCGCATCTCCAGACAGCGGCCGCGATGGCTCCAAGGATATAGCCAAAAACGATGGGATGGTCGCAAAAGAACGACACAGCCCGTCGAGCGTACATCGAACTGCTGCGCGAGCGCGTAAGCGCGCTCGATTCGCTGCAGCCTGATCGACGAAAATCCGTTTTGTACGCCGAGCTCATTGCTGCGGACTATCTATCGGGCGTGACGCAAACAGATCAAAATGGATTTCCCAGCGGGAATGTCATTCAAGGAATTACTGTTAAAGGTCGCTTGTTTCTGCAGGAGCTTGAAGAACGCGAGCGCCAACGATCTTGGCTAGGCCGAGCGAAAAAACTGGGGCTGATCGTGTTTGGATTTCTCATGGGTATCATTTCGCAGGTTCTCCCAGATCTTATCAAAGCACTCCTGGTTCACAAACCATGACCGTCTAAAGACTAACCAACGTTTCGGATTCGAGCCCCGTAGACTCCGCTCCTACAATTCCGGCGAGAGTTGCATTTTTAGGCAATTTCGAGACAACTACAGCCGGTTAGGAGCCCGAGTTGATTGATTCGTATCGAGCGGATCCGCTGAACCGACAACGCACGCGAAATCGATGTGAAGCCGTGCAAATCGATTTCGGATTTGTGCTCTCCCGTAAACTCGGCGGAAGATTCCGGCAGCTAGAATTTCCCTGGCTGCATCGCTGGCCGCCGCGAACGAAGCGCAAGAACTTTGCCGAGTTTAAGCGATTCGCGGCGGCGTTGCGTGGCGCAGGTACTCAGTTGAGGGAATAATCGCCGCCGTAGCCCAATCGCCAATTCGGAATGTCTTCGGAAGAGTCCATCCTGTCTGTCGGTTTAACGCCCCCCCGTTGATGAGACGGCGGTTTCAGTTGGCGACGCCGTTTCCGGCCGGCGCAACAGCGAGTCTATCAGACCGCGCTGCTCTGACGCGAAAAAATTAGTCAGCGATCAGCTCTCGCGCTTCGTCTTCCAAGTCGCGCGCGTCTTCGCTCTCGTGCGTCGAGGGCGAATCGCAATTTCGCTACAATTTCGCAACAACTTTCCGTTAAGCGGAACGGCTACCGAAGTGGAACTTCGTGGAGGAAAGCAC
This sequence comes from Verrucomicrobiota bacterium, assembly GCA_003221195.1. Taxonomy (GTDB): domain Bacteria; phylum Verrucomicrobiota; class Verrucomicrobiia; order Chthoniobacterales; family UBA10450; genus Udaeobacter. The sequence goes on from QHQO01000044.1 coordinate 7,880, forward strand.
GTAGAAAGATAATGGCTATGGAGCTTAGGTTTGCATGTTCAACTTGTGGGCAACACCTCTCCGCAACGCGCGCCCAAATTGGCATGACTGCACCGTGCCCAAATTGCAATGCCATGGTCACGGTTCCGATTCAATCTACCTTGCCTCCAAAAGTCGCGGTTTTGCCGCAGGCTCAGGAGCAACGCCGCAAAACGACTCCATTGATCCACAAGCGCACGAAGTCTCGGATGACGAGGAAATTGGGCGCGATCATCGTAATCGGCGCGGTTGCTGTGGGCGCGTGGTTCGTCTACGACTCGTATAAACCTGAACTGTTCGCGAAAGTTCTTGTCTATCCGAAAGTCCTCAGGATCACAAACGGTAACGACATTGGTTGGAATAGCCCCAGAATCATTTTGAATGACGGGTTTGCTGGTCCCATTCTTGATGTAGCGGGTGTCTGGCCTCCGAAGGAGACTCGAGAGATCCCGCTCGCTGATTTCCGCGGTCGGTTCAATCACCAGTTCTTCAACCCCGACTTCGAAAGGGTGCGCGAGATCACCATTCAGGCTCACGGCTTTCGGCTTGGAATTTATAGAACACACTAGCCGATCGGACAGGTAGAGCGCCCAATGGCATCGCTGCCTAATGAGTGTTTTCACTTGTTCTGATTTGATCTGACGCGCATTTCAATAGGTAAAATGCGCGCGCTCGTGTTCTGACATAATCTCTCGTAACCTCACGAAAACGTCATTGCCATACAAAGCAGCCGGACAAGCGTACGGGAACAATTCACAATAAACTCACTCAAGTTTTCGCTCGCGCGATGGGTCTGATTTTTGGTAGTAAATGGCTGAAACATCCCCAATACTCGCTATGCTTCTTAGGTTCGCATGTCCAAGCTGCGGTCAACACGTCTCCGCGACACGCGCCCAAATCGGCATAACAGGTCGGTGCCCAAACTGCAATGTGGCGATCGCCGTTCCGAAGACCTCTACGTTACCTACACCAGCACCATGGCCGCTTGTTAGATTCGCATGTCCAAGCTGCCGTCAACACATCTCTGCGACACACTCCCAAATCGGCGTAACAGCTCCGTGCCCAAATTGCAATGCGGCGGTCACCGTTCCGAAGACCTCTACGTTACCTCCCCCACCACCAGCGCTACTAAAGACAAAATTCCGGAAAAAAAAACGTTACGAGACCACTGTGATTTTGATCGACGATTGTGCGGTGCCGACCACGAGCAGGAAACTAAAAAATTGGACAGACGATCTCACCGACGCGCGGAATTGGCTGATTCGTCAGTTAGGCACGTTCCCTGGGGACCGGTATTTCGCGGCTATTTTCGATCACAAGGAAAAGAGATCCGTGTTTAAGGAGAAAGCGCCGTGAAAGTGGGGCCGTCTGGATTCTGTATACCTGTCTCAAATGGGTGCACGGTGCTCAGACGCGAAGGCCGTTTTCAAAAAGTTCCCCAACCCTTCCGGCTTCCCATGTCGCGGCGAGGTTTAACCCGGGTCCTTCCTGAGGCCTGCGCAAAAGTTCATGGTTCCTTCAGGATGTTAATTCGCGCAGCAGCGCTCCGGCCTGCTGGACGCTTTCGATATAAATTTTTGTTTTTTGGAAATCTCGGTGTTGGCCGTGTAGACCGAGCGATGCCGCAGCTTTGCGGGCTATTGCGATTTTCTTAATGAATTTTTGGATGACCCTTGACTGAAGCGGCGGGAGATCAAGCACCGTTGGCCCGGTGAGCGGTTTTGGCTCCGTTCGCTTGATTGCGCAGACGAAGTCTTCGCCAGCGTACACGCGGACTTTGCTCCGGCCGTAATCCTGCGCCAATTCGCCACACGCTAGTTTCCCATAGGGGCAATTTAGAAAAGCCTCGTACAACTCGGCGGCTAATAACGTCAATAACCCAATGATAACAATTTCATAGGTAATCCGGCATCGAATAACCGGCGCGGTCTATCCGAGGGTTCGAATCCCTCCCTCACCGGTTCCTTCGTAAAACGGCATTGATGGCCGCTCGGCATAATAGCTCGGCATAACAAGTGCAGGCAAATTCGCCTATTCCGCCAACGCCCATTTCGCGCGAAACGAACGCGAAAAAGGGATTTTGACCAGTGCATTTTTGTCCTCGCTTCTCGCGCCACTCCCTGTTGGAATGCGCCGGCGTGAATACGATCTCCGCTGCGCTCACCTTGATCACTTTCACGGCAAGAGCGACTGACTTGATCCCTTAGATTGCGATGCCTGCCGGTAGTGGCTACGCGATAGACTCCAAGGGCAATCGCTGTCCGAACCCGCTGTGCGTACATGTCGCAGTTTTTGCTCCTCGCCCGCAATATCCTTATCAGTTACGGTCGAGCATTGGCGATACTGCCGGTTGGACGCGCTACAAGGGAGACGGCCTGTATAGGCTCGACATCCATCTGGACACAGGTCGAGTGAGCCAAGTGACAATTATCAAATCGGCAGGGTCAAATGTTCTCGACGCTGCCAACACAAGCACGTTCAAGCTATGGGTTTCCAAAACCCCACAAGTGGAAAGAAATCACCATCCCAATCACTGTGCGAACAAAGGCGGTAAGAGTAATAAACAGGGCGGGGAGATGACAAGATTCGTTGAAGCCTTGACGCGGATACACGTTTACGAAGTCCGACTGCGCAAAGATAAACGCGGCTTTGATCTCATATGCGATGCGCGGGTATTAGCGTTGAAACTTCTGCTTCTTCTCGACTTGGTTCTGTCGGGGATTTCATTCGCATCGGCGCAGCCCGCGCCTTCGTCGCCAGCCCCGCATCAGAGCGGGAAACCGAAAGCGTTAGCGGTCTATGCACCGGGCCCCAATTACCCCAAAGACGCACAAGGCAGGCGTCCTACGGGCAGCGGCATCGTGGTGATGGAAGTAGATAACAAGACTGGTTTGGTTAAGTCGGCCAGAATGGAAAAAGCACGGGCAATAAACTTTTGGATGACGCTGCTCTTCAAGCCTTCAGTCAATGGCGATTTAAGCCCGGCAGTATTTCGCGAATCCATTGCCCCATAACGTTTTGGCGTAACGGTAGTGGAATCCGTCACCGGATGGCTGGCGCAGTTATCTCAGACTGAGTGCCTGGCCCACAATCCACATGAATGCGCATATGTACGAAATCCGCCCGCGCAAAGACGGGCAGTAAACTTTAAGCTGCCAGCATGATCGAAACGCACGAGCACGCTAGCGACTTCAAAGAGTGGTGACGTTCTTTTGCCATGATTGTAGGCGCTGCATTTTCGCCTCTCCAGTTCCACAACTTAACTGAAGCCGTGATCGAAATTTATTACAACGCAGTTGTCGAAGGAATCACGGCTGGCGTCGTCGCTTCCGCGCTCTTGACGGCATTTAGTGTCTCTCGTGATTCGTGAATTTGATAAAAAGCTCGCCGGTTATTGATTTGCGGCGCACCGAATCGCGTTTTCCCTGCCTTCTTACTGTCCGTACGGATTGCTCCACGACCGAACGGGGATAGAGGTCTCTCGCACGCAGGCGTTAATGTCCACGGCGGCGGCTGGTACGGCAGAGATTTTACCTGAGTTGAGATCCAGACTAGGAGACACCGCCGCCGATTTCGTCCCACACGATTAAAACGATATCGAGGACAAATGCCACAAAGAAAAGCGGCGGGCGACATCAAAACCAGCTCTAGCGATTCTGTGCAGAAAAACATGCATTCGGCCCGAGCAATAATGAAACGATTTTCACCATTTTATGCGCTCGGCGCCATCTTCATGGCATTTAGCGGCTGTAGCACTGTCACGGATCTCATCACGTCAAAAATACCGGAAAGTCACGCCGGTAAGCCAGCGATCATCGTGAGCTTGCGGGAGCAGGAAGCGTATCTCTACCGGGGAGGTTATAGAACTGCGTCGTCCCGCGTATCAAGTGGTCGCGAAGGTTACCGCACTCCGATTGGTCGCTTTCACGTTATCCGCAAAGACGCAGATCATCGCTCCAGTCTCTATGGTGACTACATTGATGACTCGGGCCGGATCGTGAAAGCCAACGTCGATAGCAGGCGTGACCGCCAACCGCCGCATTCGCACTTCGTAGGCACGCCGATGCCCTACTTTCTCGAATTCTCGCCAGGCTACGGATTGCACCAGGGCTACCTGCCAGGGGTGCCCGCATCACATGGATGCATCAGGATGCCCTATTGGAAAGCGCGCCAGTTTTATGACGCCGCTCACATAGGGACACCAGTGGTCGTAAAACTTTAGTGAAAAACGCGCCGCGCTGGCGGCCGTTGTCGGCTGTTAGACGCCAGTGTCTGGCATATCAAGCAAGATAGGCGTTCGTTTGAACGACCAATTTAATCCAAGCTTGAAAGCGGACGGCTTACCTCGACAGGAATCGTCGCGCCAAACCAAGCGCGCCGAGGGCCGCCCGAGCAACATTATTGTCGCGCTGCCAAATGATGGCGCATCGGGATTAGATCGACCCACCGCGGCCTCGATTTGAGAACAATAACAGAGAGCGGGATACGAAAACGCTCGCGCGTCAAATCAAAGTGAATTGAACCTTGGCGCACACAAGCACTGCGCTATTTACAAACACGAATTGCAGCCTCTCTGCCGGCTAAACGTGAGGGAACGCTAAGCAAAGATCGCCCGCTTTGCGAAAGAACTCGGATTTCGCGCTCGCTTTTATCGCAATGGGGTATGCGCCATATTCGACGAGCACTGCGAATGATTCCGCACACGCTCATGAAGCCAGACCGGGTAACGATCAGGTAATTCACTTTCGGTTCTTCCTCCCGCGCCGGTTTCTTTAATTGGATGCTGGACGTTTGGCGTTGGGATTTGTTAAGTCGGCGATAGAATAATGGCCATGAACTGGGAGATGATCAGTGCGGTGGGGCAAATGCTTGGCGCTGTTGGAGTCATTATTTCGATCGTTTATCTTGCCGCCCAGATCCGCAATCAAAACAAGGAAAGCCAGCGCGCAGCGATGAACGTCTTAACGACGCACTGGAGCGATTTGAACAGAAGCCTTGTCGAGAATCCCGACTTGGCCGCGCTTTGGATTCGTGCTTTGCAATCGTTCGACGAGTTGGATGGTACGTCGAAGCTACGATTTGGCGCGCACCTGGGGCGTTTTTTACGATTTGCCGACAATCTCTATCTTGCCGTCTTAGATGGAACGCTCGACAAAAGATTATGGCGTGGATATGAGCGCACACTCGCCGACACCGTCGCGTATCCAGGATTCCAAACTTGGTGGGCTACACGAAAACATTGGCACACGGACGACTTCTGCGCGCTAATTGACCGACACATTCAAACCGCGAAACCAAAAATCTACAACGGCTACACCCAAACTTAAGCGACACACCTCGTATGCGCACCGAATCACCTCAGATTCAAAATTTCATCGACGGCCAATTCACAGAGCCAACCGGCGGGAAGTACCTCGACAATATCGAGCCGGCGACCGGAAAACCATATTCGCATCTCGCCGATAGCGACGCACGCGACGTAGACGCCGCTGCGGCGGCCGCAGAAAAGGCGTTTGTTGATTGGTCTAAAAAACCCGCAGTGGAGCGATCGAAACTTCTGCTGCGTGTCGCGGACTTGATCGAACGCGATCTGGAAAAGCTCGCGCGCGCCGAGTCGGTCGACACGGGCAAGCCGCTCTCACTTGCGCGCACCCTGGATATTCCGCGCGCCGCCAGTAATTTCCGCTTCTTTGCTACGGCGATTTTGCACACGGAATCCGAAGCGCATATCACGGACAACGTCGCCTTCAATTATACGCTGCGACAGCCACGCGGCATCGCTGGGCTCATATCGCCGTGGAATCTTCCTCTTTATTTGTTGAGCTGGAAAATAGCGCCGGCCATCGCGGTCGGAAATACGGCCATCGCGAAGCCCAGTGAGCTTACGCCCATGACGGCTTACATGCTTTGCGAGATCGTACGTGAAGCAGGTCTGCCAAGTGGTGTCCTTAACGTCGTGCATGGCACTGGCCCAAATGTCGGGGCGGTGATCACTGCGCATTCAAAGATCAACACCATCTCATTTACCGGCGGTACGGTCACAGGTCGCAAAGTTGCTGAAGCATGCGCGCCGCTATTCAAGAAGGTCTCGCTCGAGCTCGGCGGGAAAAACCCGAATATCGTTTTTGCGGACGCCAACCTCGACGCGGCCATTGCAGGAAGCCTGCGTTCTTCGTTCGCAAACCAGGGCCAGATTTGTTTGTGTGGCTCGCGCGTGTTCGTCGAGCGCTCCGCTTACAAGGATTTCGTTGCCCACTTCATCGAGAAGGCGTCGCAATTGAAAATGGGCGATCCGCTCGACGAGAAAACCGACCAAGGCGCAATCGCAAGCAAGACACAGCTTGAGAAGATTAAGTTCTACGTCGATTTGGCTCAGAAAGAAGGCGGGACAGTCGCGCTCGGGGGCAAAGCGCCGGAATTAATCAATGAACGTTGCCACGACGGTTATTTCTTCCAGCCCACGGTAATCACTGGCTTGCCGGTTTCATGCCGCACCAATCGCGAGGAAATCTTCGGCCCTGTTGTCACCGTCACGCCGTTCGACAGTGAAGAAGAAGTGATTAAATACGCCAATGATTGCGACTACGGCTTGGCCTCGAGCGTCTGGACGCAAAACCTGACCCGCGCCCATCGTGTCGCCGAACAGATTAACACAGGGACTGTTTGGGTGAATTGCTGGCTGGTGCGCGACCTGCGCGTCCCATTCGGCGGAATGAAACAAAGTGGCGTCGGTCGCGAAGGAGGCGAAGAAGCGTTACGCTTCTTCACCGAGCCGAAGAATGTCTGTATCGCGAAATAGTTGATCGCGAATCGACAATTGCCGATGGTCGGTCATGTGCCGAAACATCAAGACTCTGCATAATTTCAATCCGCCGGCGACGAGAGAAGAGATTCGCGCGTCGTCGCTTCAATTCATTCGAAAGCTGTGCGGGTTCACCAAGCCGTCGCGCGCAAATGAAGACCCATTCAATCGCGCGGTAGATGAGATCGCGCATGTCGCACATCATCTCCTCGAATCGTTAGTAACGAATGCGCCTCCGCGTGACCGGGAAGTTCAAAGAATGAAAGCGCGAGCGCGCTCGGAGAAACGTTTTAGCGCAAGCAACGGCGCCGTTGTCCGCGCGCACAACCATCACTAAGCCCGTGCCGAATCAACAGGTCTCGTTGGCGGTAGTTGTCCTTGTTCGAGCTGACGTGAAACGCTGCCAGGCGAGTGAAGGCTCTGACGTTGAGACGAATGTCGCCATAACCATTGAAAAATCCGTGTTCAGCATAACCCCTCGTTGTAGATCGAACTCATGAGCGAAACATTCGAAAGTACACGCGCCCCTGAGCCGGTAGGCGCGTTCCCACATGCGAAACGCGTCGGAAACCTATTGTTTCTGTCCGGCATCGGTCCCCGCAAACGTGACAGCAAAGAGATTCCCGGCGTTACTCTCGATTCAGCCGGGAACATCGTCAGCTACGACATTGCGAAACAGTGTCACGCGGTGTTTGAGAACGTTCGGCTGGTGCTGGAAGACGCCGGCGCGAGGTGGAACGACATTGTCGATGTCACCGTGTTCCTGACGAACATGAAAAAGGATTTTGCGGTCTACAACAAACTTTACGCCGAACATTTTGCCGGCGAGGGCAAGCCAAATCCCACGCGCACGACGATTGAAATCGGGGCGTTGCCGACGCCGATTGCTATCGAGCTCAAAGTGATCGCGTCGGCGGGCTAAAGCACGCGTTTCTTCTTCGTGTCATTCCGAGCGAAGTCGAGAATCGAGCGGCTGCGAAGCCGCGAGATGGGAAGGCCGAAGGCTGAGCGAGTGCGAAGCGAGCGAATCAAATCTCGCTATTTTTTCTTTCGATCACAATTAGGAGCATGAGCACTACCAAGAGATCTCCATTTCGCGTTCTTGCGGCTGACCACACGGGCATCACGGTCTCGAATCTTGAGCGAGCGCTGACGTTTTGGCGCGATGTTCTTGGGTTCGAGCTTTCACATACGGCACATCAGACGGGTGAAATGGCCAGAGAGATCACAGGTGTCGCAGGTGCAGAGATCAAGCTCGCGGTGGTGAAAGCACCGGGTGGTCACAAGATCGAGCTGCTCGAATATCTCGCACCGGCCGAGCCTAAATGGCATGTCGGTCTGAGGCCATGCGACGTCGGTTTCGTACATGTCGCCCTTGTCGTCGATGATCTCGACGCGATCTTGCGCTCCATCAACACGTCCGGTTGGAAAGCTGCCGGTAAACCCCAAACTCTTCGGTCGGGTCCGAACGCGGGAAAGCGGGTCGTGTACCTCCGCGATCCAGACGGCACGACCATTGAATTCATGCAGCAGCCACGAACAGTTGAAAGTTGAGAGCTTTTCGTTGATGGCTTTAGAGTTGAACGTTTGTGCTAATCCACCATGATTTTTTCCGCTGAGGAGCAATTCGCGCTGCAACTCGATTCCGAGGATCCGTTGCGGCATTTTCGGCAAAAATTTCATCTCCCGCTTGGCAAGGATGACAGGCCGCTAATCTATTTTGCCGGCAATTCGTTAGGCCTGATGCCGAAAGCAGCCCGAGCGATTGTCGAAGAAGAATTAGACAACTGGGCGAAGCTTGGGGTCGACGCCCATCACGCGACCGGCACGCCTTGGTACACCTATCACGAAGCATTGCGCGAACCGACCGCGCGCCTTGTCGGCGCGAACTCCTTGGAGGTGATCTACATGAACAGTCTCACGGTGAACCTTCATCTGATGATGGCGACGTTTTATCGGCCGACCAAATCGCGTTTCAAAATCTTGATGGAAGAGCCAGCGTTCCCTTCCGACACCTATGCGATAAAAACGCAAATCGTGCATCATGGGCTCGATCCAAAAGACGCGCTTATTCTCGCGCGACCGCGTAAGAACGAGTTTATAATTAGAACAGAAGACATTGTCGATCTGATCCAGAAGCATGCCGATCAACTCGCAGTGGTCGTCCTCGCCGGTGTGAACTTTTTCACGGGTCAATTGTTCGATGTCGAGAGAATCACTGCTGCAGCACAGGCATACGGCGTCGTCGTTGGGTTCGACCTCGCCCATGCCATTGGGAACGTGCCGCTCTCACTTCACGATTGGAACGTCGATTTCGCTGTCTGGTGTTCATACAAATATCTCAACGCCGGTCCCGGCGCAGTCGCAGGAGCATTCGTGCACCAGCGTCATGCGACCAACAGGAAATTGCCGCGGCTCGCCGGCTGGTTCGGCAACGATCCCAACACGCGGTTCCGATTACATCTCGAACCTGAATTTGTCCCGGTTTCGTCGGCTGATGGCTGGCAGATCAGCAATCCGCCGATTTTCGCGATGGCGCCGTTGCGTGCCTCGCTTGCGATCTTCGACGACGCGGGCGGAATGGAGGCACTGCGGACAAAGTCCGTCAGGCTTACCGGATATCTCGAATTCTTGTTAGCGGAAAATGGATCGAAAAAATTCACCGTCATCACACCGCGTGAGCCCGATGCGCGCGGTTGCCAATTGTCGATCCTGGCTCATGAGCACCCGAAAGAATTGTTAAAGGAGCTCGAAACCGCCGGTGTGAAATGCGATTTTCGCGAACCCAACGTCATCCGCGTCGCCCCTACCTCACTCTACAATACGTTTCACGAAGTCTGGCGTTTTGCGAGGATTCTGGCTCAGCATCAATAGTAGCTCAGTCGATTACAACGGCCTCTCTACGGATTCTTGCGTTGCAGGGCGACTGCGAACGGATGCAGCTCGGCGGTCATCAATCCGCCCGCGACTGCCGGATCTTCTTGCATGAATTTTCTCGCTGCGTCTTCATCGGGCGCCTCAAAAATCGCAATGCCAAACGTCTTGTCGCCTGATTCTGATGTTCGCCCCGCAAGGATCAATTGGCCTGACTTGGTGGCGTCCTGAAACCGGGCAAAATGCCGCTTGAGCACAGCATCGTCTTCTTTTGTCCAGGCTGAATCCGCATATAACCGCGGAACGAGGCGCAACACATAAACGAACTGCTTCGGCTTGTCAGCGTTTGCTTCTTGCGCGGTCAGCGATTGTACGATTGCGAAAATGCAAATGAGTGGAACGAATAGCTGGCGAGATCGGCCTTTCATATGGAGTACGCGACATTGTACTCTCAATGGACTTGATGCGAGCTTTCTTCTCGTTAGCGAATGCCGTTGAAGGACTTCTCTAATACGGCCTGAGAGTCATTGACTCAGCAGGCTTGAAGCGCCAGAAGGATCGTCCCGCATAATAATGGCGAAGCTTTTCGTTCTCTGTCTGACCAAGATCCAATGCCCAAATGACCGGAGCGGCGTCGATGTTCGCTGGATTATGGATCCATTCTTCATGCGGGCTGGGCAGGCCCGCGTAACTGACAAAGATTACGTGCTGGCCCGGCTGCTTTTTCAGTAACTCTTGTTCAATGTTTTCCTTTTGTGCGTTCCTCGCTTGAATCTGATCTGTCGTCCGATGGGTCGCGATCGCCTCTGCTTCTGAGGTGACCGTCACCAAAAATACCGCAACCGGCATTGCATTTATCAGAAAACGGCCAACTCGGCGCCCGTGATACTTCCATTGCCTGAGACAACGCAGCGACTGCGCCACGAGAATTAACATCGCCGCTAGAAACGGCGCTCCGTAGTGCGGATACCACCACACTTCAATCAGTGATGCTGCACCGATGACTGCCGTTAAGATTACGGCGAACCGCATCTTCTTTGAACGCCACAGCGCCGGCATAAACACGACAACCGGCAGCAACCAGATCAGGTTGCCGCAATAGTAACGGAGCAGAGTGAGCCAATCCAATGGACGGTCAATGAAAAGATGCCAGCTTCGTGCGCGCTCGTATGTTTCGCGATTCCTCGACTCCATATCGAAATGCCGAAATGTTCGCGGAGTGGCGGAAGTCGGCAAAATCGAAAAGGGTGGGACAACTTCGTATTGCTCGTAATACTCCCGGTATGGGAGACGCAACGCATGGCCGGTGACGCGGTGATTATCATATGCGAGCCAGGAAGCACCCAAAACGCCGGTAATGACGATCGGCAGCCAGACGCGCGTCGTGCGGTCTGCCGTACCCAGCGCGATGAGTGCTGGAACAACGAGCAGCAATCCCTCAAACGGCCGCGCCAAAATCACAATTACTGCCCCGATTCCAAAAATCCAGGCGTAACCCCACTTCTTTGCGCGGACGATGCGAACCCATGCACCGGTTACTAGCGCACCACCAATTGCGGTGACTGCGCCTCCCCAATAGCTGTTCATCCAGTAGCTGAAAAGACAAAGATCCAAGCTGATGAACGCGCCCAACAACGCCCAGCCCCGGGGGAGCCACCCTTGCAGCGCCCAGCACAATGCTGCGGCCAGCATACCTGCACTCAACCACACACCGAACCAGGGATGCCCGAAGAGTAGCTGTCCTACTGCCAGTGCAAGCCCCTGCGCAGGTGGGAACCGAGAGGCATAAGTAGGTTGTTGAAGGATATAGGTGCTTTCAAAGAAGTGCCATAGCGGATGCGCTGGATTCGTTAGGCGGCCGTGCGAAAAAGTGTCAGCCTGCAGAAGGTAGCTAAACTCGTCGTAGATGGATGGTTTGGGGATCGGCCAGATTGGAAGAAGTGCCGCCCGCACCACGAGCACGAACACGCCCAATCCGACCCAACTCAAAGTTTTGTGATGGGCAAGAGCGGAAAGCCAGCGCACAAACTTTTGCCACAAGTCGCGCCACCTGGGCGGCACGGTTTTTGCGAAAACGCCGAAAATTCCGATCAGTACCGCGCAGTAAACGAGCTGACGAATGTGCATGTCACGAAAACGGCATATCTATCATCAACCCTGCGGAAACACGAGCGGCGTTCGCGCATCACATGCAGCCCATGTTGCGATTGGAGAGTGATTTTGACGATTGGTTGCACTAAAAGTGGAACCAATGCAGTTCGTGGATCAGACTCAGGCCGTTGAAGTGTCAGTAGTCATTCCCTGCCTCAACGAGCAGGATACTCTGGCGCGTTGCCTCGAGAAAGCGCGGAAAGCTTTCAGCGAGCACAACATCGCGGGGGAAATTTTGGTGGCGGACAATGGCAGCACCGATTTGTCTAGAACTATCGCCCAGAGTGAGGGAGCGCGTGTCGTAACGGTCCAAGAGCCAGGGTATGGCAGCGCATTGATGGGAGGAATTGCCGCGGCGAACGGCCGATTCATCGTTATCGGGGACGCGGATGACAGCTATGATTTCCTCGAGCTCCCGAAGATCGTAGAAAAATTGAGAGAAGGATTTGACCTCGTTCAGGGATGCCGACTTCCTGCTGGTGGTGGTTCGATTCGGCCCGGCGCGATGCCATTTTTACATCGTTGGATTGGCAATCCAGTTTTTTCCTTTCTCGTACAAAGATGGTTCGGCGCACCGATCAACGACGTTTACTGCGGTCTGCGTGGTTTTACCAAGTCCATGTACGAACGGCTTGACCAGCGTTGCACAGGTATGGAGTTCGCCACGGAGATGATCATCAAAGCTAGCTTGCACGGCGAAAAAATCACCGAGGTGCCCATCACTCTGCACCGCGACGGACGCTTATCGCACGCGCCGCATCTGAAAACGTTTCGAGACGGCTGGCGAACATTTCGCTATTTTTTGATGTGCAGTCCGCGTTGGCTTTTTCTCATCCCCGGTGGCACATTTATCGCCTTTGGTCTGCTTGGTTATCTGGTCGCCATGCCAGGTTTGCGCATCGGGCACAGCACGTTTGACGCTCATACGTTGTTGTTCGCAAGCCTCGCCATCTTGTGCGGTTATCAATGGATCCTCTTCGCCCTCTTTGCCAAAACGTTCGCCGTTACCGAGGGATTCCTTCCACCAGACCGGCACTTGGAACGCTTTTTCGAACTCGTGAATTTGGAAAAAGGACTGGTCGTAGCGGCGCTGGCAATCCTCGCTGGGGGCTGTTTGTTGCTTGCCGCAGTCTGGCAATGGTGGCTCACTGACTTTGGCCATCTGGATTACGCTCGCACAATGCGATTGGTCGTACCCGGCGCAACGCTCGTCGCCCTTGGCTTTCAAACAGTCTGCTCCAGTTTTTTCGTCAGCATTCTTGGCATGCGCCGAAAATGAATCTGTTTCAGCTGATCCTCTACCAAGCATGCGGTTATCGTTGCAATTGCACTCGAGAAGTGCGAAAAGCCTGACCAACGAATGAAAATGTCGAACATAATACGCCGCATTTTTTGGGTTGTCGTATTCCTCGTTCTGATCCACCCGACATGGGCCAAAGACGAGCGATCGATCAAGGATTTGAGCAAGGCGCTTGCGGGGCTTTCGTCCGATGTGGATCCGAAGGAAGCCGAGCTCGTGTCGGTGACGGCGCATACGACGGCGCGCAAGCTCGCACGTGACTATCACGTCGTCTTAAACCCGGAGTTTCAAGCCTTCCTGGTCAACGTCGGCGCCCGAAAACGTGGTTGGTGCGGTCATTGGGCACAAGATATCGGCACGCGCTTGAAAGAACTCAAACCCAAGACGCTGGTTCTTCACTGGGGTGTGGCCTACGATCATACCTCGAGCGAAAACAATTGCTTGGTAGTGACTGCGCGTAACCAGCCTTTCAAAGACGGGATCATCCTCGATGGCTGGCGCAGGGCCGGGAGATTATTCTGGTGCCCTGTCATAAAAGACGACGAATACGAAGTGGAACAGCATTACGGCCATTCCGGGATCACTGCGTGGAAAGAGAACATGCAATGGAGCGCTTGGCTGCAGGATTACGAAACGGGCAAGTCGAAGTCCAAAACAGCTACGAACAACAAAGTCAACGAATCCAGCTCGGCACACGAAGAACGGGCAAGCAACAGCGATTCCAGGCAGCCGGCGACCCAATAGAGCGTGCGTGGGAGCGACCGCAGCAATTCGCTGCTATCGCTCAAATCACAGGTTGCCAAACAAAGGAAAATTTATTGTTATTGGGCGCGCTTGCCTTTGCACGCTGTTGCTTCGACCCCTTGTTATCCCATCCGCTGACGTGAGTAGGGGGTGGCTAAACGTCTGTTTCCTTGAATATGCGTGGTATCCGCGTCATCCGCGGTTAAGAATTTCTTGATGCCAGCTAAATTTGTTCTCATCGGCAGCGGCCTCGCCGGCGGATTACTGGCAGCGTACTTGGGGCGCCGCGGATATGATGTTGATCTGTACGAGCGCCGGGCCGATCCGCGCGAAGGCAACATTGTTGGCGGGCGGTCAATTAATTTAGCGATTTCAACACGTGGAATTCACGCGCTTGAACAGATCGGGATCGCTGACGAAACGTTACGCTACGCGATCCCGATGCGTGGCCGGATGATTCATGATAAATCCGGTGCACTGCATTTCGCGCCTTACGATGTCGATCCCAAGAACTGCATCAACTCCATTGAACGCGCCTCGCTTAACACCACAGTAATCGAAGCGGCGCAGCGCTATCCAAGTGTGCGCGTTCATTTCAATCGCAAATGTACTGACGTTGATCTGACCGAAGCGATCTGTCGTTTGGAAACGGAGACCGGCAAATTGGCCGTGGGCGGTGATGCAGTAATCGGGGTGGATGGCGCATTCTCCGCGGTGCGCGCTTCCATGCAGCGAAACATCGACAGTTTCCAATACAACGAGAGTTATCTCGCGCACGGATACAAGGAGCTGACGATTCCGCCTGCGCCGGACGGGTCATGGCTAATCGAGAAAAACGCCCTCCACATTTGGCCGCGCAAAAGCTTCATGATGATTGCTCTTCCAAACCCGGACGGATCGTTCACCTGTACACTTTTTTGGGAATTCGAAGGACCCCGCAGCTTTACTACAACAAGGACAGATGACGATGTTCGGCACTTCTTCGATGAAGAATTTCCGGACGCCGTTCCGCTCATGCCGACCCTCCTTGACGATTTCAAGAACAACCCAACTGGCTCGCTTGTGACGATTCGTTGCGCGCCATGGTATTACCGCGATAGGGTTTGCCTGCTCGGCGATGCGGCCCATGCCGTCGTTCCATTCTATGGTCAGGGAATGAACGCTGCGTTCGAAGATTGCATCGTGCTCGATGAATGCCTGGATAAATTTGCCGACAACCGCGAGCGCGCGTTTGCCCAATATTTCGAGCGGCGAAAAGAAAACGCCGACGCGTTGGCCGATCTCGCCATCGGCAATTTCATTGAGATGCGCGACAAAACTGCGTCCCGGGCATTTCGCGCAAAAAAGAAACTCGACCACCTGCTCGAAGCCGCCCTGCCTGGTGTGTATCTGCCGCTCTATACGATGGTCACATTCACCCGCATCCCGTACGCGCAAGCAGCGCGCCGTGCTCGTCTGCAAGACCGAATTCTTTACACGGCTCTCGTCACTCTCGTCTTGATCGGAATGCTGGCGCTCGCGGTTTTGCTAGCTCGCTCTCAGCGGCAATGAAACCGATGTAACCGTCGAGTGTTACAGGGCCGCCTTCTTACGCTTGCGATTCGATCGAGCTCGTCTGGAGCCGACGCGCTGATGTGCTTCTTGTTCCAGAGCTGTGACGACCTTAATGAAACGCTTGATATCGGTGGCATTAACGCGACGGGCAACGGCTCGTTCCAGTGCGGATAAATGACGCTGGACACGCTGCGCCAGCCTTCGTCCTTTTGCTGTTGGTCTCACGACGAACGTGCGGCGATCTGTTTCACCGACTGCGCGGGTGATCAACCCGCGCGCAGCCAGTCGATCAAGAATGCTGGTTAAAGTCGATCTCTTGTGTGCGAGGCCGCGGTGGAGATCGGCCACGTTGGCCCGGCGGGAATGAGCAAGCATCGCTAAAATGTGCGCTTCCCCCTGCGTCAACCCGCGTTCTCTGAGGTCATCAAGATAAAGACCGATTCGGTGCGTCGCACGGTGGACTGGATGAACAAGTCGCAGTGACATCGATTGAAAGCGGCTTCAGATCGGGTTCAACCCATGAAGTTCGCGCTTCGTCACTGAAAAGCCGCCCCGGCCGAATAATAAGCGAGTGGAAAATTCTTTTCCAGCAATTGCGGATTTGCATGCACGATGTCTTCCAGAGATCCTCCGCGACTGGCTGCGTACGCACATGAGAGAAGATGCACCCAAAACAATGTGATGGTCTCGTGATATTTTTGCGGTTTGCCAGCGGCTGCGGCGAATCGGCGCAGCGTATCGCGCATCTTGGTGGCAGCCTGCTGCACCGATGAGGATTCGGCGAGATAGACCCACGCTACGTGCAAGTGTGAAACATGATGGAAACTCTCGTTGGCGATCTCGCCTCGCTCGAGTGCGCGCGTCAATTCGACATCAGTCATGGACGCCGCCCCTTCGCCAGCGCTTCGTTGATGGCCGTTTCCCAATGAATCCGCTGTTCCTCCGCCCAATGTGCGTCCAGTTTGGCGACCTCCTCATTTCCCGCCGGCGTCAATGCCGAACGCCGATACGTTATTGTTGCTTTGCAGTGCTGTTCGCGGTCGGGAACAACACGGATCTTAATCTCGTTAGCCGTGAACGCCGGGGTCACAACTACGTACTCCACCCGGCCGTTCCTGACGTCGTATGTGGTGAGCAGCCAAAGTCGATCCCTGCCGTCGCCGGGGCTTGTAGTGAATACGACGCCCTCGCGCTGTACGCCCTGTACTAGGTGAATGAAACGCGGCGACCAATCAGGCGCCCATTCTGCCTCGCGTACGGGTCCAAAAAGCGGCGTTACCTCCGAGACCGAGCCGTTTAATATGATTGTGAAAGATTGCGTCCGCTGTTCGACCGTCACCATCCCCGCTTCTCCAGCCAATGCCCCTTGAACTAGCGCAAGGCCCGACGCCCATATCATAAAGTAAGTCTAATAATATATTACGATATCGTATTATCCGATATCGTCAATTAGAATTTTGACTTTGATTTTTTGGGACAGATGCATGCCGCGCGATCCAACGCTGCACGAAAACCGCTCCGGCGAAAAAAAAGCTCGGTTATTTGCTCGAGGAGATTTTGCGCTGGTAGCCCTTCTACAACATCAGTCAGTTCATTTGAATTGTAAGGCGCCGAACGGGCTTGATATTCTCCTGTGATGCACCCACACATTCGCCTGTTTTCTTTTCTCGCGATAAGTTGCCTGCTCTTCGCCCCTCTTCTTTGCGCCCAGGACAATCCGCTGAATGATCCTGATTTGAAGGGATGTTAAAGAAGGCGCAGGAAATGCAAAAGGAGGCCAAGAAACTGCAGAACCCAGCGGCACCAGACACAAAGAAGAAACTCGCGGAAATGCTATCGCAGGCGAAGGAACAAGAAGCACGACAGGAGCAGGAGGAAAAACGTGAAAAGGAGAAACTACAGGCCTCGCTGAAGAAGCAACTCGAAGCACCGGGGCCGGTCGTGTTACCGGATTGGACACCAGCTACGCCTGAATTCAAAGCTGCTGGGACGCCAGCGAGAAAAATCGTAGATGACGAAGTAAAAATCGTTCAGACCGGCACCTCATCCCTTACTCCAGAAAAAATTGCGGACAGCTGGCAAGCGACTGCAGGCGAAGCGAACAATCTCAATCAGAGCCTTAACAAGATCAATGTTAACGGCAAGATCACGAGGATCTTGTTTCTCAGCACGCGCACCGATCCCAGGCAAGAAGTGGAACTCGAGGCTAGCCGCGAGCCGGACAGCAAAATTACACAGGTCGAAATCTCCTCGCCGTTACCCAAGCCGAATATCGACAGCGAATAAGACAGTGTTCAGCGGGGCGCGCGAACTTGCAATTGCCCTGAGGCAGGCTTAACAAAATCATACTATGGCCGACACATACGTTCCAATGATCAGCTCCGGTGTTGCCGGGCCACTCGGTGTTCTTCATCTTCCGCGGCTCTGGCTGAAAGTCTCCCTCGAGGAGCAGGGCAAACTCGCGCCCGGCTACCCGGGCATCGGGAGAGGGTTTGATGCCATGACTTGTGCCGCGCTCGGACTCGAAGAGCAGGCGGTAAAAGATTACATCAAGCAAAATAAGCCGACCTATCCCGAATTCGAAGCCTGGGTGAAGAAGAATGCCAAGTCGCTTAATCGAGATGCGATTGAAAAACATAACGCCGCCGTGCGCGGTTACATTCACGATGACGAAACGCGCAAGGGTGTCCTGGGTGCGTCCGGTATCGTGGATGACGCTGCCGCCCCGAAAGACGCGGTGAATCTAAACAATCTCGACGACTGGTACGAATTTCATCAGGTGGTCCTGAGGTAACAGGCGACCGGCATCGACGCGAAGAAGGTTCGTCTTGGCGAGGGCGCCGAGATCAGCGCGCGGTGCGCGTGCGATTAGCGCATTGACGCGAACGCAGGCGGCGTGGAGCATTCTCAAATGCCATCAATGCAGACCAACGTAGCGCCAGAATTTCGCAAGACGACTGAGACATTCAAGGCTGCCGCAAAGACGTTGCCGCAACGTTATTTCATTTCTCCGGAGATTTTTGCAGAGGAACAGGAGAGCATTTTCTCTAAGCAATGGGTGTTGGTCGGCCACCAGAGTCAGATCCCGCAAGGCGGTGATTATCTTACCACAGAAGTCGCCGGCGAGAGCTTGATCATTGTCCGGGACAAACCCGGCGCGATCCATGGTTTTTACAACCTGTGCCGCCACCGCGGAAGTCGACTAATCGAAAACAGACACGGACAGTCCACGGCAATTCAATGTCCTTATCACGCGTGGACGTATTCGCTCGATGGGCGATTGATCGCTGCTCCCCACATGGATGAGGTGTCGGGCTTTGATAAGACTGATTATTCACTGCACGCGGTGAACCTCGCGCTGTGGGAAGGATTCATCTTTCTGAACCTGGCAGATTCCCCTGCGCCACTGGCGGAATGGTTCAAACCGTTAGCCGGAAAATTTGCGCCCTGGAATCTGTCAGCGCTTCGCTCGGCGAAGCGAATCGAATATGATGTGCGAGCCAATTGGAAGTTAATCTTTGAAAATTACTCGGAGTGTTATCACTGTGGCGGTGTTCATCCGGAGCTTTCGAAAATCTCACCGTATGATTCGGCGGAAAACGATCTGACCGAAGGACTATTTCTCGGTGGATTCATGCGGGTCGCTAAAGGCAAGAGCCTGACCATGAGCGGGAACGCCTGCGCCCTGGCGATGGAACAATTTGGTGAAGAAGATTTCCGGCACGTTTTCTATTATTCGATCTTTCCGAACATGCTGCTGAGTTTGCATCCGGATTACGTGATGGTGCATCAACTTTTGCCGCAGTCACCGGAGCGGACACTGATCTTATGCGATTGGTTTTTTCATCCGGAAGCATTCGAGCAGCGTGATTTTGATCCCGATGACGCCATTGAGTTCTGGGACATGGTAAACAGGCAGGATTGGCACGTCTGCGAGTTGAGCCAGCAGGGCATTGCATCGCGCGCGTATGAACCCGGCCCGTACTCGGCGCGTGAGAGCATTCCCGCGGCATGGGATCGGGAGTACTTGCGCTTCATGAAATAAAGGATTGGAATTTAGAGGCGATTGAGTCAATCGCCCCCTACCTTATTTCCCGTCCGAATGCGCAAGCTTCTCAAAGCGCGGGTCGCCGCCCGGTGCGGATCGAACATCGCACGTTGACGCGCGCTCTCGTCGCGTGCGAGCATTCGGAAATGCCACCGCCTCTCACTTACGCGAGTTATCTTGATCTGGAGAAGCTGCTCACGCTTCAAAAGCCGCGCTCAAGTCCGCCGGAGCACGACGAAACGCTCTTCATAATCATTCATCAGACCTACGAGCTGTGGTTTAAGCAGTTGCTGCATGAGTTCGAGAAAATAAAAAGAGACTTTTCCGCGGGCGATCTTTTTGGGGCTATTCACGCATTCAAACGTGTGCGCACAATCATGAAGGTCCTGGTCGCCCAGGTTGATATTCTTGAAACGATGACGCCGTCGTCGTTCTCAAGTTTTCGGGACCGGCTTGAGACGGCGTCGGGGTTTCAATCCGTGCAGTTTCGTGAAATTGAGTTCTCGCTCGGATACAAGCGCGCCTCCACTGTCAATTATTTGAAGTCGGACTTCCCGGGATACGATCGTCTAAATCAGCTGCTGCATGAACGCAGCGTCGTCGATCATTTCTATGATTTTCTAGAAACGCGCGAAGCACAGATCCCCGCTGAGTTGAAGAACCGCGACGTGACGCAACCGAATGGACCTGACGAGCGAGTGCAAAAGGAGATTCTTCGTCTATACAAAGATTCGCCTGAATGCTCGATCCTTTTCGAATTGATGACGGATTTTGACGAAGGGCTGCAGGAGTGGCGTTACCGGCATATCAAACTGGTGGAGCGCACCATCGGGGCCAAGAAAGGTACGGGTGGATCGCCCGGCGTCCCGTTCCTGAAAGAGTCATTATTCAGGTCCATCTTTCACGATCTTTGGGCTATCAGACACGAAATGTGACGCCGTGGCCTTGTTGAAGCGTTGAACGGTTGAAGCGGTAAAACTCAGATCACGCAGAAAATTACCCGCTTCAACCCTTTAACGAATCACGTTGCCAAGCCAAGAAATTCGCGGGCGTTCCCAGAAAGCAGTTGTGCTTTCTCTTTCGCTGAAAGTTTCGTCGATTCGATTAGCTGACCTGGTTTCGCCTCGCCTAACGGAAATGGGTAATCGGATCCCAGCGCGACACGTTGCGCGCCGAAGAGCTTTACCAAAAAAGCCAGCGCATCGGTGTCGTGGACGAGCGAATCGACGTAAAACCGCGCGGGCGCCTTACCGCAAGCAAGATATGCGCGTGGATTCGTACTGTTTTCCACGGCGACCAGGTCGGGCCGCACGTGAAACGCGCGCTCGACCCGACCAATCGTAAACGGAAATGCTCCGCCACCATGGGCGAAAGCCACGCGAAGCTTGGGAAAGCGCTCGAACACACCGCCAAAGATCATCGAGCAGATCGCCAGCGAGGTTTCAGCTGGCATGCCAACAAGCCATGGTAACCAGTACTTGGGCATGCGTTCCTTGCCTAACATGTCCCAGGGATGAACAAAAATTGCTGCGTTGAGTCGCTCGGCGGCGCTCCAGACAGGCTGAAGCGAGGCATTGTCGAGATTCAACGTATCGATTCGCCCGGAATGCGGGTTTGGATCCACGTGCGTGCCGATCTCTGCGCCGCGCAAGCCCAGCTCACGGACGCATCGTTCCAGTTCGCCTGCAGCCAGATCCGGATCCTGCATTGGGATTGTCGCCAAGCCTGCGAATCGTTTCGGATGATCACGAACAACCCCGGCAATGTGGTCGTTTAGTCGCCGGGAAAGGTCCAACGCGTCAGCGGGTTTAGCCCAGTAGCTAAACATCACCGGCACCGTCGAAAGTACCTGCATCGAAACGCGGTCGCGATCGCATTCCCCGATTCGCCGCGCAGGATCCCACACGTTGTCGGTGATCTCCCGAAAAACGCGGTCGCCGATCATCATGCGAGCACAACACGGCTGATAATGATCAAGCCTGACGAATCCGCTGTAACCGTATTTCGCGTCGAGGTCCGGCCAGTTCCGCGGCAGAATGTGGGTATGCAGGTCGATTTTCATTCAAAAGAGCAAACGTCCAGCGTTCAACGTTCAGCACCCAACGTCGAAATCAGAAAAATCCCACTATTATTCCTGCTCTTGCTCTTAATCGAGTTCCTAAAGGGATTTCATTGGCTCCGGTTTTTCGACCTTCTTGCCGCACTTCTTGCAGGTACGGCGCGCATCGTCATTCCAGAAATCGAGCATCGCTTGACTGAAATGCTCGACGATGTCTGCGCAGTCGAAATGGATGTCTTCCACCAATGCTCCGCAGTTCTCGCAGTAAAAAATAACGTGCTCTTTTTCTCCCGGCGGACGGCGCCGTTCCACCACGATTCCAATCGTATCCGGCGGCCGCTGCGGCGAGTGCGGCACATTCGGCGGGATAAAGAATGTTTCGCCTTCTCTGACAACGTGATCCACGATGCGGTCGCCTTCCCGAACGCGCACCTTGATGTCGCCTTTCAGCTGGTAGAAATACTCCTCCGAATCAACGAGGTGAAAATCGTTCCGCGCATTGGGCCCTTTGATCACCATCACGAAAAAATCACGGCCGTCGTAGAGATATTGGTTGCTCACCGGCGGTTGGAATTTGTCGCGGTTTTTTTCGATCCAATTCTCCAGATTCACCGGCGGCTCTACAGTCTGCATCACGCAGAGCGTATTGGGACAAACGCACAGCGTCAAACGGGGATAGCGAGTCGCAAATACATGGGCGAAGCCCCACCAGATCGGGGAGTATAATTTAGGTTGAAGCGGCCTAACTAAACGCGGATAAATATGCGCCCTCATGAACCCTCGCTGTTTCCTCCGTATCGCAGGTGCAAGCCTGATCGCCCTGATCGTTTGCGGTTGCGAGACTTTGCCGGAGGGTCCCTTTCCACGCGCCACTGAGGTGGGTTGGTGGCATGATGAGGACGCGTCGGGCCCGGCAAAGATCGCCGTTCATATCGGCGAACAGAAAGCGTACTTTTACAAGGGCAAAACTCTTGTCGGGGAAACGACTGTCTCGACCGGCAAACCTGGCTTTTCCACGCCGCCCGGCCACTACACAGTGGTTTCAAAGGACGTCGGTCATGTCTCAACCGTCTTCGGCGATTATGTGGATGATTACGGCAACGTCGTGAGATCAAACATTGACGCCCGAAAAGATCGCCAGCCGTCCGGCACACATTTTGACGGCGCCCGAATGCCGTATGCGATGTTTTTCCGGGGAGGCTACGCGATGCATCAAGGTTACGTTCCGCCATTTGCCGCG
>QHQO01000053.1 GCA_003221195.1 Verrucomicrobiota bacterium
ATTACGCTCCCGCTAGTGCATCCGAAAATGTGCCCGGATTGTTAGATTTTGCCTTCACGCCTTTCAGGCTTTGGAGGCAAGGGGATTCGAACCCCTGACTTCCAGCTTGCAAAGCTGGCGCTCTACCAACTGAGCTATGCCCCCTGTGAATTTTCGATTTTAGATTGTGAATCGCGGATTGCAAATGCGGGGAGCACATACGCCTCGCATCCGCGGTTTCGGCAAATGCCGAAGCCGGATGCCGATCTTGTCAATCGCCATCCGGCATTCGTGCGCTTCTTCGAACGGGCGAAGCTGCGTTCGTGTGCTCGAGAACCGGTCCTGTTTTCCCTTTGGTTAATGTCCCCCTGCAGGTACCGCCAAATAGACAATTAACGAGCCCGTAGTTGGGTCGATAGCTCTACCCGTAATCTCTCCCTTGTTATTTATGTCTTTCGCAAGTGCGAGAAAGCCAGAATAGCTGCCTTTGAAATCGTTTAGGTCTGTTGGTGTGTTGCCGTGATCCCAAATAACTGCACGACAATCAACCTGGTCCGCGTCGCATGAGACACCGACTACCTGCCGCGCTTCATTAATACCGTAGGCCTCACTGTCTACATGTTTTGGTGTACGGTTTGGCAAAGGTTTTAGCTGTCGGATGCCGTCCTCTCTGGTCCAAATGAAAGCGTGTAAGACGTCGCCTTCAACAAACGCGGGGTCGCCGGCAAACCCGACTAAATCGCCTCGTTGATTGATCGCCGTTGGCGTATTCCACCACGGGGCTGGCGGATTTGGATAAATATCAGTCACAGTGCCGTTTTCCCAAAGCACGGCGTGTTTGGCCGTACGTCTTCCAACAGCCTGGTCGCAGATACCCGAGATGCCCACGATTTGACCATTATCGTTGATCGCCGTGGCGGCTCCTGAGGTGTCGCCGGGGATCAAAGGGAGGTCGTGGATCTGGTCGGGTGGTCCGAGTTGCCACACGGCTGGACGAAACTGGAGTACTTGGTGGCAAGTCGGGCCACTGCTGCAACACGTGGGGTCATGAACGCCATTCTCCGCCCATCCCACCACCTCACCGAGGTTGTTGGCTCCGGTTGCAAAGCCGTTATTTCCACCAGGAAAATTGGGAAGTCCCCTCATCTGGCCCAGGCTCTGTTCCCAAACGAACCCGAGATTGATAAAGCCGATATTGTTAGGCGTACTGTAGAAAGCGAAGCTACTCCACCACTCCCCCAACGGCTCTGGCGTGAGAGTTTGAGAAATACCCACGATGATTCCCGCGGTATTTTTCACGTTCCATGTTACACTGCTGTTTAGTCCCCCGAGTGTGCCGAGGTCGAGTAGCGAGCTGTTTCGCCACAGCGTAGCGTGCCGGTTCCTATCCGGCCGTCTGGAATAGCCTGCCACCCAGCTCTGGTCATTGATGCTGTTTCCCCCGCTACTCGTGCCGCCGAAATCGGGGAGGGTCGACACCTGGTATTGCTGTTTGGCTTTTACGTGCTCTGCTCGCTGTGCGAGCGCGGGCGCCAAGAGCGCTCCGCAACAGACTGCGATCAGAACGAGGAACAGGGTTTGGCTAGCTCTTTTGGTTGTGAATTGTATTGTCATGTTTGTCTCCTTTGTTGAATTTTCATGACAACACCTTAGGGAGTGGCTGCGGGTCACCACCAGAGCCACTTCACACGTTTGGTACGGACCATTTCTAATTTATGGTTCGACTAACGAATCGGCGAAGATATTGAGAGGCTCTTGGCAAGATTCAGCTCAGCGCAACGATGCCCTCCTGCTGGTGAAGACAAGCACCTGCCGAGACCCGGCGGTTCGTAAGAATTACTTAATTCAACTTCGAATTTAGCGCCGCCGCGAACTTGCTGAGACCTTCGCGAATCTGTGCACGTGACCATGCGGCGAAGCCGAAAGTGAGCGCGGGCTCGGGCTCGGCTTTCATAAAGCAGGACGACAATGGCGACGGTCTGAAACCGATCTCACTGCAGACACGAGTGATTAAGGGCAAGTCTGTTTTCCGTCGTAGCCAGACAACGAAATGTAACCCAGCTTCCGGAATCTCGAGGATAAAATATTTAATCAACAATTTATTGAATTGCTCGATGAAAAATTCTCGTCGATCGGAATATAGTTTTCGCATCCGCTTGATGTGACTCAGGAAAAATCCCTCAGTCAGGAATCGAGCCAGCGTCGCCTGATCAATCGCGGGAGAGTGTTGATCCATCACGGCACGAATCTTGATCATCGGTTCGACCAATTTTTCCGGCGCCAGGATATAACCCAGGCGCAAGGATGGGTAGAGGATCTTACTCATTGTGCCCGCGTAGATGACCCGGCCGGCATTATCAAGCCCCTGTAAGCACGGGAGTGGGGGACCGGTATAACGAAATTCGGAATTATGATCGTCCTCGAAAATGTACGCGTCGCAGGTACGCGCAAAATCGATCAAAGCCGTTCTTCGCGAGAGACTCATCGTCATGCCGAGCGGAAATTGATGAGAAGGAGTAACATAGATGATTTTCGGCGAGTGCTGTTTCGATGACCGCGCGATTGTGATCCCCTCCCTGTCGACGGGTCTTGGAACGACGGTCGCCCCCGCGAATCCGAAAGTTCGACGAGCCTGGTAAAATCCCGGATCCTCAATCCAGGCAACCTCTCCCCGATTTACGAGGGCCATCGCGCTGATCATCATTGCCTGCTGCGTGCCGGCTGTGATGATGATCTGGTCCGGATGACAGCGCGCGCCTCGATGATCGCACAAATAAGTTGCGAGCGCTTTACGCAGGTCGGGCTCGCCACGGCTTGACGCATACTGGAGCAGGTGCGCTCCCTTTTGTGCGAGGACTTCCGCTCTAAGTCGCTCCCATATTGCGATCGGAAATTCGTCAAGCGCTGCGACAGCGGGGACAAATGTGACACCGGGTGGGCCGGCGATTCCGAAATCAAACTGGTGGCCGACCCGCTGATCCGGAATGCCTCTTACTCGATCGGAAAGCCGAGTTGGGCGTTCTATGTGTGCCTCTGCTTTTGCCGTTCGGGCGCTCAAGAAAGTTTCCGGCAACGGCTCGGCGACGAATGTGCCCGATCCGATTTTCGATTGAAGGTAACCTTCCGAATGAAGTCTGGAGAAAGCGACGTTCACCGTGAATCGCGACACTCCCAGGTCGACTGCAAGCTCACGAGAGGAGGGGAGTCGGGAAGAGTTGTTGTTGAAAGTTGCCGCTACCAATTCATCGCGAATCTGCCGGTAAAGTTGCTCATGGAGCGGTTCATGGGAAGCGCGGTCCAGCCGAATCATTTCAAAGGCCATGATCGAATGGCGTCGTCGCTGCTTCTTATCTGGCTTTTTGCCTACAACTTTTTTCACGATTCAGATTGTGCTCATTAAACCAACTGACGGTATAGGCAAGCTCGGGTCGAAGTGGTCTGGCCACTTCGCGTGAAGTGGACCGTTGACACTTGACCACAGGGCTAGGAGGTTTTCTTAGCATGCAAACTCAGACTCCTTGTAGCGATCACATTGAGACCAAAGGCCTGATCTATTTCGCTCGAATGCTGGACAAGATCAGATTAAAAGCGCGAGGCGAATTGCCCCCGGATTATTTTGTCGGCGTGGACGAGGATCCAACGATGTTCGACGCGCGTTGCACGAGATTTCTCGGGGTAAATTACCATGAACTTGTGGAGCGAACGTTGAAGGGCGGATCGGATGAGGAAATTCTCGAATGGTGCTTCGAACGTGGCCGCCGGCCTAACGAAGAGGAAATCGTTATCTGGAATGCGTTTCTAAATAAACGCGGCTGGCGAGATGAAGCGAGCGCAGATCTGCGAGCCGCCAAGGAGCGATCCGGCTTAGGTGATCGCGAAGACATTCAAACATGGATCGACCTGCACGATGCTGAGGAAGGAAGAACGCCAGTAGCGTTCTTCGGGCATTAGGCGTTAAGCCCGATACTTTCACGAACGAAAAATGCCTGTCCTGAAATTATCCGTTCATTCGTTCTGTCATTGAACGAATGTATATCGTCAACCGATACACAATAGCGAGTCCGTACCGACCGGGTTTGATCGTTTGGAGACTGACTCCATTTCGGGCAAACCACCGTCGTCCTTCCTCATTCTCGATCTCATAACGTTTACCTTCTCCGCGGATAAGCCAGCCCCGCTTTTCCAGAGCACCCGCGATCGCCACTGCCAGTTCTCCGGCCAAATGATCATAACAACTGCAGGCATGACGGAGCGCTTGAGCGGCAACTGAAAGCGGCAGCGTGCGAAAAATCGCCGGTTCTTTAGTAAGCAGCGCCAGGTCCTCCATCACGTGAGCAACGCCGGCATTGGCCAATCGGTAATATCGATGCCGGGCCTCGACTTCCACCGCCAACAGCCCCCGTCGATGAGTTTTGTTAAATGCGCGCTTGCGGCGGTCGGACTCACGCCGGCCAGATTCGCCAGTTCCCCTGCGGGCAAGGCACGGCCATCCAGCAGCACGGACAAGATCGCGGCGCGGCTTGGCTCGGCAAAAAGCGCGGCGACCGGAGCTGTGTTTGCTTCAATACGCATGGGTTTTAGCCTTACTCGATGCGATAGAAATATGATCGCTCTTCGGTTACAATACATCGCGACTTTTTCGCTGCCGCCAAATTTGCGCGGGAGTCCGGATCATCACCAAGTCTGACACGGTACTGTTCATAATCAGCCAGGCTTTCAAACCCGAGAAGGGCAAGAGCGATGTTATCGGCGCCACCCAAACCTATCTTGGGAAGAAAATAACCGAGCGGCTCGGCGCCGCACCGGCGAAGGATGTCACCCTCCATCCATCTACGAGCGTAGACTTCGAAGTCCGCGAGCTTGTGTCGATCGATCGTATAGCGAATGCAATGATAAATCATCGATCACGCTAGTACTCCCGCTGGCGGTGAACAATTCAACCACGCGTGAAATGTGCGTCGGAAGAAACGAGTCGTTACCGTATTAGTCGGTTGGTGCGGATAGAGGCCGAGCACATTTAACGCCACAAACTTTCCATTTCTCAGTCTTGGAGTCATACCGATTCCTTTCGCTTTATTGCGGCGCTGATTGTCTCGATAGAAAAGAAAATGCCGGATGTCGACCTTGTGAATCGTCATCCGGCATTGCAGTCGATGTGCAGCAAAGACTGAATTGTGCGTTACCCTGATCTCCTTTGAAGCTTTGGTTTCTTTCGATCCCAAAGTCTTCACGGCATGTCCGGGAAGTGATCAATTGATTCACTCCGCGGATTTAGCCGTCGACCTGTGCTGACGCTTCCATTTTTCGCTTCAACGCTTTGACGTTTCAACGAATCACGAGGCGCAGCCTTTCTCCTTAGAAAGGAGGTGATCCAGCCGCAGGTTCCCCTACGGCTACCTTGTTACGACTTCATCCCAGTTACCGCTCATAGCGTAGGCGGCTGCCTCCTTGCGGTTAGCACGCCGACTTCGGCTACAAGCGACTTCCATGATGTGACGGGCGGTGTGTACAAGGCCCGGGAACGTATTCACGGCGCCGTAGCTGATGCGCCATTACTAGCGATTCCGGCTTCATGAAGTCGAGTTGCAGACTTCAATCTGAACTGGGCCCAGTTTTAGTGA
>QHQO01000275.1 GCA_003221195.1 Verrucomicrobiota bacterium
AAGACGGCGCTTCCACCACGTATGGCGCGGACGCGGTAGCGGGTGTCGTGAACCTCAAGATGCGTCATGATTACAATGGCGCGGAGGCGAGGATCCAATACGGCAATACCCTCGATAAAGACTCCGGCGAACTCGACTCATCGGCGATCTTCGGTGTTGGCAAGGGAGATACCAACATCACTGGCGTGTTGAATTACTATCATCGCAACTCCATCTTCAACCACGATCGCGGTTTCTCGCTCACGCCGCCGTTCCTAAGCTCGAACAATAGTCCTTATAATCTTCAGCTAAGCAGCGATGTGGCGGCCGCCGCTGGTGGCAAGAATTTAAATCCTGGTGGGACGGAATTCGCGTCTGCACCCGATTTTACGAACGGATTGGCCCCAGCAAACAGGTATCTCTACGATGCTAATAACCGTGTCAGGGCGGCCGGCGGTCTCCGTCCCGGCTTTAATTTCAATCTGTTCTCGTCCTCGCTCCCTGAATCGGAGCGTTATGGGGTGTGGTTAAGTGGTGACCACAAGGTCTTCGGCGATCAGATGGTCGTCTATGCCGATGGTTTTTATCAGAGGGTGAACACCCACAATGAACTGGCGGCTCCTGCGACTGGATCGTTCGAAACAAAGGGTCAGACGATATTGGCTATTCCGCCGCATTCGCCGATTGCGCCAGGCTCGGAACCGCCCAATACCCCCACTCATGCGGAGACAGGTGTCCCGGCTGACGCATTCAATCCTTTTAATCCCTTCGAACAAATTATCTCCGGCGGCACGCGCGCGCGTCTGGCTGAATTTGGGAACCGTTTGTTCGATAACGAAACTAACGCATGGCTAAGCACCATCGGCATCAAGGGAGACAAGCTGTTTGACGGGAGCTGGGGGTACGACGCCGGGTTTCGTTACAGTCAGCTTGACAATACCCAGACTGGGACGCA
>QHQO01000197.1 GCA_003221195.1 Verrucomicrobiota bacterium
AATCACCATCGGTTGCTTCGCCTTTTCGATCAGGTCCAGAATTTCGGCAGCGCGCGATTTTCCAAGACCAGGTCCCACCGCCCAGACGTCGGCTTTTTCCTTGAGCAAATCGCGGTAAGATTTGAGTGGCTTAACCATTGATTCCATTGGCGCGGCGCCGGCGACAATTTCGTAGATTTCTTCGGGGACAAAAACCTCGACCAGTCCAGCGCCTGCGCGCAGCGCGCCCCGCGAAGTCATCAGCGCTGCGCCGATGAATCCCCTGGAACCGGCAACGACACCAATGCGTCCACACTGATTCTTGTATGTGCCGAATTTGCGCCTCGGCAGCAATTCGCGAAAAGTTGACAGGGCAGCGACAACTTCTTTCGCTTTTTTTTCCGGAGCGCGCAGTTCATCCAACTGGACCACTTCCAGTCTGCCCACGAAGTTCAGCGCGTCGTCGGCCAGCAATCCTGGCTTTGCGAATCCGATCGTGACGGTAAAATCCGCAATGACACAGTCGCGATCGGTTTTACCCGAATCACCGTCGAGACCGGTCGGAAGATCGACAGCGAACACATAGGCGCCCTTGTCTGCGCGCAAGTGATTGATGCAACGACAGGCCGCGCGAATCGGATCGCGGAGCGGCGGCTTCGCGCCAAGCCCAAGCAAGCCATCAAGAATTATCAACGGCGCAGCAGTGCCCAGATACGCCTCTGCCGCCATCGCTTCCTGAGCGGCGGACAGCTGTTCAGCCGCTTCTTCCAAAAGTTCGACAATAATCACGCTGGCATCAGTCCCACCGCCGCGGGATGGCGTCGCGCCAAGAATTTCTGGTGGTCTGCGGCGCAGGCTGTCAAGTTTCTTGCGCATCATCCCGCTGCAATCGGCTTCCTGAAAGGCAAGTCGTACTTCGATTTTCCATCCGCGGCGCCGTAAACGTTCAGCCGCAACCAGCGCATCGCCCGCATTGTGGCCTTTTCCGGCGAACACAATGCACTTGCCAGGTTTTCCGAAAAATCTGGTGACAGCTCGCGCAATGCCGGCGCCGGCCTTGTCCATCAGCGCTTCAACTTCTACGCCCCGCGCGAAGGCGGCTTCTTCCGCCGTTCGCATCTGCGCCGAAGTCAGGACGGGCAGGTTCAATTATCCCTCCTGATCTTTTGAGGCCGCCTTTGTCTTTGACTCGGCTGGTTTCGATGAGCTTTTCTTCCGCCGAGCACTTTTCTTGTGAGAACGCTTGGACCGGGGGCGTTCAGATTTTGCCACTTTGGTTTGATCGATATACGGTTGCAACGGAATGTTTTCGCCCGTCGCGACTCGCGTCGTCGTCAACGCGCTCGTGACGGAATTACGACCGTGGACACCGGCTGCAATTTCTTCTGCGAGCTTTTGACGATAAGAAGCGGTTTGTGCGTACGCAGCTTCGGTTGGGTTAGTTAGGAACCCGCATTCCACCAGCACAGCCGGAATGTTCGTCTTTCGCAATACGTAGTAACCACGACGCCGCACCCCGCGATTGGAGGAAGGGGCGCCGCCGGCGACGAAATAATGGATCGCAGAGGCGAGCGGCAGGCTGTCACGACTATAAAAATATGTTTCTATCCCACCTGCGCCCATCCGTTTTGCCGAGTTGAAATGGATGCATACAAAAAGCGCATTCGGGTAGGAATTGGCGATTGCTACTCGCCCACCCAGCGAAACGAATACATCGCTATCCCGCGTCATCACGACCCGATAGCCGCCCGCGGCGAGAACGCGTTTAAGACGCTGCGCGACATCCAAGGTCATATCCTTTTCTGCAACCTGCTGACCTGGGATTCCACCGCGGTCATAGCCGCCATGACCCGCATCGATCACTACGGTAGTGGCGGATCCGCTGTCTTGAGAAGCGCGTTTCGCCTGAGCCGTGGACAAAGTTCCCAGTAACGCGATTAGCAAACTGGCGGCAAACAGACGGAGTCGGTAGGAATTTGCCAGCATCACTGATCGTCTTTCGCCGGTTCGGGAGGGCGAGCGGATAGTTTCGGTGCCGTGCCACGCGGGCTTTGTGCGGTCGGCGATTCAATCGTGCCGCCGCGAACGGCCACGTCGCCATTAGCGGCATGAACGAGACGCGGCCGAGTTTTGGTTTCCATGAAGGAGGAGTGTGCCAGCAGTTCGCCGTTCAAGCCGACGCGCGAATACGCCCATGCGCGCGGGGCAGAGCAGTGCAGAACATGCAATTGATTTGCGTGATCGATCTCCGCCTGTGGTTCTTCAAAGGCGATGGCCCGGCCTAACGAATAAGTCGCATAAACGATTCCACTGTCCTTATCCTGCACACGCACGTACAACGAAGTATGGTCCGGAAAGCGGTTGGTGAGAAGCGAGTACGTGCGGACGTTGCCTGGCGCGGCAATGCCATCGGGGATGCCGACTGTTTGCTGCCAGATTGGCCGCGCATCGGTCACTTCAAAAACTCGCGTTGGGGAATAAAAAAACTTTCCGAGATCGGCAAAATAAACATTGGTCCGGACATGATAACTGCCGAAATCGTGCACGGGATAAAGTGGAGTCAGATTGATCTGATGCGTGACTCTCTGCCCGGCTGCGATCTTCAAGGGCGCCTGACCGTTTTCGGTACTGATCGGCGCAATCGGTTGACCTTCGCTTCCAGTTATCTCAAACCCAAGCCATGATTGCCCGTCCGCATTGTGAAGGTCGATGTCGCGTCCGGCGAGATTGGTGATGCTTAAGGTCACTACGACCGGTTCGTAAGCGATGTACTGCAATCGCTTGAATTTTAGATCCACCTGAATTTGAGCTTGTACTTTCGCAGCAATGAGGACGACACATGCAATGGACAGGAGATATCTCATCATATGTCTTAATGACGAAGCGCGAATGTCGAATGACGAAAGAATGACGAAGTCCGAAGCGGTCGGACGGGGTCGAGCTGGCGTTTTGGAGGAGGATCGCAAAGAATAAATGACGGACGCGAAGGCAAAGATGTTCATGTCGGCGTCTCGTTTCGAAAGTCGTGCTTCGACATTATTTCGTCATTCGGATTTCGTCATTTTGCAGAGCCCTTTCGCGTTATACCGATCAAGATCGCTTAGTTCGCGCGCCCACCACATCCCCAAATGCCATGGTCTCATTGTGCCGAGCTGGTTTCGGCTGCAGGAAAAAGCTGTAAAAGCCGCGAAGGTTCGGCCTGAACTGCCTGCAATTTATCGTCGTAATAAATTCGAATCCTGTATCCCAGATATTTTCGCTTTCCAGCATCTGGGGCGGAACTTTTGGCTCCTCTGCTTTTTTGCCCCGGTCGGATGGTCGCAGCCGCCTCAGAAAGCGATGACTCCGGCGACGCGACTCCTGTTTTCGGGCGGAGGTAACTAACCAACAGTATCTCGGGATTCGCGTCGGCCCAATCATGCCTTGGCGTCAGCCATTCGTAATTCACGTCCGCGTCAGTGAGCTTCACATCTTTGTCACCAACCGTGTCATAAAATTCCACCAAGATCTTAACTTTGGTGTGATCGATCGTTGCGCCTGACTGTTTTTTTATTCCGATCTGTAGCGCGAGGTTGGTTTCGGCGTCGGGATCGGATGTCTCAGCGGCTTTGACTTCCGTGATGCCCATGACAGAGCCTTCCGGATTGCCGCCGACATCCCTATGTGACGCAGCGTCGAGTGGTGCGCTTGCCAGGCCAGCGTTTGTTGTGGCCGGGGTTGGCACTCCCAACTTCAGGCGCTGATCGGCCAACTCATATGCTTCTCCAGCCGAAGGACCCATATCGTGTAGTTTACGCCACACTTCGTTCGACTTTTCATAAACCTGCATGGAATCGTACGTCTTGGCTATTTCCTCGAGCACGGTGACGTTGCTGGGTCCGCTGTCTAACGCTTCCTCGAACCGCGCGAGCGCGTTTGTTGTATCGCCACGGTCCCTCAGCTCAGTGCCTTCGCGCAAAAGTTGATCAACAAGCGACGGAGGCGGCGGATGGGTCACCGCTTCGGGTGAAGGAGCCGTTTGCGTTGCTGGCGGTGCCATTGCGGAGGTAGTAGTCGCCGCTGGGGGCGTTGAAGCGGGAGGAGCTACGGGGCGTGCGACGCTTGTCGCAACTGCCTGCGCCGGCGTTCGCGCAGCTCGGACCCGACCGAGATAATAGGAGGTAGCAGCGAAGATTTCCACCACCGCCAGAATCACAACCAAGCCGAGCCCGACGTTAAAGCTTGGATCGATCTGCGTAGCCCGTGAAAGAAGAGTCCGCATGCAGCAATAAACCCCATTTCTGTAAGCGCGCCCTCGCCAAGCTGTCAACGGCTTCGCCACGTAAAACGTAAAAAAAGTTGAAGCGTCGAATCGTCAAATGGGACTGGTTCCTTTCATGCTTCAACGGTTTAACGTCTTAGCGATTCACGGTGCGCTAGCGCGAAATATCGTCCTGCCCCAACATCTTGAATCCTTCGCCCATCAGCACCGAGGACGCGCATTCGGTATCGTCCACGTGGAGAGCAATCGCGGCAAAGCCACGCGGACGAATAAGCAGGGGATAAGCGAAATGGACGTTCACCTCTGCCATCACTAGTGCAGCGAGCAGTTTCACCAGTTGTGTGGCCACTTCTCGAATTTCTACGACCACGACTTCACAAACGCCGAATGGCACGTTTTTTTCCCGGAACAATTTCTCCACGCGCGCCGGATCACTCGCGATAATCCGAGCGATGGCTGAATCGGTCGATTCGGATACACTCAGCGCCACGGCGTGAGTGCTCTGAGTGCTGAGCAGTTTCACGACGTCCAGCATTGCCCCAACCTTGTTCGGAAGAAAAACAGAGAACTGTTTCACCAGCGGCCCTTCCATTTTCGAAGTTGTTTCCGGTAAATTCGTAGTCATTCGATAGCGAGACCCTGCTGGAACATCCCAAGGCTCGCCAGGCAAACTATCTCATTTTCGGTCTTTCATTGGCAAACCAATATATTCCAACAACAACGCGTTATTGAGGCTGTTCATTTTGCGCGAGATCAATATACTGCCGCAATGATTGCGGGAGCGCATTTTCTTTTCTACAGCAAGGACCCTGCAGCCGATCGTGCGTTCTTCAAAACTGTGCTGGAATTTCCGTCGGTCGATCTCGGCGATGGCTGGCTTATATTTGCATTGCCGCCTGCCGAGCTGGCGGTCCATCCCGGTGATGGCGAATTTGTGCAGATGCATGGAGAACATCCCATCCTGGGAGGCCTTCTCTATCTGATGTGCGACGATTTGGGCAGCGTAATCGGATTGTTGAAAAGTAAGGGTGTAGGCTGTGCGAATCCAGTGGAAGCCGAGTGGGGAATCAGCACGAGTGTTCGGCTGCCGAGCGGCGGCGAGATCGGTCTTTATCAACCGACTCACCGGACAATGATTGAAGCACGTTCAACT
>QHQO01000198.1 GCA_003221195.1 Verrucomicrobiota bacterium
AATCGACGGTGCGATAGATCCAGACCCACTCCACCGGGTTACCGGTTTTCCAGCTCGCCCGCACCGGCTCCAGTTTGGGATTATCTTTTTGCACCTGTGTATGGCAGTTCATGCAGGTCTGGGTGTTCGGCACATTCGATTGGGCCGCCATTTCCACAAAGCTATGACAATACCGGCAATCCATTCCCAGTTGCGAAACGTGGATGTCGTGCGGAAAGGGCACTGGCTGGATCGGTTCGTAGCCGATCTTTGTGTACTTTGGCGTCGCATAATACCAGGTCGCTGCGGTCAATCCACAGAGGGCGATGATTCCGCAGATCACTAGTTTGAGCGGTATCCAATTGGTCCAGCGTGGAAAGAAGTTGGCCATGGGATATCAGATCATGCGGCTCCGCGAGGCTGCCCCCGCCACCAGAACGAATCAATGTTGAAATCGAAATGCGCTGCGTTCAGACGATCCAAAAGGGTTAAGGGTTCTTCTTCGCCTGAGGGGAAACCAAGATTCTATAAATCTGTCCGGCGGTAGCAAAATAAAATTCCTTCTTCAATTTCATGTCGACAAAGAGCCTTCGCCTTTTCCGATACAGAAAAGCAAACAATTGGCAAAACTGATGACGTCAAAAGTTCGGCAACACGTCAAGCCTGGAAGCAGGCAATTGATTCCGAGGGGAAACTGCCGGCATGATTGCTGCAGTAATCGGTCAGGGCATTTTGCGAACTCGGCACGAAAATGGCGATTGGCTTTCTTTCTGGCTGGATTTTTCATAGGGACAATGGTGCGCGCTGAGGATCCCGATCTTCTTCTGACGAATGGGAACATTTACACCGTCACGGAGAAGCAACCGAAGGCTGAAGCGGTCGCGGTAAAGACCAATCGAATCGTTTTCGTTGGCTCAAATAAAGACGCAAAAAAATTTCACGCCGCTAAGATTGTCGATCTTCACGGTCGCACGGTGGTGCCCGGCTTCACTGATGCGCATTGCCACATTTTCGGGATTGGCGAACGCGAAATGCAATTGAACCTGGAAGGCACAAATTCACGTGAAGATTTTCTGGGCAGGGTGAAGGAGCGCGTCGACGCAACGGGCCCCGGGAAATGGATCACTGGACGCGGTTGGATCGAAACGTTTTGGAAACCGCCGCAATTTCCAACGCGCCAGGATCTCGATAAAATCGCGCCAAACAATCCTGTATTTCTCACACGCGCGGATGGCCACGCCTCAATTGCTAATTCCGCCGCGCTAAAAATCGCCAGAATCGATGAGAACACGCCGGATCCGTTTGGCGGACAAATTTTGGAAAAAAACGGCGAGCCAAATGGAATGCTGCTCGATAACGCGCAGGACCTTGTTGCGAGGAACATCCCCAAACCCGCTGAAGGCGAGCGCGAAGAAGCGCTGCTGCGCGGAATCGACCGCGAGATCAAACTCGGCTGGTGCGAGATTCAGAACGCCGGCAGTCACAAAGAAGACGTCGATCTTATCCGGAAAGCATTCGAAACCGGAAAAATCAAAATTCGATTCGTTAACGCCGTCTACGGTCCCGGTGAGGATGCGCAGAATTTCTTGCGCGAAGGAAGCACCGTTAACGCGTTCGATCATCATTTTACCCAGCGCATGATTAAAGTGCTCGTCGACGGCGCGCTCGGCTCTCGCGGCGCGGCGCTATTAAAACCGTACAGCGACGCGCAGGAAACGTCCGGTTTTCTCACAGAGAAACCCGAGGACCTCCGGCCGATGTTTGAAGAAGCGCTGCGCCGCGGAATCCAGGTGGAAACGCACGCGATCGGCGACCGGGCTAATCGACTAATTCTCGATCTTTATGAGCAGGCGTTCAAAGCCGTGCCGCCCGACGACCGAAAAATTCACGAACCGCGCTGGCGGATCGAGCACGCACAGATTGTCGATCCAAACGATATTCCCCGGTTCGCTAAACTTGGTGTGATCCCCTCAATGCAGCCATCCCATGCGATCAGCGATCTGTTTTTCGCCCCGGCTCGACTTGGAATGGATCGTCTCCTCGGCGCATACGCGTGGCAAAGCTTCATCAAGAGCGGCTGCATCATTGCCGGAGGTTCCGACGCGCCGGTCGAACGCGGCGAACCGATGATCGAATTCTACGCCGCCGTTGCACGTAAAAGCATCAAAGGCGCGTCAGGCGAAGGCTGGCATCCCGAGCAAGCCGTCTCGCGCAAAGACGCGCTGAGAATGTTTACGATCTGGCCGGCCTACGCCGCTTTCCAAGAAAAAGACAAAGGCTCAATCGAAGTCGGCAAGCTCGCTGATTTCACTGTTCTCTCACAAGACATCATGAAAATTCCTGAGATGGAAATTCTTGAAACGCGGAGCGAAATGACAGTGATTGGCGGTGAGATTATTTACTCGCGCTGAGCGCGCCGGAAATTTTAGCTTTCATGAACCACGAAGATGCACACCAGCTTCTGAGAGCGAGTCACCCGCGAATGGCTGAGTTGATCGCGCGCTCACGTCGCTACAACATCACGCCCGCGGTGTCCATTCGACCATTCGACGCACTTGCTGAATCAATCGCTTACCAGCAACTGAGCGGCAAAGCCGCTGCCACCATTTTTGGACGCGTCCGCGCTCTCTATCCGAAAAAAAAATGGCTGGATCCCGAACAACTTCTTGCAACGCCGGATGAAATACTTCGCGCCGCTGGTCTTTCTCGTGCGAAAACTGCTGCGCTAAAAGATCTGGCGGCAAAAACAATCGACGGCACAGTGCCAACTGGTCGCGCGCTCATCCGCATGAGCGATGATGAGATCATTACGCGTCTGACTGCGGTGCGCGGAATCGGCCGTTGGACAGTTGAGATGCTTCTCCTTTTCGATCTGGGCCGGCCGGATGTCTGGCCCGTTGATGATTACGGTGTGCGCAAAGGTTTCGCTAAAACTTTCGGTCGCCGAAAACTCCCCACCTCAAAACAGCTCATGAAGTTCGGTGAAAAATGGCGTCCCTACCGCTCAGCAGCCGCCTGGTATTTCTGGCGAGCGCTCGACACACCAGAAAAGTTAAAAAGTTGAAATGTTAAAAGCCATTCCCTTTACCCTCTTAACCTTTCAACTTTTTTACTCTTTAACGCTTCACTCTTCCGAGCAATTGTCTTGCGCTCTTCTCTGCGCATAACTAAAACGCGGGAATATGGCGATGATTCACGTTAACCGGGGCGCCACAAGTTTGGGCGTATTTTCCGAAGAAGAAGTTCGTGAAGGTCTGCGTACTGGCCGTTTCGTTCCGACGGACATCTGGTGGCGCGAAGGAATGGCAAACTGGCAGCCGCTTTCGCTGTTCCCAGAATTGGGAGCTGTGGCGCCCGCTGCCCCGCCTCCCCAGACCGGCGCGAGCGCAACCCCAGAAGTTGCCGCCTCGCGAACCGGTTTGCCATGGGATCATCGGCAAGAGCGCGGCTTTTCCAATGCATTTGTCGAGACCCTGGTTATCGTGCTTACGAAACCGGGCGAAGCGTTCACGGTGATGAAACGTGAAGGCGGTTTAGGCGAGCCGCTCATTTATGCGCTGATCGGCGGATGCCTTGGCGGCATCGTCTCGGTTCTATTCTCACTGGGATTGCAGTCCGTCGGCTTATTCGCCAATCGTCACGACGCATTCGCCGCGATGACTGGAATGGGAGGGTCTGCCGCATTTATCGTTCTGGTGCCACTATTTATCATAATCGGACTGTTCATCGGCAGCGCGATCGTGCATCTCTGTTTGATGATAGTCGGCGGCGCGAATCACTCATTTGAAACCACTTTCCGCGTCATTGCTTTTTCTCAGGGTTCCACTGGTCCTTTGCAGATGATCCCGGTTTGTGGCGGACTGATCGCTGGCGTTTGGGCGCTCGTTTGCAACTGCATCGGATTGGCGCGTGCCCATGAAACCGACACCGGCCGCGCGGTTGTCGCTGTTTTCCTGCCGCTGATTGTTTGCTGCGGCGGCGTGCTGCTCATTGCGTTCATGTTTGGTGGATTGGCCGCTTGGAGCACGTCACAACATTGAACTTCCCGGCAAAATGCGGCTTCGCGTCCGGTGCCTTGCTCCAGGTGAAATCGATCACGAGTTAATCTGGCTAAGCGTCTCGCTTGTATCGCTGGGCTTGGCGGCAGCGTGGTTAACAGTTGGTTTGCCATGGCCGCGCTGCGTGTTTCACGACATCACTGGCCTCCCTTGCGTCACGTGCGGTATGACGCGGTG
Organism: Verrucomicrobiota bacterium; assembly: GCA_003221195.1. Taxonomy (GTDB): domain Bacteria; phylum Verrucomicrobiota; class Verrucomicrobiia; order Chthoniobacterales; family UBA10450; genus Udaeobacter. The sequence continues at coordinate 4,215 of QHQO01000198.1, forward strand.
TGGGGTTCAATTTTTTCACGGTCACTTTCTGACGGCATTGAAATGGAATCCACTCGTGTTCACAGCACTCTGCGGCCTGACAGCGTTTGATCTCTACGCGTTTTCGACGCTCGCAACGCGCGGGCCGCGCTTGCGAATCTGTTTTTACTCGGAAACGACGAAAATATTCGTGCGCATCGCAGTCATCTCGGCCCTCGTACTAAACTGGATCTATCTCCTGATGCACTGGCGCAATTTTTAACGCTGGGTGATAGAGCGCTGGACTATTGGAGTGTTGGAGTAGGAAAACTCACTACTACTTTACTCCGTCACTCCAATACTCCACTGCAGATTTTTAGTGCACTTCTTGTGCTTCGTGGTTGAACTTCTCGGGACATGCGAATTTTGGTCACAGGCGGAGCCGGTTTTATCGGCTCCCATCTCGTCGAACACTTGCTCGAGGCAGGACACGCCGTCGTGATCCTCGATGACTTCAACGATTTCTACGATCCGCAAATCAAGCAGGCAAACATCGCCGGTTTCGCCAAAGATGTGACCGTTCATCATGTCGATCTCCGGGATGGCGCGTCAGTGCGAAATTTGTTTCACCGCGAGAAGTTCGAAGTGATCGCGCATCTGGCTGCTCGTGCCGGTGTTCGACCATCGATTCAATATCCACAACTTTATTACGACGCCAATGTCACCGGCACATTGCATTTGCTCGAAGCGGCGCGTGTGACCGGAGTGGAGCGATTTATCTTCGCCTCCAGTTCGTCCGTCTACGGTGCCTCGAAGACCGTACCCTTTTCTGAGGACCAACATCTGACTCAGACATTGAGCCCGTATGCTGCGACGAAGATTGCCGGCGAGTTTCTCTGCTCAACGTACTCGCATCTGTATCAGCTGCGCGTAGCGGCGCTCCGTTACTTCACCGTGTACGGTCCGCGGCAACGGCCGGACCTGGCGATTCATCAATTCACCAGGCGCATTTATGCCGGCCAGCCAATCGAACAATTTGGCGACGGCACCACGCGACGTGATTACACTTTCATTGATGATGTAATTCAGGGAACGATCGCCGCGCTTCAATACGAA
>QHQO01000045.1 GCA_003221195.1 Verrucomicrobiota bacterium
ACGCTCAAATCCGAGACAGGTCTTTCAGGCTGGTGTTTGTGGCACAGGCATCTTGCCTGTGGGGCAACCGGGCGTCTCGCCTGGTTCAAGACAAAAACGCATCGGCAGGCAAGATGCCCGCCGGCCCCACAGACAAGATGTCTGTGCTACGTTTCAGTCTATCATCCGCTGATCAAGCCCGCTGTAAGCGTCAACGCGGCGATCCCGCAAGAATGGCCAATGCGTGCGCTGCTCGTTTACGCGGATCCAATCCACATCAGCCATCAGAATCTCTTCTTTATCGACAGAACCTTTTGCGATGATTTCCCCGTCTGGTCCGCAAACGAAACTTTGTCCCCAAAATTCAATCCCATCGCCACCCGCAGGCGCTTCATGGCCTACTCGGTTTG
>QHQO01000046.1 GCA_003221195.1 Verrucomicrobiota bacterium
AATGCAGACTCCAATCTTGCCGCGTGTTGTTGGCCACGCCTGAAATCCGAGATCGCCTGGTGCGAAATAAAATTTCTCGTGATACAGCGGGTCGTCCGGGATATGCATCTTCCGGTACTTGCCTAGCAATTTTCCATTCGCATCGATGATTGCCGCGGTGTTGTGATAGAGGCCGGCGCTGCGTTTCTCGAAAAGTGAGGCAATGATTACTGCCCCAGTGTCTCGGGCTACTTCTCCCAATGCCGATGTTGATTTGCCCGGAATTTCCTCAGCTAGATCGAAATTCTTGTGATCTTCTGTCTGACAAAAGTATTGCGACCGAAAAAGCTCCGGTAAACATACGATTTGCGCGCCTTTTCCTGTTGCCTCGCGGATGAATTCAATTACTCGCGAGAAATTCTTTTCCGGCACCGGGGCGCATCGCATCTGGATGAGAGCGATTTTTGTTTTCGAACTGTTCGGCATTGCTGAAAAATTGGAATTCCTGGCGTTGTAGCCGGCGACCTCTGGGCGGCGCGGCGCGCGCCTGTTTCGTAGATCAGCGCCGCGCTTCGCAGAGCGAAGCGAACAAGATTGCTTACTTCACCGAATTCGTCGGCACGATTTTCACGCTTTCGATCACTACCCGTTTCGTTGGCTTGCTCACTTCCCCTTGTGCATTTCGCTCGACCGGCGTGTCGCCGATTTTCTCGAGTACATCAACGCCTCTGATCAATTTGCCGAACGTGGTGTATTGCCCATCAAGGCGCCGGACAGGCGCAAGACAGATGAAGAATTGCGAACCGGCTGAGTCCGGATCAGGTCCACGCGCCATCGAAATCACACCGCGATCGTGGGAATGATTGTTAAACTCGGCTTTAATTCTGTAACCAGGGTCGCCTGCTCCGTAAGTGCTCTCTTTCGCGGGATCTTTCGAATTTGGGTCGCCTCCTTGAATCATGAACCCTTTGACGATCCGGTGAAAGATGGTGCCATCGTAAAAGCCCTGGCGCGCCAGTTTTTTAAAATTCTCGATCGTGCTTGGGGCGGCATCAGTCCAAAACTGAACGACCATTTCACCTTCGTTAGTTTTGATAACTGCAACTTCGTTTGATGAATTCATAGGAGTATTTTCCTTCTTTTTTTCTTCTGCGACTGTCGTTGCAACCAGCGCCGACGCGATCAAGCAATATAAAAAAGTTTTCATGTCGGCCAATCGTAACGCTCAACGACGAACGTTCAAGCCGCCATAAAACGCGTGGTCATCCTGAACGAAGTGAAGGATCTCACATCGGGTCAGGGATCACTCAAATGCACCGAGTGTGATCAACCAGGCTTTGCGAGGTCCCTCGCTTCGCTCGGGATGACATCTGAATTGTATTCCTGCAAACTGCGCACCTGAACTTTGCGTTTTTGAAGTGACCGGATTCCGTTCGCGCTCGCCAGCGCAGCGCGCACCGTCGTCATGATCGGAATTTTCGCCGCTAGCGCTGCATTGCGAATGACTACTTCGTGCTCGCGCGGAATTTTCCCGCTCGGTGTGTTGATGATAAAGTTGATGTCGCCATTCTTGATGCGGTCGAGGACATTTGGGCGTCCTTCGTGAATTTTGAAGACCTTGGTCACTTTGATTTTCGCTTTCGTTAACGCTTCTGCGGTTCCGCCCGTGGAAATGATTTCAAAGCCGAGCTTCACAAATTCGCGCGCGACCGGAATCACCGCTTCCTTGTCAGTGTCCTTGACGCTGATAAAGACTTTTCCTTTTTTCGGCAGTGGCGGCGGTGCAGCCATTTGCGATTTTGCATAGGCGAGACCGAGATCGATATCCATGCCCATCACTTCGCCGGTCGATTTCATCTCCGGCCCGAGCGAGATATCCAGGCCTTCGTAGCGTAAAAAGGGGAACACCGCTTCTTTCACTGAGAAATGTTTCGGCACGATTTCTCTGGTGAAACCGAGCTCGCGCAATGATTTTCCGGTCATCACTTTGGCAGCAAGTTTTGCAAGCGGCACACCAATTGCCTTGCTGACGAAGGGAACCGTGCGCGACGCCCGCGGATTCACTTCCAGCACGTAAACGTTGTCGCCCTTCACGGCGAATTGCACATTCATCAGGCCTCGCACATTCAACTCGCGCGCCATCGCCCTTGTGGCGGCGGAAATCTCCTCCAGAACTTCTTGCGACAACGAGAATGTCGGAATGACGCATGCACTGTCACCGCTGTGAATGCCGGCCTCCTCGATGTGCTCCATGATTGCACCGATCACAGTCGCTTCGCCGTCCGAAATGCAATCGACATCGACCTCGATCGCATCTTCAAGAAAACGATCGATCAGCACTGGACGATCAGGCGTTACCTCAATGGCACTGGCCATGTAACGCCGAAGATCCTCCTCATTATAGACAAGCTCCATGGCGCGTCCGCCGAGAACGAAGCTCGGCCTAACAAGTGCTGGATAGCCAATTTTCGTGGCTATCGCGACGGCGTCTTCGGTGCTCGTGGCCGATCCATTCGGGGTTTGGCGCAGACCAAGCTTGTCGAGCATGGCCGCGAACAAGCGTCGGTCTTCTGCGGTCTCGATGCTTTCGGGCTGAGTGCCAAGAATGGGTACGCCTGCCGCTTTCAATCCGTTCGCCAAATTCAGCGGTGTTTGACCGCCAAACTGAACGAACACGCCCTCTGGTTTCTCCTGATCACAAATGTTGAGCACGTCTTCGAGCGTGAGCGGCTCGAAGTAAAGTTTGTCGCTCGTGTCGTAATCCGTGGAGACCGTTTCCGGATTGGAGTTGACCATGATGGTTTCAAATCCGAGCTCGCGCAGAGCAAAGGCCGCGTGCACGCAACAATAGTCGAATTCGATTCCCTGGCCGATCCGGTTCGGTCCGCCGCCAAGGATCATAATCCTGCGTTTGCCGCTCTCGCGCCGCTCGTTCTCATCGCCATACGTCGAGTAGTAATAAGGCGTGTACGCTTCAAACTCCGCCGCGCATGTATCGACGAGGCGATAGGTGGGCAGGACGCCTGACGACTGCCGCTTGGTACGGATTTCAGTTGCGCTGACTCCGTTCGCTACCGCCAGTTGTCGATCTGAAAAACCGAGCTTCTTTGCGCGAAGGAGTTGTGGCACGGGCATCTTGCCTGTGGGGCCGGCGGGCGTCCCGCCTGCCGAATCGGACGCGGGATGCAGTATGCGCCGGGCCTCTAGCACAAATTTGTCTTCGCGCAGCTTCGCCTTTTCGGGATTGTGAAGTATGTAGTCGCGGTACCCGACCAGTTCATTCCAATCCCGGACGATCCGATCATAGCTCTCTTCCTGCCAGAGCTGCCCTTTTCTCCCAAGCAATTCGTTGATTGCCTTTGCAGAAAACGATTTCCACGAATGAAGAATGTCTGCGAGCGCCTGGCCCTTTGCCAACTGAACGAGCACATGAACGTGATTAGGCATCACCACAAATGCATCCAACAGATACCGGTCACGATCGAAATGCCGCAGCGCGCTAACTACAATTGCCGCTGCATCTGCTTTTTCGAGAACGCACTTGCCATGTCCCTGATCGAGCCATTGTTCACGGTCGTCCTGAAATCGTTTTTGGTATTCGTACTTCGTGGAAGCATCCCAGGGTTCGGGATGAAACTTTCGCCAGGCTTCTATTTCTTCTTTCCATCGTCGAAGAATGCCTTGCGGGACTGCATCGGCCAATCGGAAAGTCACGAAGTACGTCGCATCAGGCTGTTCCCAATGTGGCAGGTTTCGTCGGTGTTTTTGAATTTCCCCGTGCCGATCCATGGGATGAAATTGCGGGTCACGGCCGCTTGAGGCATTCTCCCGTTCGGCGGGCGAGACGCCCGCCTGCCCCACAGGCAAAATGCCTGTGCTACTACGCAGCCGATTCGCTTCCTCCACGATCTGCTGCACGTTTCGCAAAAACCACCTGTCGATCTTCGTCAATTCGAAAACTTCGTCGATTGGCATTCCGTCTTGAAACGCCTGGGCTAGATAAAAAATCCGCTCCGCGTTCGGGATCGCCAGCTTCAAGCGCAACGTCTCAGCATCGACATCTTTATTTGCGCCATCGCCGCATAAGCCGAAGCGCTTGATCTCCAGACTGCGAAGCGCTTTTTGCAAGGCTTCCTTAAACGTCCGTCCGATAGCCATCGCTTCGCCGACGCTTTTCATCCGCGTCGTCAGCGTTGCATCCGCCTGCGGAAATTTTTCGAACGTAAACCGCGGCACTTTCACGACGCAGTAATCGATGGTCGGCTCAAAGCACGCCGGCGTTTCGCGGGTGATATCGTTCTTGATTTCATCAAGCGTGTAACCGATTGCGAGCTTTGCCGCGATTTTCGCGATCGGAAATCCCGTTGCCTTCGACGCCAGCGCGCTGGAACGCGAGACGCGCGGGTTCATTTCAATTACGACCATCCGGCCGTTGTCAGGATTCACCGCAAACTGAATGTTGGAACCGCCGGTCTCCACACCGATCTCGCGAATGACCGCGAACGCGGCGTCGCGCATGATCTGATATTCCTTGTCGGTGAGCGTCTGCACCGGCGCGACGGTGATCGAGTCGCCGGTATGCACACCCATCGGATCGAAATTCTCGATGGAACAAACAACCACGCAGTTGTCCATCCGATCGCGCATCACTTCCATCTCGAATTCTTTCCATCCGACCAGCGATTCCTCGATCAGCACTTCGTGGACCGGCGAGAGATCGAGGCCTCGCGCCGCGATTACATCGAGCTCCTCACGATTGTAAGCGATCCCACCGCCGGCTCCGCCCAGAGTGAACGCCGGGCGAATGATGAGCGGAAAAGTTCCAATTTCAGCGACGATACGGTCAAGGTCTGCGAGAGAACGCGCCACTTCTGAGCGCGGCACGTCGAGCCCGATCCGCAACATCGCTTCCTTGAATAATTGGCGATCTTCGCCTTTTGCGATCGCCTGGGCGTTTGCGCCAATCAACTTCACCCCGTGTCGCGCCAACGCGCCGTTGCGGTTCAATTCCATGGCGGCGTTAAGCGCAGTTTGTCCGCCCAGAGTTGGCAAAATTGCGTCTGGTTTTTCGCGTTCCATGATCGCCTCGATTACTTCGGGAGTGATCGGCTCGATATAGGTGCGATCCGCGAATTCTGGATCGGTCATGATTGTGGCCGGGTTGGAATTCACCAGCACGACCACATAGCCTTCCTCGCGCAACGCCTTGCATGCTTGCACGCCGGAATAATCAAATTCGCAACCCTGTCCAATTACGATTGGACCAGAGCCGATCAGCAGGATTTTTTTAAGCTCGTTATTTCGCGGCATCTGCGCAGCGCGGACAGTAAACGAAATCGCGCTAAGGTCACGCGACAATCGTAGCACAGGCATCTTGCCTGTGAGGCGAGCGGGCGTCCCGCCTGCTCAGTAGTGCCCCACCTCATGCGATTCTATTCGGCAGGCGAGACGCCTACCGACCCCACAGCCGGGACGGCTGTGCTACGCCATTACGCCACTTGCGCAATGCGTTGTCGATCGAGCCAGACCTTGCAGATGCTTTTAATGCGGGTGAGCACATAGTAAACTGTCTGACTGCGGATCCGCACCAGCTCTGTCCCGACGATGCGGGTCACGAAATCGCTCCGCAGATCTAGAATTTCCTGTGGTGTCGAGCCCTCCAGTCCCTTGCAAAGAATCGCCGTCATGGAGCGGGTAAGTGTCTGCACTTCCGGTCCGAGCGTCATGCGAATGTGCGCCCTGCCGTTTTCATCTACGTGCAGATAAACACCAACCGTGTCCGTGCATTCCTCGTCTTTTCGCACATCGACAAGATCGAAGTTCTCGCCCTCGCGTGGCTCCTGTTTCTTCGCGTTGTCCGCGTACGAAACAAGGGTCTCACGCCGCTCATCCTCGGGGAGTGACTCGAAGAGATTGATGATCTTGTTTAGCTTGGTCGGATACATAGACTGTCGCTAATCTATCACGCGCTTTGGCTTTGCTCACTAAAGCGTTTATGGCTAAGTGCATCATGAAGACACCGATTAAGGTCGCCGTGACAGGCGCCGCTGGGCAAATTGGTTACGCGCTTCTGTTCCGCATCGCTTCTGGACAGATGTTCGGGCCGGACCAACCGCTCATCCTCCATTTGATCGAAATTCCGGATGCGCTCGGCGCGCTGGATGGCGTCGTAATGGAATTGCACGATTGCGCTTTTCCGCTCCTTGAGTCGGTTGTGCCCACTGCAGATCTCAATGAAGGCTTTCGCGATATTAATTGGGCGTTGCTGGTCGGAAGTGTTCCGCGCAAGGCCGGCATGGAGCGGAAAGATTTGCTCGGGATCAACGGCAAGATTTTCATTGGACAAGGCCAGGCGATCGAGAAGAACGCTGCCTCCGACGTGCGTGTGCTCGTGGTCGGAAATCCTTGTAATACGAATTGCCTGATTGCGATGAATAATGCAAAAGCGATTCCCCGGGAGCGGTGGTTCGCAATGACCCGACTGGACGAAAATCGTGCACGCGCGCAGCTCGCACACAAAGCCGGTGTAGGCATCGGGTCAGTCACAAACATGACCATCTGGGGCAATCATTCCTCGACACAGTATCCGGATTTTTATAACGCCCGAATCGATAATCGTCCAGGGAACGAGGTAATCGGAGATGAAAAATGGTTGAAAGAAGAATTCATTGCCATCGTGCAACAGCGCGGCGCCGCGGTGATCAAAGCACGAGGACTTTCGTCAGCCGGTTCCGCGGCGAACGCGGTCATTGACACCGTCTTTTCGCTCACCAACGACACGCCCGGTAACGACTGGCACAGCGTGGCGGTTTGTTCCGACGGAAGCTATGGTGTGGAGAAAGGATTGATCTCGTCATTCCCAGTTCGTCTGCGCGGTGGGAAATGGGAAATCGTACAGGAAGTGCCGATTAATGATTTCAGTCGTGCGAAAATCGATGCGTCGGTGGCGGAGCTAAAAGAAGAAAAGTCCCTGGTCACTCCATTGATCCCATAGCTATCGCACCTTTGGAGCGGGGGGCCTACTTTCCGGAAAGCGGCACTGCCGGTTTCCAGAAGATTTCATGGCTTGCAGAAGACGGACACAGAATCATTACTTGCTTTGCAGTGAGAGCTACGCTGCTTGAAAGGCTAAAGATATATTTATACGCCATCCAGTCAGCTGCCTGTAAAGGAATCCTAGTAATTGCAGCCTCATTCTGAAAGGCCGAACGATCACAAATCAGGTACCGCGGTCTTCCAAGCACGGCGATGTAAGAATTATCAGGCAGCTCTTTCATAAACTCGCCTATGGCAAACTCGCGTCCTCTCGGTACACCACGCTCAAAATCGTCGCGCGCCAATCTAGGCAGAAAGGTTCGGCTCTTTTCCGGACCGACCATTATTCCGCGGTTACGGCGTATGAGACTGCCAGGAATTTCATTAACCGTGATCGATGTTGTTCCAAGTGGCATCAGATCGCTGTAGCGAGGCATTGTCTTGTTGCGATTGAGTGCCAACAACACGCTTGGGAACAGGACGGACGAAATAACCAGGAGTAGTCCGACAGTTGAGTTCCAGCGAAGGCTTGCGTTCAATTCCAAACATTCGGTTTGTTTGTCGTCAGCGATTGAAAGCTCAGCCCGGCCCCTACTTGATCGCCTGCTACTAAGACGCTTGGCACACCACGAACAGAAAGCCGCCGGCGTTAACCAGATCAATGGATCAGTAGCCGCATAAATTCGAGGCCCACTATCCCAAGGTGGCGCCAGAGGAAGTGAGAGGAAGACGCCTATCCAAACCAGCCAATAGAGACCCCCATCGTCGATTGCCGTGTTCCTTTTCGACCCCGCCAGTCCCAGCGCTATCGCGCTCATCAACAGAAGCAAGATGCCCCACCCGGGCGCTGCCTCTCCCACAAAAAATGTCTGCTTAGTAATGATCTGACGCCAAGCGCGCCATGCCGCGTGCAAAAGCATTCGCGGATTGGCTGCGATTTGCTTGATCGCCGCCTGCTTAACTCGTGATACGAAACCATACCAAAGTTCTTCTTCACTCACAGTACTCACCTTCGTGAAATCGAAAAGCTCGCGACCCTCGTCGCGGACGGAATCCAGCCACGTTCCGCCTTTTGCGATCCCATAGAGCACCAGCCAAAAGTTTGATGGCATCCGCGGGGGATTTACAAGGTGCCGAAAAGACAAGGCATTGGCAGCGATACAGAAGCTTACGGCGGCGATGGCAATCATGCCCCTGCGCCAGGCGAGATCTCCAAGAAACTTCCGCGAGCCGTCGGCCGCAGGAGCCGTGTGGCGGAATCTCCAAAACGTGGCAGCAACTAAAAGAGCAGCGACGAAATAACAGCCTGGGCGCGCGTTGAGCGAACATGTAAGCAATAGCAGACCAAGTAACCAAAAGACCATGGACTGTCGCCGCCATGCGTATAACAGGGTGACCGCCGCTAACATTCCAAGCGGCAGGCCAATTTGTTCCGTAACGAACATCCCTACGACGTAACTTCGATAAAACAACGCAACACAGCCAAGCCAAATAAAAGCCGCGACGCGGCCAAGCATTAGACGAATCAATTCCCATGTCGTGACAGCAATTGCCGCTTGCATCAACGCAAGTAGCGACAACATCAGTTTGAGATCGCCATGGCACCACGTATGTAAAAGCGCCAGAAAACCTGGCCACATTTGTCTGGCCCCGAACGCGGAACGAATTCCTATACCTTCCGCAATTTCGACCGCGCCGTTCAAATAATGTCTACCGTCGGTACCCGGTAAAAATCCCCACACTACAAAGGGATTCGTTATAGGATGGCTTGCGCTGTTAAAACAATAGGCCTGCAGGGAACAAAACAGGAGAGCGATCCACCCAAAAGTAACCTGCCGTCGCCATTTCCAATCCCGGTACGCCAGCAGCGAAGGGACCAGACACGAAAGGAGGAGAGGCCAGAGGCGCATCGCAGCGGGAACGTTTTGTTCGCGCGCGAGAGGTACCAACCAAGCCAGCGGCACGGGATGGGTAAGTAGCCAAAGCGCCGGCATCATAAGCACAAGCCAGCCCGCAAGGCGCACTATTACATCCCGTATGTTCACTTAGGGCGAGACGATGCGTAATTGCGGCAAAGAAATAACACAGCTATCCTCAAACACATTGTAGTCTGGTGGGGGACCGATGATCGAGAAATCGACTTCTGTTGTTCCTACAGGTAAGGCCAAGTTATGCGTCAACCACTTCCGTTGCTCAGTTATTCTCAGCGGGTCTAGCTTTAGGAGCGTAAAGTGATTGTACGCTATTCCCACTGTACTGACGAGAACAGTTACGCCGTCGGTCCGATCTTTGAGGGCATCATTTGCCGACAGCATGTTGATTACACTTTCGTCGACGGTATATTGAATTTCCAAGATCACGGGTGCCGTCGTCGGCGGAATCAGGAGAACTCGTGCGCTAGGCTGGTTCGATGCTGAGTCTGGTGAAACGCGTAACGTGACGCCGTCCCTGGGTTTGGTATCCCAGGAGCGTATTGGCTTCGGGACAATTGCATCTTTAAAGTTATCCATTCGGCCTGGAATAATTCGAGGACGAATCGCAGGGGCCTCTGTGATTCGGTGCGGCGATGGTGGAAGCTCCGGCGTCGCTTTCCCCGCCCCGGCCTGGTCAGCTTTCCTCAGCAGGAAGGTTCCGCCAATTACGGCAGCACTAATAACGAGCAGGTCGACAATGTTTCTTTTCAAACCAGCTGTTAATTTGCGTTTCATGTCTTTGCACGCCCTTTTACAACAAAAGCTGGGTGTTTCGATTGAACCTTGGGCAAGCGCTGCTGGGGTCACGCGCCTTTAATTGCGTGGATCGCCACGGACGCGGGAAAGATTAGACTAGTTAGGCTTACTTCACGGAAACCAGCCTCGAAGATCTCGCACCAGAAATCGGCGCCGTATTCGATGTGGACGATGCAGTCATCCCGATATACCCCTGGTCGTCCGTGATAACTCGGAGGTAAACCGCGCCGGCTCCGCGTCAAGCGGCCAACAACAATCGGCACGGTATAAAACAAATGGCCGCCCGGTTTCAGAACGCGCAATGACTCTTTAAGAGCAGCCTTTGAGTCGGGAACGTGTTCCAACGTGTCGGAGTGAATGATGATATCAATCGATGAATCGGCAAAGCTCATTCGCTGCATGTCGAGCTGAGGGAAGGAGTGAAGTGCATATTGGGGGAGAATCTCAAGGAAAGGCGACAGGTTTTTTGCCTGATTGATTTCAACCACGGTTAATTGCCGGACTTGCTGGTGACTGACGCAGAAATCTTTGAGAATGCCGTCGAAACCGAAGGCCTTCGTCACAGCCGCAGCCAATGTCATTGCTCTTAGATTGTTTTTGCAATTCGCGCAGCAAAGTCCCTGCTGCAGGTTGATATAAGCAACTTCGTCTGGCGACAACTGCCATTGCTCAATAAGCTCCGGCCACAGGATCGATAGCTTCACGAACTGGTCGTGACCGCACACTGGGCAAACCTCCAAGCTCGCTGATAGTTCGCCCATTCGATCTAGCAAGCACGAGGCGGTTTCAGTAGAAGTCCCTGGCCGGTGGGCAAGGATAAGATATTGATCCCTTTTTCCTGGGCGAAACGATCCATTGCAATCTTCTGCGAAACGTAGCCGTAGAAAGCGTAATCGTCGAGAAGCACAGGAGCTCCTGGCGACAGACGTTCCCAAAAGAACCGGACTGCCGCAACCTCGGGCGGCGAACAATTCATATCGAGATGCAGGTACGCGATCTTATTTGCGCGAACCATCGGCAACGTCTCCGGAATCGGGCCCTCTATCAAAGAAACATTCTTCCACTGAGAGAAGTTAGCTCGCACTTCTTCAACCCCTTGGACATAAAACCCTGTTGCCAGATTCTGCGTGTTTTTTTCCCCAGCACCTGAGGCTTTGTCTTCAGGGGAAACGAAGCGTTCATCCAGTCCACGAAAGGTATCCAAGAGATAGAACTGTTTTCCCAGGGAATCCCAGTCCAGATAATCCATGATTGCGGAGGAGAGAAAGCCCCGGTTCACACCGCACTCTACAAAATCACCTTCGAGGCGCGCAGCGCAGGCAGCCGCCCACAAGCCGACATGAACCCGCCAGTGCCATCGATAATCATCGCCTGCCGCGCGAACGCCTCTCTCATAAGCTTTTCGAAACGCCGGGTCATCCAGAAATTCATGGTTATGGATCGATCGCAGTCCGCCTTCATCATAGATATGGCCTTCACCGTGCCAAAGGTCGGCACTAATCGCAGGCGTTGCTGGAGCGGCATTTCCCACTTTGTTTTTGCCGAGGATTTTCTCCAGCCCGGAATTCCAAGTGAGAGGTCTGTTTTTGAACCAGCCAGAATCAAACTTTGGGCCAGCAAAAATCGCCCACTTCTGCTGGGGATGTCCCCAATCCAAGAGCTCGAATCGCAAACTCGCTTCTGCCGCTACGCGTCTCAGCGTCGCTGGCCGGTATTTCACATATTCAGGATAGACCCAGCCTCTCTGTGGCGAATCCTCCTCGCCTGGTAAAAATGTAGCGACCAAAGCTCCGTTTTCAGCGATCGCGTGCGACATTGCAGAGAGCCAATTTTTAATCAGATCCAGTCCGCAGTGACTAAAGATCGATTGAGCCAGCGCGAAATCGAATGGGACCTTCGCCTGGGCAATTGTCTCCGGTGAATCGGAAAAAAAGAATGTCGGGCGTTTAATTTCCAATAACGCCCGCCCGAGCTCCCGCTTAATTCCTTGCTCCACCAGCCATTCATTCGGCTCGACGCCAAAATACTTTCCGCGATTCAGATAAGGAATTAACAAGCGGCCGATCCGAAGAGAACCGCATCCCACGTCGAGCAGCGAATGATGCTGCCGCAGACCCAGCGTGGTTAAAAGATTGAACGCCATCGCTGCGATCAAATCATAATCTTCCGAAGGGCCGACACACGCGCGGTAATGCGCGTCCCCGGGCTTGAGACCGACGCCCAGACTTTCCTGGTCGTCCAGAGGTGCCTCCATATTAGTTCACTCGCTTCAACGTGGCGCGATCGAAACCTTTCAGCGCGTCCTCTGGTCGATCCGGAAATCCAACGACCCCACGCGACCGGTCGAATTGATAGATGCGGGTCCGTGGGCGCTCGCGGAAAGGAAACGCGCGTAGTTTTTCGCCATCGAGAGCGTCTATTGCGCCTGGCGCCTGACATGCTTGCACACCCAAAGCGTGCAGATCGTTCCTGATTTTAGGATCCGATGCGACGCAGTTCGAGAGTTCGTCGGGATCTTGCCTGAGATTGAAAAGCTGTTCCCGTCCACCATTTGCCATGAAAATGTATTTCCGCTCATCGGTAACCACCATGAGTTTGAAATCGTACGAGCCGGGAGGTTCAACCATACCAACAAGATACTGGCGCCGTGCGCATTCGCCTCGCAACAATTTAAGAACGTTTATCCCCTCTCGCACGTCGCATTGGCCAGCAGCCTCAGTCCCGATTCCGAAAAGGTCCGCAAGGGTAATCAATTCATTCCGGACAGTTCCCGCAGCCAGCACCGCTGGCCAACTCAGCAGGAAAGGGACGCGGCATGCGGCCTCAAAGAAGTTTTGTTTCTGCCAGCCATGATGATCACCCAAAAGATCGCCATGGTCCGAAAAAAAGCAGATAAGAACGTTCTCCGATTTCGGGCGCGCTTCGATCGCGTCAAGGATTCGGCCGAGACAACGATCCAGGTAGCTAATCTCGCCGTAGTATCGGGCCTTCACGATTCGCGCCAGCGCCGGGTTGATCGCGTCTGCCCAAATCGCATAGCGCATGAAGGGAATCTCTTCGTCCAGATGATCTTCCTCGACGCTGCCAAGAACGAGGTCCGGCATTCGGTCGGGATTGTACATCCGATTGAAAGGAATTGGAGGAGCGATCGGCGGATGCGGGCCGACAAACGATACGAACGCGAAAAAGGGCCGCGAATCATCTGACCGCTCAATCTCATCCACCGCGCGATCAGCCATCCACCATTCGACGCCTAGCTCAGCCGGAAGCGGGCTGCGTTGCGGAAGGTAATACATCTCTGTGCGTTCCCCAAAAGGTTGCTCCAGAAAATCGAACGCCGGATGCTCCCTCGTTAGCCATGAACCATAGTCGTCGCCTTCGCGCGCCGGCGGATGGTACGTCTCTTCGCTGCGCCACAGGGTTTCGTAACCTACGTCTTCATTCCAGGGATATGTATGGAACTTCCCGATTCCAAAAGTCCGGTATCCCAGGCGCGACATTGTGCGCGCCAGATACGGTCCGCAACGCGCTTCCATTTCAGCAGCCTGCCCTGCTGCCGGCTTTGGCTTTGCGTTGCTAAAGGCGCGCGTGGTAACCGGTTCACATCCTGTACGGATCGTGTACCGCGCCGGGATACAAATCGGACAAGTGGCGTACGCATTGGAAAAGCTGATTCCTCTGCGCACCAGACGATCCAAATTCGGCGTATAGATGTGCAAATTACCGAGCGCAGCGATCGTGTCGAATCGCTGCTGATCCGTCATGATAAATAATATGTCGGGCCGGGTCGGTGACACTTTCTTGAAGATTCCGCACAGACGCGTGAATTGCTAATGCGGTGTAACACTAAACGCGACTACCCCTGAATTTGTAATAACTTCATGGAAAAGTTGCGCATGGCGGGTCGGAGCACAGGCATCTTGTCCGCCAGTCGGACGGACTCGTCCCGTGGTGAGCCTGTGGAGCAATCGGGCGCCTCGCCTGATCGAGACGGTTTCTTCGGCAGGCAAGATGCCCGCCCGCCCCACACCAAGATGGCCGTGCTCCGTCACCTGCGCTGCTGGCCTCACTCCGTGAAACTGCACTAGCCAGTTGCGAGTTCGCTATCCGTTAAGCGACGGAAAGCTTCGAGATATTTCGCGGACGTTTTCTCGATAACATCTTTCGGGAGACGCGGCGCAGGCGGACTTTTGTCCCAGTCGAGGGTCTCCAGATAATCGCGCACGAATTGTTTATCGAAGCTCGGCGGGCTCTGCCCGACAATGTATTCATCTTTCGGCCAGAACCGCGATGAGTCCGGCGTGAGGCATTCGTCGATCAAAAACAATTCTCCATCGACAGTGCCAAACTCGAATTTCGTGTCTGCAACGATAATTCCCTTCTGTGCGGCGTGCTCGCGGCCGCGCGAATAGATTTCGAGACTTAACTTTTTCACGCGATCGGCAATTTCGTCGCCGAGAATCTGAGCACATCGTTTCATGTCGATGTTCTCGTCATGACCTTGCTCTGCCTTTGTTGCTGGCGTAAAGATCGGCTCCGGCAGTTGCGACGCCAGCTTTAGTCCGGCTGGTAGTTTGATTCCACAAACGCTCTGGGATTCCTGATATTCTTTCCAACCCGACCCAGCGAGGTAACCGCGCACCACGCATTCCACAGGGAGTGGCTTGGTTTTCTTTACGATCATCGAACGCCCGGCGAGCTGCTCGCGGAACGGTTGCAGCTCCTTCGGGAAACCTTTGAAATTCGCCGTGACAAGATGATTCTGGATCGTGTCGAAGCGCTTAAACCAAAACGCGGAAATTTGATTGAGGACTGCGCCCTTATGCGGAATTGGGTCGGGCAGAATCACATCGAAAGCTGAGATGCGATCAGTTACGACAAACAGCAGCGTGTCGCCAAGATCAAAAACTTCGCGGACCTTGCCGCTGCGCAATTTTTTTATTCCCGGAAGATTGATGACAGATTGCAGGGAAGTTTCCATTTGCAAAAAGCGAACGTTCCAACGTTTGCCGCAGAGCGTCTAGTAAAATCCGCGCAGGTCCAACTGTCGACCAGCCCCAACATCAGCCCTTCAACTCGAAACAGCGCTGCATGTCGTAAACCGTGTAGCCACCGGATAGCAAGCCGCGTGCCGCGCCGTTGCGTTGCGAAGGCGGGTTGAACGTTGAACGTTAAAGTCTTCTATGCCGGGAATTGTGGTCAAACCGCGGGCGCGAATTCTGCACGGACACGATTGGGTATTTTCCAGCGAAGTGCTGAAGGTCTTTGGAAAACCCGCGGACGGCGATGTCATCTCCCTCAAGGACGGTAGGGATCGTCTAATCGGCAGCGCGATCTACAATTCCAAGTCACAAATCGTGGCGCGCCGCTTTTCGCGTCGAAAACAGGAACTGGACCTGGATTTCTTCAAACGACGCATCGCCCAAGCGGCCGAATACCGAACACGACGGGGTGTCGATCCCAAACTCTGCCGTGTCGTTTGGAGCGAAAGCGACGGCTTGCCGGGACTAATCATCGACAGATACGGCGATCATTTCGTGATGCAAACGCTGACCCTGGCGATGGACATGCGAAAAGATTTGATCGCCAATGCGGTCGAAAGTGGCATCGGCTTCCAGCCGATGTCCGATGCGCTGGAAGCGCAGCCCACGATCATCGAACGAAATGACGCGCCAATTCGCAAGGCGGAAGGGTTGGAATTACGCAGCGGCATTTTGCGCGGAGACAGTCCATCGCAAATCGAGATCGAAATCGACGGCGTAAAGTTCGAAATCGACCTTTTGCATGGACAAAAGACCGGTTTTTATCTTGATCAAAAACACAATTATTCGGTTGTTGCTGGATACGCGCACGGCCGGCGCGTTCTGGATTGTTTCACAAATCAGGGAGCATTTGCGCTGACCTGCGTCAGTGCGGGTGCGGCAGATATGACCGGTGTTGAAGAAAGCTCCGAGAACATCGCAGGTGCGAAACGAAATGCCGTGCGCAATGATTTGGAAGTGCGATGGATCGAGCAGGATGTCTTTCAGTTTCTGCGCACGGCCGAAAAAGCCGGGGTGCAGTATGATTTGATTGTTCTCGATCCGCCGTCGTTTACAAAAACCAGGAGCGGATTGCGAGACGCGTTGCGTGGCTACCGGGAATTGCACATGCGCGCGTTCAAGCTGTTGTCGAAGGATGGCCTGCTGGCGACTTTTTCGTGCTCCCATCACGTAAGCGATAGCGCTTTTTCGCAGGCAATCGCCGATTCGCTTGTCGACGCCCGGCGGTCCGCCCGACGGTTGCGCCGGTTCGAGCAAGCGCCCGATCATCCCGTGCTGCCGACAATTCCCGAAACGGAATACTTTAAGGGTTTCCTTCTGGAAATGATGCCGGGACGGTGACACGCTAAATGTCATCCCGAGCGCAGCGAGGGATCTCTCCACAAACGAGATCGATTACGCTGACCCCCCGAGATGACGCAAACTTCGTAGCCGAGGTCCCTCACTTCGTTCGGGATGACACGACCTGGTGGCGGAATAGATGTCGACACGAAACTTTTCGTGCGTGCTTAACGAAAATATGTGGAATTCTCAAGTGAGCCATTTAATATGCGCTACAGCGCGCACGGCGAATCATCATCTGTCATGGCAGAAAAATTTCGATCGAGTGAACAAATGCTCGAATTGAGCGAGGACGAAGCCAATTCTCCCGAGCATCTGGATTCGCAAGTGCAGAAAGCGCAGGAGCAACTGCTCCAGCTCAAACGCCAGCAAGAGCAGATCGAAAAACAAAAGCGCGAGCTGGAAGAACTAAGTCGTCGTCAGGAAGAATTGGAGCACGGTCGCGCGGAAATGGCCGATAAACTGACCCGCTCGCTCGTTGTGCTTGAGCGCGAGGGGTACAACGCACAAAGCCGGCTCGAGCAAATTCGCGCAGCCCGGGAGAGTTTCGGCCAGCATTTGGAATTAATTGAAGCGATTGATCCAAAGAGCTGGAACCCGTCCGATTTACACAAGGAACTGAGCCGGGCTTTAAGCACAGTGGATGAGGCGCGCACGGTCTATAATGAGCAACGCAGCCGGTTGCAGGCAGCGGGTGGACATGAAGGCGATGCGTCGCTGCCTGACGTGGGCACAGACGCTTACGAGAGCAGCGACGGACGTTCTTTTTTTCAGTGGTTCCAGATTGGGGTCGCACTGACTTTGCCTCTGATTATCTTTGGCGCTGTTGCCCTCGCTCTTTTCGTTTGGATGGCGAGTAAGTGATGGCGATGTTTCGTCGTTCGTCCAAGTCCAGCCCGCCGCTTCGTCGCAGGGAGGAAGAAATTGCACGACAGGAAGCGGACCTGCGTGAGAGACTCGAAAAACTCGAGCAGCTTGTTGCGAAGGTGCCGCAAATCGAGAAAAACAGGGCGGACCAAGGATCAAAAGATAATCGAACCAATAAACGATTCCGCGTCTCGGTGGCGTCGCACGACCAGCGCGAAAGCAGGCGTTCCAAGCGTCCTCGTTCGATGCGCAAGGAGCGAAGAGACGGCCAAATCATTTTTCTGCTTCTTCTGGTGGCGCTTGCAGGAGTCGTCATCTGGCTAATCAGCAACCTGCATTCCTGAACGACAGCCATGGCCGGGGCCGCCGATCTCGATGTTGCGTACGTCGCCAGGCTGGCGCGGATCAATCGGTCCGAAGAGGAAGCGAACGCTTTTCAGAAGCAATTGGGCGATGTGCTGAATTACGTCGAAAAACTTCGTCAGGCTGACGTGAACGGTGTGGAAGCGGCTGCTCACGCACTTCCGATTTTTAATGTTTTTCGTGAGGACGCGCCGCGTGACTGGTTTACGGCAGAACAAGCGTTGAGCAATGCCCCTCGAAAGGCGAACGGTCTTTTTATTGTCCCTAAAGTTGTGGAATGACGGAGAAGGATCTGCCGGCGCTTAGCATCGCCGATCTGCAATCATTGTTGCGTCGCAGGGAAGTTTCCGCGCGGGAAGCTATCGGTGTTTTGCGAGAACGCATTGAAGCTGTCGATGGAGAAATTGGCGCTTATCTGTCGCTGGACATTGATGCTGCGAGATTGCGCGCTGCGGGCGCAATCCCATTTGGAAAAACGAACCTGGACGAGTTTGCCATGGGTTCGTCCACCGAAAATTCTGCGGTGAAGTTGACGCGCAATCCGTGGGATTTGTCGCGCGTACCGGGCGGCTCGAGTGGCGGTTCGGCGGCAGCAGTCGCGGCGGACGCTGCGTTCGGTGCGTTGGGCAGCGATACGGGCGGCTCAATTCGACAACCCGCTGCGCTGTCGGGCGTCGTCGGTTTCAAACCGACTTACGGCCGGGTTTCGCGATTTGGTCTCGTCGCGTTCGCTTCCTCACTCGATCAAATCGGGCCGTTGACCAAAACCGTCCGCGACTCTGCCCTTATTATGAACGCGATCGCAGGTCATGATCCGCAGGACAGCACCTCTCTCAACGAGCAGGTGCCTGACTATATTGCAAAACTCGGAAATGATTTGAGCGGAGTCCGGTTGGGTGTGCCGAAGGAATACATGATCGAAGGGATCGATCCACAGGTGAAAGGTGCGATCGATGCCGCGGTGGAACAGATGAATTCGTTAGGTGCCGAGATTGTCGATGTTTCATTGCCTCATACCGATTACGCGGTCGCGGTCTATTACATTCTGGCTACGGCGGAAGCTTCCGCTAACCTCGCTCGCTTCGATGGCGTTCGTTATGGATATCGAGCAGAAAATCCCAGGGACATGCTCGATCTTTATGGCCGCACGCGTGAGCAAGGTTTCGGACCGGAAGTGAAGCGTCGCATCATTCTCGGCACGTACGTCTTGAGCTCCGGCTATTACGACGCCTATTATTTGCGTGCACAAAAAGTGCGCGAGTTGATTCGCCAGGATTTCGCGGAGGCCTTCGAAAAAGTCGATGCATTGATTTCACCGACGTCACCGGTGCCAGCGTTCAAACTAGGCGAGCGCACGGCAGATCCGTTGCAAATGTATCTCGCCGATATTTTCACGATCGCAGCCAACCTGGCTGGAATCTGCGGAATCAGCGTGCCGTGCGGCTTTGCTGAGGTGGACGGGCATCGCCTGCCGATCGGTTTGCAGTTGCTGGGTAAACCGCTGGATGAAGCGCGCATTTTGCAAATCGCGCATGCCTACGAGCAAAGCACAGACTGGCATAAGGCGCGACCCCCCATCACCGCGACGAAATGATTCGCCAAACACTCAGGCAAGCGAGAGTAAAACCAAGAGTGCCTTCCCTGTCATTCTGAGCGAAGCGAAGAATCTCGGTGCTTGCTGAGGTCGAACTAGCTGAAATGATCAGAGATGTTTCGCTTCGCTCAACATGACAAACCTGAGGAGTCTTCAGCCCTGGCGCGCCGGTCGAACGTGCACCGGCGATTGAACACTCCCGCAGGGCGGCGCGGATTGCTCTGGGCTTTTGTCGTGACAGCGATTGTCTTCTCTGCGCTTCCGCTCCTGCGTTACCTCCGCGGCCACACTATCTTTGATTACGAACTCTGGTACACCACAGGCAAGCATGTGCTGGCCGGTGATGAGATCTATTTCTTTCGTGCTGGTAAGTACGATTTCATGTATCCGCCGCCTTGCGCACTCTTTCTGGCGGGCGCGAGTCTGCTTGGCCAGGGAGGATTGATTTTTCTTCTCGTCGCGATCAATTCGATCGCCTGGTTTTACAGTGCGAAGCTGAGTGCGGTTCTCGCCGCAGGCGACCGAGACACAACAAGTTGGTGGCTATATCTCATCCCGAGTCTGCTTGTGATTGTTTATATCTGGTCCAGTTACCACCTCGGTCAGCCGAGCGTTGTTTTGCTCGCGCTGATGCTGGGCGGTTTTGTTGCGTTGCGAAGAAAATGCGAAATCGTGGCCGGCAGCCTGATTGCAGTCGCTGCTGCCATCAAAGCGTTTCCCGTACTTGCAATTATTTATCTGATTTACCGCCGTTGCTGGAAAGCGGCAGTTAGTCTGGTCGCGACGCTCTTATTTTTGCTTTTCATTTTGCCGGCGCCGTTCCGGGGATTCAAACGCGCGTGGCACGACCTCGGGAACTGGAGCTCAGGGATGTTGAAATACAGCGAAGTCACCGTTGGTCAGCGCCCGATGCGCAGCTACACCTGGAAAAATCAATCTCTCATTGGTGTTAGTAATCGCCTGCTGCGCCACGTGGATGCGGATGCTGCTTCTGCGCCGCACCAGCCGGTGTATGTGAACTTCACCAGCCTTAAGTTTCCGATTGTCAACGCGATCATCATTGGCGTCTCGCTGACACTTGGCATCTTGTTTATCGCGGCGATGCCTCGACGCGACATGCGAACAGCGGAGGCCGATGCAGTCGAATTCGCTCTGCTCCTTTTGCTAATGCTGATGGTGACACCGCTTTCGTTTGGCTACTTTTACTCCTGGCTCATGCTGCCATTTGCCGTAATAACCCAACGAGCGCTCATTGAGAGAGTGTCGTCCATTTTGTGGTGGTGTGTGCCCGCGCTGGCGTTGCTCGCTGTAGGCTTGATAACCCCGCACGGCGCGCAGTTCTACGGGAATACATTTTTCGCCACGTTGCTGCTGTTTGTCGGGCTGTCGATTGAGCTTTTGCATTTCAAACGACAAACAGCCGACACGCGATCAACTGGTGAGTTATCTTCCTAAGCGGCAATGATCGGACTCTCGCGGCAGCAGATTTCCAATTTGTTCCCGTCAGGGTCCTCGAAGAAGAACGCGTAATAGCCCGGGCTGTAATCGACACAGATTTCCGGGCCCTCCAGATTTTTTCCGCCGGCTTGCCGCACCAGTTCTGCAATACGGTCGACTTCCTCTCGCGTATCGGCCCAGAACGCGATGCGCGTTCCGTTCGGCTGATGATTCTTGTCCTCGGTAAATCCGAAGAACTCAGACGGCTTGTCTGTGCCAGAAGAATAAAAAGTATGGAAATCTCCTTCGGTTTCCGGGCGCGGCGAGGGTTCGTGCCTTTCGCAAACAAATCCAAGCTGCGGCAAAAATTGTCCGTAAAAGTTCTTCGCTACCTCCATGTTTTTCACTCGTAAATCAATGTGATCAAAGCAACGTGTTTTCATTTTCGGTTCTCTCTTCGGACCATCAGTTTTAGTCCGGACCAGGTTTCATCAATTGCGCACACTTTTACATCGACGAATCCGAGCGGCAACGCGACAGCGCGAACCACGTTTTCCGTCACATCGGTAGGCACGGTAGACGATCTTTTTGGCCAGGAAACCCAAACTGTTCCGGTGTCCGCGGTTTTCTCTCGTAAGGCGGACAATCGCTTCTCCAATTCTCTGCGTTTCTTGATAAAAACGTGGACAAAACTCGACTCGGGCTTCAAGCGATCTGAAAAAGTTACGCCTTCCGGAATTGTACCGAGCAATGGACGATAGTTTGTCGGCGCGTTGATTGTGACGACGGTCAGCCCCGGTTTGATTCCTAGCTTTTTTGGTAGCGGCGTTCCTGAGTAACCGGCCATTTCGCACTTTACGGCGGGCTCAGTAAAAAGTGATAGGTCAAAATAGCGGCGGTCGAATTGTGGAAACTAAATATACTGGATTAGTTTCCGCGTTGTGATAAGACTACCATGAATATGAAACGGGCACACAATCCGCGGACGCAAAGCCGAAAGCGCGATCCGAACCGGCAGCGAATCGTTGATGCTGCTCGGGTCCACTTTTTCAGTCACGGATTCCGCAGTGTGACCATGGATGATCTGGCGGAAGAGCTGGGCATTAGCAAGAAAACGCTCTACGCCCATTTCCCCGGAAAAATCGATCTGCTCGAGGCCGTGCTGGCCGATAAGCTCGCCAGCGTCGAAGCCGCACTGAAGGAGGTTACGCGCTCGCATCCGCACGATTTCCCGGCGGCTTTGCGGGACTTGTTGGCTGGCACGCACCGCGAATTGGATGAAATCAAGCCGCCGTTCGTGCGCGATATGCGCCAGAAAGCGCCGGAAGTCTTTAAACTCGTCGAACGCCGCCGGGCCGCGCTAATCCAGCGCTACTTCGGAAAATTTTTCGTCGAGGGCCAACGCGCGGGAATGGTGCGCAAGGATGTTCCGGTCAAACTGATCATCGAAATTTTGCTGGCAATGGTTCAATCCATCATGAATCCGCCGAAGATGGAAGAACTTGGGATGATGCCGAAAGAAGGGTTCACCGGGATTCTTAAGATTGTTCTCGAAGGCGCGCTGACATCAAAGGGACGAAAAGCGTGAATGCGTCATTCGTTGGTGAACTTCGGCAGTTATTGCGCGCAGCGGGAGTTTTGACGTTACTTATCTTGCTCACCGGTTGCGGCGATCGTAGCAAAGCAGTTTCGGGAACCATTGAAGTGGATGAAGCACATGTGGGGCCGCGCGCGGGTGGGCGCGTAGAAAAGATTTTGCATTGGGAAGGCGATCGTTTGCACGAAGGCGAGCTGATCGTGCAACTCGATGCTTCGGAGCTGACGGCCCGGCGGGGTCTTGCCGTGGCACAAGTCGACACAGCGCTCCACGACGCGGATGCGCAGGAAGCGCAATTGGTGTTCCTGCGCGATGAAGCGCGTCGCCAGAAGGATTTACTTACTCGAAAAGTCGTTTCTTCAAGTGACGCTGAGCGAGCCGACAGCTCGGCGAAAACGCAAGAGAAAAATCTTGCGGCTGCCAAGATGCGCGTAGCGCAAGCACGCGCACAACTTGCCGATATCGACGCGCAGCTCGCGGAAATGCAGGTCACCGCGCCAGCCGATTCCATTTTGGAGGTGCTCAGTGTGAAAGTGGGCGACGTGCTGCCGGCGAATCGCGAAGCCGCCACGCTGATATTGACCGGCCATCTCTGGGTGCGCGTTTATGTTCCGGAATCGTGGCTGGGTTTGATCAAACTGGGCGAGCACGTTCGCGTCCGGGTCGATTCATTTCCGGGGAAAGATTTCGATGGCCTTGTCGAACAGATAAATCGGCAGGCCGAATTTACCCCGCGCAACGTGCAAACTGTCGCCGACCGAATCAAACAGGTATTCGGCGTGAAGATTCGATTGCCGAGCGACGATGATCACCTGCGCGCCGGAATGGCTGCTGATGTTTATTTCCCGAATGTGAAATGAGAAGCGGTACCCACGAAACACGCGAAAAACACGAAAAGATTACTGTGAATTTCGTTTCGCACATTTCGTGTGTTTAGTGGGCGAAGATGCCGATCCTCAGTTTTTCTCGCTGACTTTATGAGCGAACCAATGATCGAAGTGGACAACCTAACGAAGCGCTTCGGCACGTTTACGGCTGTTGATCACGTTTCATTCTCTGTCGGGAAAGGATCGATCTTCGGTTTTCTCGGTCCAAACGGCTCCGGGAAATCGACCGTGATCCGGATGTTGTGCGGTATTCTCGAACCAAGTGATGGGACGGCGAAAATCGGCGGACATGACATCGTGCGAGATTTAGAGCCGATCAAAGAAATGATCGGTTATATGTCGCAACAATTTTCGCTGTACGACGAGCTGACCGTAAATGAGAACCTCATCTTTGCAGGGAAACTTTATGGATTGAGCGGCGGCGAATTGAATCAGCGTCGCGACGAGATGATTGCTACGACGCATCTCGAGCCGTACGTCAAGAGGCGCGCTTCAAATCTTTCCGGCGGCTGGCGACAACGACTCGCCATGGCCTGCTCGCTCATGCACAAGCCGACTGTGCTCTTTCTCGATGAGCCAACCGCAGGCATCGATCCGGTCGCGCGGCGCGAGCTTTGGGATTTGCTTTTTGAGTTCGCGGGTAAAGGCATGACGCTTTTTGTGACGACGCATTACATGGACGAAGCGGAGCGCTGTGATCATGTGGGTTACATTTACATGTCGAAGTTGATCGTATGTGGTGAGCCGGACGACCTAAAAAAACTGCCTGACGTAAATCCGCCTGGAACGCGCCGGCTTGATGTGACTTGCGATCATGTGACCACGGCGCTGCGCGCGATGCACGAAATGCGCGGAGTGCGCAGTGCGACGGTGTTCGGTCAATCGATGCATTTGCTGGTCGATGAGAGCGTCAAGCGCGCGCAAATAGACGACCAACTGCGCAAAGTCGGCGTCGATCACTCCGAGATTCGGGAAATAGGCCCTTCGCTCGAGGACGTGTTTGTCGAGCTTTCAGCCAAGCACGCTGCGGAGCAACAAAAAGCTGCGTGATCCAATGAACGTCATGCGGAGCGAAACCAAGGAAATCCAAGAGGGGCGATCCAGATCGCCCGTGCGGCGGAGTAGAGACCGCCGCTCCTTGTAAAGCAGATGAAACATAAATTATTTCGCGGGCTCGGCGCGATTCTCTTTAAAGAATTCATCGTCGTCGCGCGCGATCCGTTGACGCTCTTCTTCTTTTTCTTTCCGCCACTGATCGAGATGGTGGCGTTCGGTTACGCGCTGGATAACGACATCAAACACATGGCGATGCTCATTCTGAATGAAGATCGCAGCGTTGAGAGCCGACTGTTGATCGATCGCTTCGTGAATACGGAGACGTTTCGTGTGGTGGGCGAGGTGCACAGCCTGGATGAGCTTAAGAGCGAAATGCGGAAAGGCCGCGCCTACGCCGCGTTGGACATCCCGCCGACCTTCACTCGTGACCTCAATGCGAGTCACTCCGCACAGGTACAATTGCTTGTCGACGGATCCAACTCTACGACGGCGTTGCAAGCCCTTAACACCGGACTCGGTGTGGCGTTGACCCAGTCGGTAGAATCGCTTCTGCGCGAAACCGGTCGGCAAGGCGTGCCGATCGATATTCGCCCGCAGATGCTTTACAACCCGGCAATGCGCGCACCGAACTTTTATGTGCCGGGCGTAATCGGGGTTGTCTTGCAAATCGGGACGACAGTCGCTGCCGCTATGGCACTCGTACGCGAGCGGGAACGCGGCACACTCGAGCAACTACTCGTTAGTCCATTGAGCCGCAGTGGTCTCATGCTGGGCAAACTTGTTCCGTACTTGTGTATCGGAATGGCCATGGCCGTGATTTTGTTTCTGATTATGCGGTTTGTGTTTTTCGTCCCCATCGAGGGCAGCGTAGTGGCAATGATGTTTTCCACTTTAGTGTACGTCTTCGCCTTGCTCAGTCTTGGATTGGTGGTCGGGACCAAAGCCGAAAACCAAATGCAGGCGCTTCAAATGTCGATGGTATTCCTGTTGCCAAGTGTTTTCTTCTCCGGATTCATTTTCCCCCGGGAAACCATGCCGTGGATTTTTTATGCGCTCGGCGCGCTGTTTCCCACGACCTATTTCATCGCACTCATGCGAGCGATCATTTTGCGCGGCGCAAATTTGTTCGAATACTGGCCGCAGCTTGCCATTCTCATTGGGATGTCGGCCTTGCTGTTCGCCTTCTGCGCATCGCGATTCCGAACCAAAATCGCGTGACTTCGGCGTGCCTCGATTGGGTAGCGCACGCGTCTCGCGTGCTGGTGATCGCGTCGACGCGGTCGCGAACTTTCTGACAAATCCGTCTGGACGCTACGGCGTTGCTCAAGAAAAGATTGTTGGGGCGGGACACCGCAACGAGCACGCGAGACGCGTGCGCTACCCGCAAGTCGCGAACGCGCTTATCGTTATCAAGTTCCTTTGTAATCTGCTCGCTACGTGTTCAAACGAATACTCTTCAGCGCCCTGCGCGTTACAATCGCTGTCGCAGCGGTTGTTGCGTTACTCTGGTGGTTCGGAATGAGAATGCCCGGCAAAAATATTTCGAAGACGGTGCCGTTGTCGTCTGATGAAATTACGCTACGCGAAGAGCTCCGCGCCGATGTGCAAAAACTCGCCGGAGAAATTGGCGAGCGAAATATGTGGCGCTACGCGCAGCTCAACGCGGCTGCCGATTTCATCGAGAATTCCTTTTTGCACGCCGGTCTTCATCCGCGACGAGACAGTTATGAACTGCGTGGCCAGGCCTGTCACAACATCGAAGTCGAGATTCCCGGTACTCATCCAGAGGTTCTTCTAATCGGTGCGCATTACGACTCAGTATTTGGCTCGCCCGGAGCGAACGACAATGGCAGCGGTGTCGCTGCAACGCTTGCTTTGGCGCGACACTTTGCCAACAGAAAGATGCAGCACACGATGCGTTTCGTCGCGTTCGTGAACGAAGAGCCGCCTTATTTCTTGTCGGGCGAAATGGGAAGCCTTGTTTACGCCGGACGATGCAAAGCGCGCGGCGACAAAATCTCGGGGATGATCAGCCTCGAAACGATCGGCTATTTTTCCGATGCACCGCATTCGCAAACTTATCCATCTCCAGGCCTGGGTATCTTTTATCCTAAAGTTGGCAACTTCATCGGGTTCGTCGCGAATGTTCACTCACGGGCGCTGCTTCGTCGCGTCATCGCGCTTTTCCGCGAGCACGCAAAGATTCCATCCGAAGGTGCGGCCCTTCCCGCGTTTGTTCCGGGCGTTAGTTGGTCGGATCAATGGTCATTCTGGCGAAACGGTTATCCCGGCATCATGGTCACCGACACGGCACCGTTTCGTTATCCGTATTATCACTCAGCTAACGATACTCCCGACAAACTCGATTACGACCGATTCGCGCTCGTGGTCAGCGGCATGGAAAAAGTGATCGAAGGTTTGGATAAGTTGTAACTGCGTTCGCCAGGATAGCGTCGGTCATTAGATCAGGCTTTCATTAACACCGGCCTTCAGGCCGGTGGAATACCTCCAGCCCGAGCAAGCCGTTTAAAGGGCTTAGCTCCTCGCTACCGCACGCGCACCGGTCTGAAGGCCGGTGTTAATGAAAAGCTCAGTCGTGAGCTGACTCAGGAACAAAAACAAATCAGAGAGCTGCCGCCGCGACACGCTCCAGTGCGTAACCGATCAGTCCGCTTGCCGGCAGCGTAAAAAGCCAGGCCCATAGGATTCGCTCGACCACGGTCCAGCGCATTCCGCTGAAACGTTTCACCGCTCCAACTCCCATGATCGACGTTGTGATTACGTGCGTGGTCGAAAGCGGAATTCCGTAGTAGCTCGCGGCTTGGATAATTACTGCAGCGGTTGTCTCGGCGGCGAATCCGTTCACCGGCTGCAACTTGACCATGCGGTGGCCTAGCGTGCGAATGATCCGCCACCCGCCCGCGGCGGTCCCAACGGCCATCGTTAGCGCGCAGATAGCCACGACCCAGATCGGCAGGACGAAGGTCGGAGTCTTAAGAAAAGCGAGTGAGCCGGGCAAATGATCGAAGCTACCGGCTTTGGTGCCGGTGAAAAGCGCAAGCGCAATGATACCCATCGTCTTTTGCGCATCATTTGAGCCGTGGCTGTGAGCCATCCACGCTGCGCTGAAGATTTGCAGTTTGCCAAACAGCGTGTTCACGAAGTGTGGCGTGAAGCGATGAAGCGCCGCGAAAAGCAAGAACATCAGTAGTCCGCCAAAAATAAAGCCAGCGAGCGGCGAGGTGATCATTGGCACAACGATTTTCGGCCAGATGCCAGCGTTCCACTTTATTACTGACCAATCGCCGCGCGCCGTCGCAAGCGCGGCCCCGCAAAGTCCGCCGATGAGCGCGTGACTCGAGCTCGAAGGCAAACCGAACCACCACGTGGTGATATTCCACACGAAGGCAGCGACGACAGCCGCGACCACTGTGGGCATTGTGACGACGTTCGTGTCCACAAGGCCTTTGCCGATGGTCGAGGCCACCGCGCCGCCAAGGAGAGCGCCTGTGAGATTAAAGAAAGCCGCCATCGCAATGGCCTGGCGCGGCGTGAGTACCTTGGTCGAGACGACGGTCGCGATGGCGTTGGCGGCGTCGTGAAAGCCGTTGCTGTATTCGAAGATGATCGCTGCGACTACGACGGTGAGAAACGTAAACATAGCCGCAGTGCGCAGCGGGCTACGAATACTTCAGCGCCACTTCAAGGACGATGTTTCCTGCATCCCGGCAGCGGTCGATGACCTTTTCGATCAATGCGAACAGATCGCGCAGAAAAATCACCTGCTTCGCTTCGTAATCGCCCTGATAAAGATCGCGCAACAGATCGAGCTCGAGTTTGTCAGCCTCGCCCTCAATCGACTGGAGCTTTGCATTCATCTCGCGCGCGGTCGCCGCGTCCGTGCCTTTGCGTAATTGTTTTACCATGGCCATGACTGTTTCCGCCGCTTGATCGAGTAGCTCCACCTGTTTGCGGAAATCGCGGCCGTGCAAGTCCTCCGGACAAATGAGAACGCGTTCACCGATTTTCTCTACCGTCTTGGGGATCTTGTACAACGCGCCGGCCAGCGCCTGAATGTCCTCGCGCTCAAAAGGTGTGATGAAGACTTTGCAAAGCTGCTCGGTCAGCTCCTGTGTGATTTCCTTGTCCTTGCGCCGGCTCAGGATGAATTGTTCAAGGCTCTGTGGCGACTCGTGTTGCTCGAGTCGTTCCAGCAACGCGATCAAATGATGCACGCTCCCATCTGCCTCCTCCGCGCTTTTCTCCAGTAAATCATAGAACTTTTCGTCGCGTCCGAAGATTTTTTGGATCGACAACATAGCTCTCCTCAGTTGTAGCCGAGGGAGGTGACGTCGGCCAGCCTGTTTCTTGCCGGAGACAAAAACTGCGACCACCGATACCAGCTACAACAATGTGCCGCGAAGGATGAATAGCGCGACGTTGAAATAAATCACCAGTCCCGTTACATCCACCAGCGTGGCGACGAATGGCGCCGATGAAGCCGCCGGATCGAGTCCGCAACGGCGCAGCAAAAAGGGAAGCATCGCGCCACTCAGAGTGCCCCACAGCACGACTCCGACAAGCGCAGCCCCGACAGTAAGCGCGACGAGCCAGTGATATTTTCCGTAATCAAAAATGTGCAAGTATTGCCACAGCGTGATTCGAAAAAAACCGATGGTTCCAAGAATTAAGCCGAGCGAAACTCCGGAGAGCAATTCCTTGCGGACGACGCGAAACCAATCGCGCAAACGCAATTCGCCGAGAGCCATCGCGCGGATAACCAGCGTCGTCGCTTGCGATCCAGAATTGCCGCCACTGGAGATGATCAAGGGCAAAAACATCGCTAGAATGGCGGCCTTCTCGATCTCGCTGTTATAACCCTGCATTGCGGTTGCCGTCAGCATTTCGCCGAGAAA
This sequence comes from Verrucomicrobiota bacterium, assembly GCA_003221195.1. Classification (GTDB taxonomy): domain Bacteria; phylum Verrucomicrobiota; class Verrucomicrobiia; order Chthoniobacterales; family UBA10450; genus Udaeobacter. The sequence goes on from QHQO01000046.1 coordinate 28,844, forward strand.
CAGTATGATCAGCCAGGTCGCGCGTTTCTTTACCATTCGCAGCAACGGAATCGTCGTGTACGGCTCGTCCAAAGCTTCCATACCACCGAGTTTCTGGATGTCTTCGGTCGCTTCTTCCTCCGCTACGTCGAGCATGTCGTCGCTCGTGACGATTCCGACCAGCACACCATTTGAATCGACCACCGGCAACGCGGCGCGATCGTACTTGCGGAAAACATTCAGCGCGTCCTGCCGCGAATCGGTCACGTTCAACGCCACGAAGGTCTGATCGCGAATGTCGCTCACCTTCGCCGTGAGCGGCCGTAGCAAAAACTCACGCATCCGCACGTCGTCGATCAGTTTCCCGCGCTCATCCACGACATAAACGAAGTTCAGCGTCTCGCTGTCGCGGCCATACTCGCGCACGTAGTCGAGCACATGTTGCACTGTCCAATCCTCC
>QHQO01000047.1 GCA_003221195.1 Verrucomicrobiota bacterium
CAAATGGCGCCGCTTACAAATCGACGCCGTGCATTCTGCGCGAACTCGGCGCGGACCTTGCCGTGGCGCACAACCAACCAAACGGTATGAACATCAACGATGGATGCGGCAGCATTCATCCGGATGAAATCCAGCGAATCGTAAAGATGAGCGGGGCGGACGTTGGCATTACGCATGACGGCGACGCCGATCGCGTGCTGTTGTGTGACGAAAATGGAGAGATTGTTGATGGCGATGAGATCCTGGCCATCGCTGCGCTGGATCTTTTGAACGCTGGCCGGTTGGAACAAAACACGGTTGTGGCCACCGTCATGAGCAACTTCGGCCTCGATGAAACTCTCTCAGCTCACGGCGGAAAAGTAGTGCGGACAAAGGTCGGCGATCGCTATGTGATTGAAGAGATGACGCAGAAAAAACTCAATCTCGGTGGCGAACAAAGCGGGCACGTGATCTTCCGCGATTTCACCACCACGGGCGATGGCATTATCAGCGCGCTCCAGATTCTCTGCATCATGCACAAGAGCGGTGAGCCGTTAAGTAAATTGAAGGCGTGTTTGGAAAAATATCCGCAGGCCCAGCGGAATTTGCGGGTGAAAGAAAAGCGGCCGCTGGCTGAGTTGAACACAGTGATGAAACTGGTAAGCGAAGCCGAGAAAGAGCTCTCCGGGAAGGGTCGCGTGCTCCTGCGTTATTCCGGTACCGAGCCCAAAATTCGTTTACTTATTGAAGGCCGCGAGCTTGAGAAGATCGACAAGCAAGCGGACCGAATTGCCGATGCAATACAAAGCGCGATTGGAGCCGATTAAACACGATGTTTGAACGCGCTGTCATGCCGAACGAAGTGAGGGACTTCACAAATGGTAATGGATCACACAATCAAATCTGTGTATCGAAAGCTTCGAGCGGGGGGTCCTTCGCTTCGCTCAGGATGACAGCTGGTACCTTATGACTTTGTCCCGGGTAATCGAAGCGCTTTTATTTACCGCGCAGAAGCCGCTTTCAATCCGTGAACTGAAGGAAGCTATCAGAGGAGCCGGCGCAGAGGATGAATTCTCGCCTAACGAGTTCGCGCGGGTGAGCGAAGCAGAGATTGCCGCCGTCCTCGAACAATTGAAAATCGAGTGTATCGAACAACAGAGCGCATTTCAGCTTAACGAAAAGGCGGACGGTTGGCAGCTGGCTACCGATCCGAAATACGCCCCGTGGGTGCGCCAGCTTTTTCCCGCGCCAAAACCGGCTCGGTTAAGTGCGCCTGCGCTGGAGACCCTCGCGATTATTGCTTATCGCCAACCTATCACGCGGGCAGATGTCGAAGCAGTTCGAGGGGTGAACATTGATGGCGTGCTTCAAACGTTGATGGAGCGCGGCCTGGTTAAGATTGCGGGTCGCGCCGAAATCCCCGGGCGCCCGCTGCTGTATGAAACTACGCAGTTTTTTCTGGATCATTTTGGGCTTCGGAATCTGGGCGAATTGCCGAATGTGGAAGAGTTGCGCACCCGCCATTTGCCAAAAGCGCGTCCCGTAGCCGGTGCCAGCGATGCCGGGTCACAGGAGTTGCCAACCCCGGCTACAACGCCTGAAGGTACGGGCGATTGACCTCAATCGCCGCGATGCGCGTGGTCACGTTTGCACCGGGCGGATCGGGTGAACCGCTATCTTTTTTGGGTCGGCTCACTCGCAATCGATGGGCATCGCCGATTTTTGCTTTGCTCGTCTTAACATCCGCATCTGCCGTTGCAGAAATTTTGCCCGCTGATTGTGCACGAGCTGCAAAGTATTCTGAAAGCAAACGCGGTGTCGCCATGCTGGTCTTGCAAAATGGGCGAACTATTTTCGAGCACTATGCCAACGGCGGATCGGCGCGCGGAAGATGGCCAATCTTCAGCGGAACAAAAAGTTTCTGGGGGGTCGCGGCGCTGGCTGCGGCGCGCGATGGTTTGTTCAAACTTGACGATCCTGTTTCCGACACGATCACGGAATGGAAGAGCGACCCGCGCAAATCGCAGATCACCATCGGGCAGCTACTCAGCCAGACCGATGGTATCGAAGGCGCGTCGCGGCTGCAGCGCGCGTCGGTCCGAGATCGTAATGCGATGGCGATTCGATTGCCTGTGGTGGCTGCGCCAGGCTCGGCTTTCGTTTATGGGCCTAGCCATCTTCAGATTTTTTCGGAACTGCTGCGCCGAAAACTAAGGGGCCGGAGTACGATCGGTTATTTTGAAGGACGTGTCTCCAATCGGCTTGGACTGGGTCGTCTCAACTATAAAAAAGATGCACGCGGAAATCCGCTGCCCGCAACAGGATTTGAATTGACTGCTCGCGAATGGGCGTGCCTGGGAGAGTTGGTCCTCGGCCAAGGTAGTTATCACGGGCGACAAATTGTTCCTGCGGCCTTCTTGCGAGAAGCGTTTGCCGGCTCGGCGGCTAACCCGTCATACGGACTCACTTTTTGGTTAAATCGACAGGCACCAAATGGGCGCGAAGCAGACATGGAACGGATGATCGATCTACCATGGCAAAGTGCGGAGTGGACCGGTGTGTGCATCTGCAAGGACGCGCCGTCAGACATGATCGTAGCGCTTGGCTCGCACTATCAGCGGCTCTTTATTATCCCATCGCTAAAAGCCATCATCGTGCGGCAAGGATTGGAAGCACGGTTTTCCGACGCGCACTTTCTGCGGCTGGTTCTGGGCCGCATTCAGTAAATCAGCATGCGGGATTGACTTACTCGTTCCTCTGGCAAACGGTCCTCGATAGTCCTTATGAACAAATTCACGATGGGTTGCGGAGTGCTACTCGCAATCCTGCTTTTCATTGTCGTTATTGCGGCCATCGCATTGGGCGGCAGTTATAATGGTCTCGTTCGTTTGCAGCAGACTGTCGATCAAAGCTGGGCGCAGGTGCAAAACGTTTATCAGCGGCGCGCAGATTTGATTCCGAATCTGGTGAACACGGTTTCAGGCGCGGCGAATTTCGAGAAATCGACGCTAACTGAAGTGACCAATGCGCGGGCCAGTGTTGGCCGTGTGCAACTTGACCCAAACAAGGCGCCTACCGATGCAGCGCAACTTGAACAATTCCAGGCTGCGCAAGGACAGTTGAGCAATGCGCTCTCGCGCCTGCTGGTGGTCGTGGAACGGTATCCGGAGTTAAAAGCTAATCAGAATTTTCTTGGCCTGCAGGCGCAACTGGAAGGCACAGAGAACCGAATCTCGGTCGAGCGCGGGAACTTCAACACCGCTGTGCAGAACTACAACGTGGCAGTGCGCAGTTTTCCGACAAACTTGATTGCGGGAATGCTCGGATTTCCGCCGCGACCATTTTTCACTGCGCAAGCCGGCGCGGAGAAACCGCCGCCTGTGCAATTTAATTTTGGCCCTGCGCCGACGCCGGCCGCGAATTTGAATCAAGGCGCCGCGCCGACGCCAGCGACTGCCGCATCGCCATAAGGTGATTCTCAATCTTGCGGTAGTAGCGGGCGAGCCTGCCACGCCGAAGCATGGCAAAGGCGGGTGGCCCGCGATGCAGCAGCCGACACGGCTGCCGCTGCAAATCTTTCGCGCGAAGCAACCCGCTCTGTTAGTCGCAGCATTCTTTGCATTGCTAGCAACAAAGTCACAAGCCGCGGAAGTCATTCCGCCGAAACCAGACCGGTATTTCAACGATTACGCCGGCATTGTCTCCAAATCCGCAGCACTGCGTTTCAATGAAGAACTTGCGCAATTTGAGCGGGAAACGTCGGATCAGGTAGTGGTTGCAATCTTCCCGAAAATGCAGAGCGACTCCGACGTCGCAGATTACACGCAGCGCGTCGCCCAGGCGTGGGGCGTCGGCCAAAAGGAACGTCGCAATGGCGTTGTTCTATTTGTTTTCGTTCAGGATCGCAAAATGTTTATCCAAGTCGGTTACGGCTTGGAAGGCGCACTGCCCGACATCACCGCATTCGACATCACTGAATACAGAATCAAACCGCATTTTCGCACTGGCGATTACGAAGGCGGGGTCGCCACCGGAATCGATTCCATCTTTAAGGCGATTCGCGGCGAGTACAAGGGATCAGGCAAAACTGTTGCCGAAGAACATCGTGGTGGTGGCGCTTCGAACATCTGGTTCTTCATCATTTTTACGATCGTGCTGATCATCATTTCGAGGGTGCTGCGGCGACTTGGCGGATGGGGTTATTCCTCTCGCGGTGGCGGTCCCATGTTCTTCCCGGTCGGTGGCGACGGTGGCGGCTGGTCTTCGGGGGGTGGCGGTGGCGGCGGGTTTAGCGGATTCAGCGGCGGAGGCGGTAGCTTTGGTGGAGGCGGCGCGGGATCGAGTTGGTAGCACGATGCGAACCAGAGAGTTTCTCAGCAAGCTTGAGCATGATCGGATTCTAAGCGCGATCCGTGAGGCCGAATCGAAAACTTCCGGCGAGATTCGCGTCTTTATTCAGCGCGGCAAATTGAATTCCGATCCGCTGATCGTTGCGCAGAAAAAATTCCAGCGGCTTGGAATGTACAAGACCCGGGAACGCAATGCGGTGCTGATTTTCGTAGCGCCGCGAGCGCACAAATTCGCCGTCGTCGGCGATCAAGCGATTCATGAAAAATGCGGCGAAGAATTCTGGCGGCGCGTTGTGGACGCCATGCGTGTCCATTTTCAAAATGAAAAATTCAGCCACGCGCTAATCGAAGCGGTCAACGAAGTCGGCAAAGTGCTGGCCGCGCATTTTCCGAGAACGTCGGCAAACGCAAATGAGTTATCGGATGAGATCGTCGAGAGCTGAGTAAGCCGGCTGCGACTTCAGCCGGGCTGCTGAGAAGGAACAATGTTGGCGTGGCGCGCGATCTCCTGCCACTTTCCAGCTTGTTTCATCCAGACTGCTGTAAAGCGGAGGTATTCGGTTTTCCCAGCGTTCGGCATCTTCCCGCCCCAGACGACAGTCTCGCCTCCCGCGACGATCACGATGTCGCCATAAACCCGGAGATATTCAATTTGTCGATCAAAAGAGGTGATTACTAGAAAGCCCGACTCGACCATTCGCAGAACCTGTTGCTTGGTCACGAACTTGTTCAGTGGATTGGTGACGACAAAATCATCCGACCAGATTCGCGCCATCACTTGTGCATCTTTGTGAAGGAAGGCGTCGACTTCTTCGCCGTTTAGTTGGCGAATCTCTTCTTCCACGTGCTTGTCGTCTGGCGTAGCCGTAGCTGCAGCTTGCGCGAAATCGAGAGCCGACGTCAGAATTAGTAGCACCGCCAAAAGGATGGGGTTTTTCATGAATTTATCGTCCTCGCCGATTGTTTTGGTGTCGAGTGCAAAACCCCCAATTGCACTTGCAAAATTGGCGATTCCGCTTTTATTGACGACTCCGCAGCGAGTTTTTTAATTACGCCGTTGGTCCCTGGGTCTCCGTCGCTGGACGTGAAGCCGCACTCGCCAGGGGGAACCCGGCGAAGAGATGGAGGAATGGAGTATCAGAGTGATGAAGTAACGGACTTTGTGTCTTTGCTCATTACTCGAATATTCCACGACTTCGTCACTCCAGAAGAAAAATTATGCCAATCCGTTACGGTCGCTTTGAGATGCCGAAAGCTCTCGCCAAAGATGAGAGCACAGCCACAGATACTTACGCCAAATTCACCGCCGAGCCGTTTGAGGCCGGTTATGGGCACACCGTAGGAAATTCGCTCCGGCGCGTCCTGCTTTCCTCTTTGGAAGGCGCTGCCATCACTGCAGCAAAAATCACGGGCGCCCAACATGAATTCGCCACTCTTCCGGGCGTAGTGGAGGACGTGACCGACATCGTCCTCAACCTCAAAAAGGTAAAATTCAAGCTCGATGGCCAGGATCACGAGCCGAAGAAACTCTCCCTTGTTGTAAACAAAGAAGGCCAAGTCACTGCCGGCGACATCCAAACGATTCAGGGTTTTGAAGTGCTCAATCCCAAGCAGCTCATTTGCACTCTGGACAAGAAACACAAGTTCGACGCCGAGCTCGATGTGCGCGTCGGTCGCGGTTTTGCCACTGGCGAGGAAAATAAGCGCCCAGACCAGCCGATCGGCCTGATTCCAATCGATTCCATCTTTTCTCCGGTCACGCGCGTCAAGTACGCGGTCGAAAATACTCGGGTCGGGCAGCGAACCGATTACGACAAGCTCATCCTTGAAATCTGGACCGACGGACGCTTGTCGCCGGACGAGGCGTTGCTCCAGGCCTCAGCCATTTTGCGGCACCACCTCGATGTGTTCGTGAACTTTAACGAAGAAGTGATCGAGTTCGACCAGACGCCGGCCGGCGTCAGCGAAGAAAACCTGAAGCTCAAGAAACTGCTCAACATGAGCGTCAACGAAATCGAGCTCAGCGTGCGTGCAGCCAATTGCTTGAATAATGCGAACATCACTTCAGTAGGCCAGCTTGCTCAAAAGACTGAAGCCGAAATGCTGAAGTATCGTAATTTCGGCAAGAAATCGTTGAATGAAATTAAGGACAAACTGCAACAGCTCGGCCTGGGCCTGGGCATGAAATTTGAGCCCGGCCTCCTGGACGCCCCCGTGAGCAGCGATGGTGCCGTCCCAAGTGCAGCGGCTGGCGAAGAGTAAGCGTCAGATCGAGGATCACGTTCGCCGCGTTATGAGACATCAGAAAAAGACGGTCAAATTGGGTCGCACGGCTGAGCATCGCAAAGCGTTGCTAGCTAATCAGGTTTGCTCCTTGATCGAGCATCAACGCATCAAGACCACCCTGGCCAAAGCGAAAGCAGTTCGTCCGCTCGCGGAACGGATGATCACGCTCGGAAAAAATGGCTCGATTCACGCGCGCCGCACCGCCTTGGCGACGCTGCGCCAAAAGAACGCCGTAAAAAAATTGTTCGACGACATTGCGCCAAGATCTGCGGAGCGCAACGGCGGATACACGCGTATCGTGAAGCTTGGCCAGCGCAAAAGCGATTCCGCTCCCATGGCATTCATCGAGTGGGTTGATGTAGAAAAGGTGGTGGAGGGAAAACCAGCGGCAGAGAAGAAGTCGAAGCGTAAAGAAGCTGAAATTAAGTCAACGGAAACAGAAGCCATGCGCGAAGAGCCGGCAGCCGAGGAGCCGGCAATGAAGGAAGAAAAGCCTGCTGAAGCGCCGGCACCGCCCGAGGAGCCGCAGCCGAAGAAAAGGCGCTGGTTTGGCCGCAAATCGGATGCCGAAAAGTAATCCGCGAAGCCCGAATCCCAGCTTGTCAACGTGTCGAAATCGGCCAGATCCTGAGCTCGACCGACTGCACGCTTGTTTCGGAACAAAGCCTCTTTCCCTGGAACAAAACGGGAATCCCATCGAGTTCTGCTGAAACTTTGCAAGGCGAGACTCTGTGCCCCGACGATGACGTAATCAACGCCGCGGGAGTTGAGTAATTCGAGAAACTCTCTCCAGTCTGTGCTCAGGCCTATGGTTTAGGAGCTCCACCGGAATGCGGAGACGTTCGTTGCCGGTAAGCTTTTTGTAGAAATCGCGGTCCGCTTTTTCAGCCTCGGCGAAACTGCGAAATTTCTTTGCCGCCTTTCCACAACAAGAATGTAGACTTGGCAGCCACGCTTTCCGAGCGAATTTGATCGAAACTGAATGACTCCCAATCCCTACCTGTTCATCGTCATTTTCATTGGCGTAGCGTTGGTTTTTCCATTGATTCCGCTTGCCCTGGCCTGGCTATGGCGGCGAGTTTTTCAACCTCCAAAACCAGGCCCACAAAAAAATGCAATTTACGAATGCGGCGTCGAATCGCTCGGCGAAGCGCAAATCCAGTTTCGCTCACAGTACTATTTATACGCGATCATCTTCCTTATATTTGATGTGGAAGCGATCTTTCTAGTGCCATTCGCAGTGGCTTTCACCGGTTTGCCTGTTGGCGCATTCATCGCGATATTGGTTTTTCTGTTGCTCCTGATTGAAGGGCTCATTTGGGCTTGGAGTAAGGGATGTTTGCAATGGGAACGATAAAGCGTTTGAAGCATCAAGGCGTTAGAGTGGAGAAATGAGCGAAGGAATCGACGAAGGCTTGCGTAGCAAACTGCAGCAACAAGGGGTCTGGGTGACTTCGGTGCAGGAGCTTTACAACTGGGGGCGCAAAAACTCGATTTGGCCGCTCCAATTCGGACTCGCTTGTTGCGCGATAGAGATGATCGCGACAGCGGCGTCGCGGTATGATATCGCGCGTTTTGGCGGCGAGGTTTTCCGCCCATCGCCGCGTCAGGCGGACCTGATGATTGTCGCAGGCACGGTGACCAAAAAAATGGCGCCACAAATCGTGCGCCTGTACAATCAAATGGCCGATCCAAAATACGTGATTGCGATGGGTGCGTGCGCCATTTCCGGCGGCCCATTTAAGCAAGGCTACAACGTCCTCAAAGGAATCGACCGTTACATTCCGGTAGATGTTTATATTCCCGGTTGTCCGCCGCGTCCCGAAGCGCTTTTGCACGCATTCATGGAGTTACAGAGCAAGATTGACGAGCAAAAGTTGAGCGGCGCGAACAAGGCGGCTCATCTCGAGCCAGAAGAGCCGAGCGAGTTTCCCGTGCCCGAATTCGGTAAGCACGATCTCGAGCCACCGGCGAATCCAAACGTGTTTCGCCCGCCGGCGATCGAACGCGCCTAACGAATGGAAGGTTTGGAGCAAATCAAAGCGCGAATCAAAGCAGCCGTTCCCGGCGCCAAGATCGATATTGTGCCGAATCCGAGCCCGGCGAATCAACCTTCGCTCGTGATCGACAATGAACATGCTCGCGATGTGGCGAGGTTTCTGTGTGATGATCCTGCGCTGCGTCTGGATTATTGCTCAAACGTCACCGGTATCGATTGGCTAGATCGCAGCGTAAAAAAAACGGTGAAGGTGAAAAAAGTCGTCGATGGAGAAGAAAAAGAAGTCGTTGAAACGACCGAGGAAAAACTCCCCGGCTACCTCGAAGCTGTTTATCACCTTTACTCGATGGCCCACAAACATGGACCGGTCATTATTCGAATGCGGACGGCAGACCGCGCAGAGAATGCTTGTCTACCCTCGCTCACGCCGGTCTGGCGGAGCGCAGAATTTCAGGAGCGCGAGATTTTCGATCTCTACGGAGTCCGATTCGACGGCCATCCCGATTTGCGCCGGATCTTGATGTGGGACGAGTTCGAGGATCATCCGATGCGCAAAGATTATCGGGAACCGAATGATTACGAATACGAACCGACACCGCACGACGATGTGCTGGAGAAAGCGAAGGGACATTACACTTCGCGACCGGCGGAAGAGGAATTGAAACCGTCCTGAGCCTTCATGTTGAGCCCTTCGACTTCGCTCAGGACAAGCTCCGCGAAACATCTCTGGCGATCTCCAAATTCCAAGATATCGGCAACAAATCAGAGATCCGTCGTCGTCTTCGCGGCTCAGGATGACAATTTGAAATGACTGCGACCGTTCAAACACTCGAAGCGATGGAGCGACCGCCGGTCAGCATGGGTTCGCGACTTGAAGGCGAGCTACTCGAAGTTTCGATGGGGCCGCAGCATCCGTCCACGCACGGCGTTTTCCGTATGAACGTCGCGCTGGAAGGCGAGATCGTGCGCAAGCTCAAGCCGGTCTTCGGATATCTGCATCGCAATCACGAAAAAATTGGGGAGAACGCGAGCTATCTCGGCTCGATGCCGTATACCGACCGGCTCGATTATTTCTGTTCGATGACCAATAACTGGGCCTATGCGCTCAGCGTGGAAAAACTGGCAGGCATCGAAGTTCCCGAGCGCGCTGAATATCTTCGCGTCATTCTTGCGGAGCTGACGCGGCTTCAAAATCACGTGTCGCTGCTGGGATTTTTGCTAAACGACATGGGCGCATGGGGAACGCCGCTCATGTACGCGTTCCGTGACCGCGAGAAAATTCTCGATCTGTTCGAATCTCTTTCCGGTTCCCGGATGATGTGCGACTACATGCGCTTTGGCGGCTGCCGGGTCGATGCCAGTCCCGAGTGGCTCGCGCGTGCGAAGAAAATTGCCGATATTTTTCCGCGTTTCGTTGACGAGCTGGAACAATTGATCGTCGGCAATGAAGTGGTGATCGCCCGTACGCAGAACGTCGGCAAACTTTCATCGGAGCTTGCGGTTAGCGCGGGTATCACCGGCCCCATGCTTCGCGCATGTGGCGTGAATTATGATGTGCGAAAAGTGGACGGTTATGGATTCTATCCGCGCTTCAAGTTCCGGATTCCATTAGGCGAACACGGTGACACCTACGATCGACTGATGATGCGCATTTTGGAAATGCACGAGAGCGTCGTGATTTTGAAGCAGGCATTCGAACAAATTCCTCCGGGACCGATCATCAACCCGAAGGTGAAAATCCGGGCTTTTCGTCCGCCGATCGGCGAAGCTTATGGCCGCATCGAAGGGCCCAAAGGCGAGCTCGGCTTCTACTTGATCAGTGACGGTGGACCAAACCCGTACCGCTACCGGGTGCGCCCACCGAGTTTCATCAATCTGACCGTGCTTGAAGACCTCTGCCTCGGCCACACCGTGGCCGATGTAATGGTAATTCTCGGCAGCGTCGATATTGTGATGGGAGAAGTGGATCGTTGACAATTTAACGGGTCAGTGAAGGCATAACTCTGATCGATCGCGGTGGCGCTCTGTGACGACACGTCCACGCTGACTAGGAAGCCGATTGGCCGAACGCACCACAACGCGCTCTGGTTTTTGCTTTCGCGAAGGCCTGCTAGACTCTGGCATTCATAAGCTCACGACCCAGGCAGAGACGCCTCTCCGGCAGCTCGGAGTCGACCCCCGCTTCACGGATCGCCAACGTCACCCGGGTCTCGATCTTCTCCGCGCGCTCGCAATTGTGGTAGTGGTCATTTATCACGCCGGCATCATGGGTTTTCCGCTGACTGGTCGTGTGCATCGTTTTGGCTGGATCGGTGTCGATCTTTTCTTCTTGCTCAGCGGTTATCTGATTGGCGGCCAATTGCTCGCGCCTCTCATGCGCGGTCAACGCCTCAATTTTGGAACTTTCTTTGCCCGGCGCGTCTTGCGAATTATGCCAGCATATTTCGTCGTGTTAGCGATCTATTTTCTATTGCCGTCGTGGCGTGAATATCCCGAAATGTCGCAGCCGCTCTGGAAATTTCTGTTGTCTGGTGCAAAACATCGCACTTCATGGCGGCACGGCATTTTCACACGCATGGTCGCTCGCGGTTGAAGACCAATTTTACCTCGTGCTTCCTTTGCTCTTACTTGTCCTATATCCCCGCCCGCGCGCGTCCGTGACCATTGCCTGCATCATCATTTTGAGCGGAATCGCGCTTCGCACGATCCTTGCGTTTCAGAATCTCACCGAGATGGGAGTTTCCTTTCGCGGTTTTCAGGCCTGGATTTATTATCCAACCTGGACGCGGCTCGATCCTCTTGTGCTTGGTGTTGCTCTTGCCGCGATCGAAAAATTCAGACCAAGCTGGTGGCAAGGCCTCACAAACCTTGCGCCGTGGATCTGGTTGCCCGCGCTCGGGCTGATCAGTTACGCGCTTTGGTTGGGCGAAGGCGAACACCTCACAATTGCTGCCTGCGTCTGGCAATTTCCATTGGTTGCAGTTGGGATGGCGGCGTTGCTCATTTGCGCTGTAAGTCCACGACTGTCGCTTCGGCGGATCGCAATTCCCGGAGCAGCCTTCCTTGCCAGCATCGCATACAGCGCCTATTTGATTCAGAAATTCGTCATCCATGCGGCAGGCGCATTCTGCGCAACTCATAACATAAATCCCGTGTCGGCACCCGCGCTCATTGGAGTCAAGGTATGCGTGTACGCCGCGGCGACGATTCTCTTCTTCGCGGTGGAACGACCTTTCCTTCAACTCCGCAGGCGCCTTGCGCCAAGAAAGTACGGGAATCCAATTTGAGGCCGAGTTTGCGCTATTATCCGGGAGGGTTGAAATTTAATCTAACGATTCCAAATGATCGGCAAAGGCATACTCAAAGGAATGGCGGTTACCGCGCATAACTTCGTCGGGAGTTATTTTGACAAGGAGCGGCTGATTACCGTCCAGTATCCGGAAGAGCGAAATCCTCTTCCGGAGAATTACCGGAATTTTCCGTTTCTCGTTTATGACGGCAAGGATCCGAACGCAGGCTTGCGTTGTGTCGCATGTAAGATTTGTGAGAAGGAATGCCCACCGCAATGCATTTACATCATTAAGAGCGAAGACAAGAAGCCCGATTACATGGGCAAACCACAATTTTACCCAAAAGTCTTCGACATTGATATCTCCGTTTGCATGAGCTGCCAGATTTGCGTCGAGGTTTGCCCGTTCGAAGCGATCAAGATGGACAAGGAATTCGAGCTCAGCCGCAGGGAACGTTTCGACGCGCTGCTGATGCGAAAAGACGATCTGGCGAAGTCTAACGACTATTATCGTCGCATCTCGCCAACCGATGCGGCTGAAGTCGATGCAAAACTGACGGCTGCAGCTGAAGCTGCTGCGAAAAAGAAGGCTCCTGCCCCTGTTGCGGCGAAGCCTGCTAGCCCGGCCACGTCTTCCACCTGAGCCAGGCCTGCGCCATCCGGCGCTTCATCCGCGATTATCAACCCACGCCGGGAGCCGCCGTCATTTGCAATCGCTAATTGGGAATTTACACTCCGGAATCGGATTGCCAGGGTGGCGAAATTGGCAGACGCGCCAGACTTAGGATCTGGTGGAGAAATCCTTAGGGGTTCGAGTCCCCTCCCTGGCATTTGAACTCGGTAATCAACGCCCAATTCTCAACGCCGAATGTTCAATTCAGGGGATCGCTAGATTCGATGTTGGGTGCTGGACGTTGAGTGTTCGGTGTTGAAAAATCATCACAGCACAAGCCATTTTAGCTCGCGGGAATGTTTCTTGGTTTCCCATAGACGGATTCCGCCTAGAAACGCATTCTCATTTTGTCCGCGTTCTGTTCCTGCCGGCAAGCGACTCAAACGGTGCACGAGACCGCCACCAAGAACGACGTAATCGGCAATGAAAGATTTTCTTAACTGACCGACCGCGTAAGCTACTTCGCGCTTCCATTTTTTTTCGCCCAAGAGCGCCAGGCCTCGAATACCAAGGTAATCTTCAATGATGTGCCCATGGCGATATGGTAAGTCGCCTAGCTCAAGCGGTATCAAAGTTTTGTCCCACACCAACGCGGACCCCAGGCCGGTCCCGAGCCCCAGAAAGAGCATGCGTCCACCGCGGTAACTGCCGAGCGCCTGCAGGGCAGCATCGTTGACAACACGCACGGGGATGCCCAGTGCTCTGGCAAAATTGAAACCAACCCATCCCTTGGCCAAATGCTTCGGGTCTTTGGCGATTCGTCCCCTGCGCACCGGCGCCGGGAAACCGATGGAGGCGTAGTCGAACTTCCATCCCCGCGCGGTTTCTTTGAGTTTGGCAACTAGTTGTTGTGGTTTGAGTCGCGGGCCGGAAGGAAATTCACGCTCATCGCGAGAGGACCTCAGCAGTTTTACGTATGTGCCGCCGACGTCGACGACCAGAACTTTTCTCTTCATGGCCCCCGGCGCGTTCGGGAGTATTAGCGGTCGCGTCGCGCCGTCCGCCCAAAACGCTGGAAGATGCTCTGCTGTTCTGGTTTGGCCGCCGTGCTGGCTGGCCAGCATTCCACTATCTCAAGAGCGACAAAGCGGAAGAGCATCTGTCGCGCAGATTTCAAATCGAGTCGTAGATTCTTCGCAATCTGCTGCACCGAGCGAGCGCCATTGAATTGCGACGCGAACTGCGCTTCATCGGGAGTCAACTTCAACTTTTGGACACGCTCGAAGCCGTCTCTTGTATAAGCCGGAATCGACGCTGGTTCGAAATGGGCCGTCTCGTCGATATGCTCAACAAGGCGCAACGTATCCAAGGCCCAGTCGCGAACGTTCGGCTCCCCGGGCACATCCGCAGCATCCGCTAACAGATTGGCCTTCTTTTCAAACATGATCCATACCTTGGGCGCCATCCAAAGTTGCGAGAAAAGCTTTTGGCCAAATTGCTGCATTTGTTCCATTGCTGCCTCGCGGCCCATCGATTCCTCGCGGGCAAGGGTAAGAAAGAACGGTGTTCCAGTCTCTCTCTGTTGATCGCGCGCCCTGGCCAGCACAACGACATCGAGATCGCTAAGAAGCGCTGGCGTCTCGGGGCAATAAAGCTCCGGATCCCTGGTAGTAACAAAGATGATCTCGCCATCACGCGCCAAAAGGTCGATTGGTTCCTGCTCCCAAAATGATCGCAGCAAGCCTGTGAGCTTTTCCTTTGAGATCGCTTGCAGGGCGCGGTTTAATGGAAAGAACGTCGTGTGACCGCAGAAATAAACATCGGCGGTGCGGGGCTCGTTTGTAGTGCTAACGTCTTCGGTCGGATCGACCGGGGCGGGTTCTGCCCAATCGGCAGTTTGTTGCGACATGCTCCACCAATCCTCGGACTGGGCAGGTTCCGCATCGGTAGCAGCGTCTTGTGCCGGGGTATCCGCTTGCGGGACGTCTGAATCGTCCGTTTGGTCTCGCTCTTCGCTATTCGAAGACTCGATTTCAGCTTCTATTGATTTGGGTTCGCCGGATGATTTCCGCATAATACACCTCTCGTTCTAAGCAAATCCCATGTAAAGGCTTTATCAAGGACCCAATCATGGCAATGGTGGCGTCTTGCGCCTCGTTGAGAACCGTTGCGAGAGCCCGCGCCGGCTGATTTTTCCTCGCTCATTCGCAGGGATTGCGTCCACGATGAAGATCCGCTTCGGCACCTGCCAGCTGCTTAGCGTGCCACGGCAAAACTGCAGGAGATCGGTCTCGCTTACGTCTGGCGCAGCCACCACGCAGGCGGCTACTTCTTCATTGCGTAACACCGATTCTCGACCGAAGGCGACTGCCCGTCGCACGCCGGGAAAGCGCAGCAAATGTGCTTCCACTTCTGCGGGGTTCACCTTTTTGCCTGCAACGTTGATTACGTCGGAGATCCTACCGACGATTTTGAACCCGGAACCGGCACGGATCATCAAGTCGTCGGGAACAAAAATTCCATTGCCCAATTTTTCTTCATCTGCCTCTGGGAAATAGCCATCGCCTACAGCGCCGCTGCGCACGTGAATCTGACTCGCTGACCCCTGTGGATCTACGAGTTCGAGATTGACGCCATTCATCGCTTCGCCAACGAACCCTTCGTCCCGGTCTGCTGCCTGGAGATCGTAGCAAATCCCGCCACATTCGGACGCACCGTAAAATGAGTGGATTGGCAGATTAAACTTTTTCTGAAATCCCTTCGCGGTTGCGAGCGGCAGAGGGGCGCCGGCTGAAATACAGAGCCTAAGCTTTGGCAGCTTGGGAACATGTTCCATTTCACAAAATGCCTGATAGAAGACGGGCATCCCTGGGAAAACTGTCGCGTTGCTGCGGGCAAGATCCCCGAGGATGGCGCGCGGTGTTCTGTCACGACTAATGAACATAGGCACACCGCGGGCAATCAGCGGCGTCAGAAGATTGCTGAAACCGTAGGAGTGCGAGACTGGGACGACGCCGAAATTCAGATCAATATCGGAAATCCCCATCGTGTCGCAAATCTGATTGCAATCGGCCAGTAGCTGCTTGCTGCGAAAGCGGATTGCGCGGGGCGTGGCTGTTGTGCCAGAGGTAAGCTTCAGGAGATTTGGCGGATGCCCGTGCCAATCTGGTGTGCAGTCGGCTATCTCAAGTCGAATGATCTCTGGTGAGCCTCCGGTGGGAACAGCGGACACTACAGCCTTAACCTTGCAAATTTCTAAGGCTTCGCCGCGCTGACGCTCGCTCATCGACTGTTCCAGAGGGAGAACAACCAAATGCCTGCGCAAGCAACCGATCAAAATCGATGGCCAATCTTCATGGTTGCCGATCTGGACAGCGAGAACGCTGCCTTCGTGGAAAACATCGGTGCTTCGCATCAAGTCGCGAGCGCGTTGTTCAACGTCGCCGAATGTTCGGAGCACTTCGCCGCTCGTCGCAAAAATAGCTGGCGTATCCCGCTTTCGCGCGAGCGTTTTCTCCCAGCTTTGCAGCAATGGATCGGAGGATTTCATCGCTTGCGCAGAGCTCGTTGCGCGAGTAGATTCCGCGCTCCTTTCCAAAGATGAAAACCGGTATTCATCCAGAGTATTACGAGACCGATATGGTGTGCGCATGCGGTGCGGTGTACCACACACGCTCCACGCGCCGCGATATTAAGATCGGTATTTGCGCTGCTTGTCACCCCTTTTTCACCGGCGAGCAGAAGTTCGTGGATACGGCCGGGCGCGTCGAGAAATTTGCCAGGCGTTACGGCAGCACCAAAGCCGCGCGGGCTGAAAAGAAAGCTTAGCTGAGCTGTAGCTGGGGCGGCGGCCCCGGCTGTACCGAACCCCGAATGCTTTCGGAGTTACAGATATGGACCTTAACTCCCTAATTCAATTCAAACGCGAACGCTTCGATCAACTAGAGCGCGATATCACCGACCCGGCGCTTTTTTCCAATCGTCAGCGCGCCAAGGAAATTATGCGCGAACATGCGAGCATTAAACAACTGCTGGCGAAATGGGATGAGCTCGAAGCCGCGCGAAAGCAATTGGACGACAATCGGGAGCTGGCAATGTCAGGCGATGTTGAAATCGCCGCGATCGCTGATGACGAGATTCCGGACCTCGAAAAACGAGTGGCCGATTTCGAACGCGAAGTTCAGATTGCGTTGCTGCCGCCGGACGAAAATGAAGACCGCGATGCGATCGTGGAAATCCGAGCCGGAACCGGCGGAAGTGAAGCGGCCATTTTCGCGGCTGATCTTTACCGGATGTACCATCGCTATGCGGAATCTGCCGGCCTAAAAACCGAAGACCTCGAATCGAGTCCGTCGGAGCTCGGTGGATTCAAGGAAGCGATCTTCCGCGTTTCGGGAGAATCAGTTTTTCGAAAACTGCGTTACGAAAGCGGCGTTCACCGGGTGCAACGCGTACCTGCGACCGAGGCGCAGGGTCGCATTCATACATCGACTGCGACGGTCGCGGTGTTGCCTAAGGCGGAAGATGTAGATCTTGAACTGAAACCGGAAGATTTGCGAATTGAAGTGTCCCGCTCCGGCGGTCCGGGTGGGCAAGGCGTGAACACAACCGATTCGGCTGTGCAAGTGTTGCATATTCCGACAGGCACAATCGTGCGTTGTCAGGATGGTCGCAGTCAGATCAAGAACAAGGAACGAGCGCTCTCGATCTTGCGCGCTCGCTTGCTGGAGCGAAAGCAGCGCGAGGAAGCGGAAAAATACAGCGCGCAGCGCCGCGGCCAGATCGGCACTGGTGGGCGAGAAGAAAAAATTCGCACTTACAACTTTCCACAGAACCGCGTCACCGATCATCGCACCGGTCTGACGCTTCATAATCTTGATCGCGTGATGGACGGCGATCTCGACGAATTGATCAGCGCGTTGCAAGCCGCGGATGTAGCGGAACGCTTGAAAGACTCAGCGGTGGCGGCTGGCGCTTGATCGCCTGACTTGCTTGAAATTTATTAACACTGCTCGATCTGCCATTTAGAGATTCTTCGACTTCGCTTGGAATGACACCGAACGCGTATGACTGTCCTGGAAGTGTTACAAGCCACGACCGCGTTTTTTAAAAAACATGACATTGAGAATCCGCGACTGAATGCGGAACACTTGTTGGCGCATGTTCTTGGGCGGAAACGAATAGAGCTTTATCTGGATTTCGAGCGGAAGTTAACTGAAACAGAACTCGGGCCATTGCGCGACCTGGTGAAACGTCGCAGCGAAGGCGAGCCTCTCCAGCATCTTCTCGGCACGGTAGAATTTTGCGGACACGTTTTTCTTTGTGACAAACGCGCCATGGTTCCGCGGCCGGAGACGGAAGAACTCGTCGAGTTATTAAAATCCGAAATCCAAGATCCAAAATCCCAGATTGTGGATGTTGGTACTGGCAGCGGCGTGATCGCGCTCAGTCTCGCTGCGGAATTTCCTGAGGCACGGATTTTCGCCGTTGACGTTTCGGATGATGCGCTCGCGCTCGCGCAAGAAAACGCTATCAGGCTGGACTTGAGCGGCCGGGTCCAGTTTCTGAAGAGTCGTTTGCTCGAAACCACCGAGGGACCTTTCGATCTAATTGTTGCGAATCTTCCTTACATCTCAACGCAAGACCGGCGAACTCTTTCGCGCGAAGTGTTGCGTGATCCGGAAATTGCGCTGTTCGCCGGTGCGCGGGGCGATGAGCTGGTGCGTGAGCTGATCAATCAAGCCCCAACCCGACTCGGGCCCGGTGGAACGTTGGCTCTGGAAATAGGCCTCGGCCAGAGAGATGCGCTTCTTTCGGCTCTGGCGGAAAAAAATTACCGCGACATTTGTTCGAAGAACGATTATAACGGCGTGACACGATTCCTTTTTGCCAGGTATGGATAAGATCCTCGTTCACGGCGGTCATCCGCTTTCAGGTTCTATCAAGGTCAGCGGCTCAAAAAATTCTTCGCTGCCGATCCTGGCCGCGACGTTGCTCACTCGGGAGCCTTGCATTGTTCACGGCGTGCCAGACCTGAGCGACACGCATTATATGCTGCAAATCTTAACCCATCTGGGCGCGCAGGTGGAACGCGCCAGCGGAACCGTCAGCGTCACGGCAGAAAAGACCCACTCCGTTGCGCCTTACGATGTCGTCCGCAAAATGCGCGCTTCGGTTTGCGTGCTTGGGCCGTCATTGGGCCGTTGCAAGGAAGCGACTGTTGCTCTGCCCGGTGGTTGCGTCATTGGCGACCGGCCAATTGACTTGCATCTCAAAGGTTTCGAAGCGCTCGGCGCAGCGGTACGCGTGGAGGGCGGCGATATCAAGGTTTTTGCACCGAAATTGAGCGGAGCAGTCGTCAACATGCAGAGCAAATTCGGTCCGACTGTCCTCGGCACCGATAACGTGATGATGGCGGCCGTACTGGCCGATGGCGTGACCGTTATTGAAGGAGCAGCCCAGGAGCCCGAGGTGGTGGACCTGGCAACGTTCCTAAACAAGATGGGCGCGAAGATCGAAGGCGCGGGAACGCGCCGGATCATCATCGAAGGAGTGCCTGCGTTGCATGGAGCCGAACACAGGGTAATCCCGGACCGGATTGAGGCTGGAACATTTCTGGTGGCGGGTGCAATTGCGGGAAAGGGAGTCACTGTCAAGCGGCTCGAACCGGAGCATGTTCGCGCAACCACGGATGCGCTGGCGAGTTGCGGCTATCACATCGATATCGGCGACCATGAGATTTCGATTTTTCCGAATGGCGCCGCGAGCGCGCTGGAGCTGACAACAGCGCCATATCCCGGTTTCCCCACTGATATGCAGGCCCAGATGTGTGCGCTACTCTCCATTAGCAATGGCATCAGTTGCGTAACCGAAAACGTTTTTCCGCAGCGTTATATGCATGTGGCGGAGCTAAAACGCATGGGCGCGCAGGTGCAATTGGAGGGAGCTACTGCAGTGATCGATGGTGTCGATTGTCTTCTCGGGGCACCGGTGATGGCCAGTGACTTACGCGCGTCGGCTGCGTTGGTGCTTGCAGGACTAAAGGCAGACGGAATTACCGAAGTAAGCCGCGTCTACCACATCGACCGCGGATACGAGCATCTCGATGAAAAATTGAGCGAACTCGGCGCACACATCGAGCGGGCAAAAGCAGCGTAGTCCAATCTTTTTTCTTGCTCTCGTGTCGGCCAGGGGGGAGTCGTTGTGATACGCAACGAAAGAATAATATGGATCAAACACCTCCATCAACTTCATCCGATGTCCGAACGTGGTGTGTTCTCTGCCACGCCGCCGCATTACTCGGATTGTTTTTTCATTTCCTGGGCCACATCTTGGGACCGCTTATCGTTTGGCTCATGAAACGTGGCGATTCTCCCGAGATCGACGCCTACGGAAAAGAATCTCTCAATTTCCAAATCTCGATGCTGGTCTATGACGCCATCGCCGCGATTCTTTGCATCGTGCTCATAGGCGTTCCGATTTTGATCGCGCTCTGGGTGTTGAATACGGTACTTGTCATCATCGCATCAGTGAAAGCCGGCCAGGGAGAGTTCTATCGCTACCCATTTACGATTCGGTTGATCAATTGATTAGTCTTTCACGTCGACCGGTTCTCATCAATCGGCGCAACGTCTTTAGATTGATCACATCTTCTCGTAAGTCTTTGCCCTTTGGCGTTTCCAACACTTTCGGGATTTTGCGGAACCGGCGCTCGCCCATGATGAAGCGGAAAGCGGGAAGCCCGATTCTGCCCCTGCCGATATGTTCATGTCGATCGACCCGCGAACCGCAGGCAGTTTTGGAATCGTTTAGATGGATTCCCACGAGACGATCCAAGCCAACCACGCGACCGAATTCGCGGAATGTCTTCCGAACCGAGGCTTCGGTGCCGATGTCATAACCGGAAGCGAAAACATGCGCGGTATCGAGGCAGACACACAATCGCTCTGGTTCACACACGCGGCTGATAATGTACGCAAGGTGCTCGAATTCGTTCCCCAGGCATGAGCCCTGGCCAGCGGTCGTTTCGAGCGCGATCCGTGTTTTGATTTTCGGAAGACCGGAAAACACGCAATCAATCGATTCCACAACTTTTTCGAGTCCCGCTTCTTCACCCGCACCGAGGTGCGCACCGGGGTGCAACACCAAGAATGGGAGTTCCAGCTGATCGGCGCGAACTAATTCTTCCGACAGCGAACGGATCGAATTTGCGTGAAACTGCCCGTTCGTAGCGGCGAGATTGATGAGATAATTGGCATGGGCGAAGATCGATAATAATTCGCTGCGTTGCTGATGTTCCAAGAAGGTCCGGATTTCGTCGCGGGTAAGCGGACGGGAGAACCACTGCATGTTGTTCTTCACGAATATTTGCATGGCGGTACAGCCGATCGAGCGCGCGCGCCCAATCGCCATGTTCACGCCACCGGCAATCGACATGTGCGCGCCAATGAGGATTGGATGAATCGGCGATTCGGCGAGTGGGCGAATCGGCGAAGGCCCCGTTTCGCCGCTTCTCCGTTTCGCCGTTTCGTTTCTTTTCACTATTGGGTCTTCAAAACGGCTGGGCGCCAATCAGGCTTCTTCAGGCTCCCGGTGCCGGCGTATTCCAAAAGTTTATACACGGGTGTGAGCAGCACGCCGGGTCCCTTCATGTTGAGCCGCAGACTGAAATCGAGCTTATCATCGAGAAAATGGACATCGCCATGACCCAGCATGCTAAAGAGGGTGCCGTCTGCGTCGAAATCGTCGGTATGAATGGTTCCCTCATCGATCTTGAAGTCTGCACTCGCTTTGTGCGCGATGCTGTATCCGCTGCCGGGAAGAATCCGGTTCAGAATTCCTGAGAGCGGCCCGAAAATAGGTATGGCGAAGACATCGCCGTTGGTGACTTCGACTTTTCCGCGGCCCCGCATGGTGCGCGGATCGCTGCCCAGCCCGGTAAAATCGTACGTGCCGCTTAACAGGCCGAGCGCTGTCTTGTAGTTGTAGTACAAGTTAGTCAGCAGCGGGAAATTGATCTGGCTTACCGAAATATTTGCCCGGTAACGCGGATCATTTCTCGCCAGTGAAATGTCGGCGTTTCCGCGCAATGTGCCCGCGAGAAGCGCGCCACGGAGATCGATGATTTGCAATCGGTCGTTGGTGAATAGCAGTCGCGCGGAGATCCGATCAAAGGGCAATGTTTTCCCAAGAAAGACATAATCCATTCCGTTCGCGCCCTCTACTTTGATCTCCAGACGCGTATTCTTGCCGCCGCGAAATTGATACAAACCGTTCGCAGTGACGGAGGGCGGCCGCCGAAATTTATATGGCGCCACTGTGTTCGAAACTTTTGGATCAATCCAGAAAATGACCTCGGCAGGATTCAATGAACTTTTAATATTTGAGATGCGCACCTCGTGTTTTTTAAAGTCGTAGATGAAACTGCCCGTTCCAGTGCCTTCATTGCGCGCGACGTGTAAATCCTCACAGGCAAGCGCACCGTCGGCGAAATGGATTTTAGTATCTGCACTGTTCATCCATGTGCCGCGGAACCGGGTTCGACCCAAAATGAGGGTCCCATCCCCTTTCCAGGTTCCGGGATTGTGGTCCTGGCCCCGGATCGAGAGGCGAATGACAGGTGGACGTTGCCATTCCCACTGCCGTAGAAATTCATTCAGTTCCGGGGGAGCGATCGTACGTAGCGGCTCCGGGACTATTGTGCTCACGATGTTCAAGCGAAAATCCGCGGGTGCTTCAAAAAGGTCAGCCCGGACCTGGCCCGTCTGATGTCGCAGACGCAGGTCTCTGATCAATGTGCGCTCGCCGTCCCACGAAAAATCAGCTGTGAGATCGGAAAACGGAACTTTCTTGTACGTGAACTGTCCAAAAGCAACGTGTCCGATAATAGTTGGCTTGAAGCGATCTGATCCAAATTTTACGGAGCCGGAAATCTCGACCGCGGGCGGCGCTTGAAATTCAACGCTGACAAATGGCTCGCCCAGTCCGAACGCATCGAGAAAAGCTTTCAAATCCAGACTGCTGCGGGTTTGGAAACTCGCGCTGCTGCCTTGCACATTCCAATTCACGCGCCCGGCAAAACTGCCCATGTCATCGCTCCATTCGCAATGAGCGATGGTCAGCTGTTGATTGTTCCATTCTGCAACTGCGGAGAGGTCTCTCATTTCGTAGTTGCCCCGTTGCAGTCGATCGCCTCGAAGGGTTGCCTCGACATGTGCCTTCTCGAGCTCAGCGACGTCCCCGCTAAATTTTATCTGTAGTGAGGGACGCGTAGCGGGAAACCTGAACTTTTGCAGTTCGTTCACCGCGCGTTGCGCAATCAACAATCGGCTTTGCCATTCTTCGGCTGAAAGCGCAGCCGACGGTTGATAATTCTCGCGCTTGATTAGCTGTCCAGTGGCCGAAATTCGAATCCCGCAAAAGATCCCCTCCGCCTGACTGACGTAAATTTGTTCTGGCGGAAAATAAACATGGGCGCGCAAATTGGTCAGCGCAGCTCTGTCGCCTTTTTCATCCGCCGTCTTGAATGGAAGAATAATTTGCGCATCCCGCACGTCGAGTGCGTTGAGAAATGGCTCATGATGGATGAGCGCCGCGTAATTGATATCGAGCGAGACCTCGCTAATCAGAGCCAGAATGTTCTCGTGATTCTTGTAATCAAAAATCCGTACATTTTTTGCGATGAGACCGCGAAACGGATCCAGCGTCAGGCGCCCGATGTTGGCTTCGACTCCGTGCTTGCGCAATTCCTCCACTACCCGGTCGCGCCATTGACGGCCAAAGCCTCTCTTGGCGAGGTAATATCCTCCGCCGCCAACCCCAAGAATTACGCCAAGAATCACGAGGCGCATGAAGGTCACGACGATTCGATGTGTCCAAGTTGGTTTTCGACGCTGTCGAGGCGGCCGAAGCTGCGGGGCTTCGAGGACGGGCGGCATAGTCTTGGCAGTCGTTAAGTCGTTGCGTCGAAGCGATGGGTCAATGTAGCGTTCTAACAGTTCAACGCTTCAACGTGATTTCAATCTCCGATCTCCCTGCTCTTAACGCGTCGTTTAATTTGTTCAGCACAGTCTTCATTTCAATGGGCTGGTACTTCATCCGGCGTGGCGCGTGGCGCCGCCACATGGCGTGCATGATCACGGCCGTGGTTTCCTCGGCTTGTTTTCTAACGGGCTACATCATTTATCACGCGAACGTCGGCGAAAAATCTTCGGGATACACCGGATGGATTGCCGCTATTTATTTTCCGATGCTGGCTACGCATGTCCTGCTTGCTTTTGTGACGCTGCCTCTGGTGGTTATTACCCTGATCCAGGTGTTTCGTCGCCGCTGGGATCGCCACAAGCGAATCGCGCGTTGGACGGTCCCGATCTGGCTCTATGTGTCAGCCACAGGCGTGCTTGTGTATTTAATGCTCTACAAATGGTTTCCTCCGGGTACCTGACA
Source organism: Verrucomicrobiota bacterium (assembly GCA_003221195.1). GTDB lineage: Bacteria > Verrucomicrobiota > Verrucomicrobiia > Chthoniobacterales > UBA10450 > Udaeobacter. The sequence continues at coordinate 23,961 of QHQO01000047.1, forward strand.
CCAAATCTTGCACTTGGCCATTAGTTGATGTTTGATCACACGGTGCCGCGAATGCGACAAGATTTATGGTGACAATTGCCACGTTCAATGATCCGGCCAAGGCGAGGCAACTAAAACGGCGCTTCCACGATGCAGGGTTACGGGTCGATGTTCACAACGAGGCGCCGTTGCAGCAGGTTGGCTTCATGTCGCGCCCGCTGGCGAATGCGAAAGTAATGGTGGAAGACACCGATTTCGAAAAGGCCCAAAACATGATGGTCGAGTGGGAGGCGACGGATCCCGATATCTCCGCGGCCCTTGTCCGTTGCCCGCAATGCAGCTCTTCGAATATTGAATATCCACAGATGACTCGAAAATTCATGACTCCTGCGCTGGTTGGCCTGCTTTGCGCGATCAAAATCATTCCCAAGGAGTTTTATTGCCAGGATTGCCATTTTACCTGGAGCAATCGGGAAGAGCGCACGATTGGACGCCTCTGGCATCGCTTCTTTCCAGGGAGTGAATCTGGGACCGGTGCCTCGTAGGCAGAACCGATTTCAGTGGCGGCGATTGATTCCTCGCAAACGATTCTTCTTGTGATGAATCCTGGGTTGCCTTGGCGTCTTCTGGTTCGGCCCGACTGTCGCATTCCGCTCGAAGTTTCGACGGCATTTTACCAGCCATGAAGTGGCTTTTCGTCTTGTTGCTTGCGTTGGTTATTTTCGGCGGTGCGGCCTGGTTTGGTTACAACACCTTTATAAAAGAAGATATCGCAGTAAAAAAAGAGCAGCGTGGGGAAGTTACGCCAGCGCCGGTGCCAGATATTAGTCTTCCGGAGTTTCAGGCGGCGACCCAACTACGACAGGAAGGAAAACTGACTGAAACTCGCGATGCGCTTATCGGATTTATCCAAAAATATCCCACCGGGAAACATCTCGATGAAGCGAAGGATCTCCTCGGGGAAACAAATGTTGCCATTCTCCTATCGCGTTATCCGTCTCCAGAAAAAACAGAATACCTTGTGAAATCCGGAGACGTGCTAGCCAAGATTGCGCGGAAATTGAAGACGACTCCCGAGTTGATCATGCGCATGAACAACATGAGCGGCACCATGCTACGCATTGGCGATCATTTGCTCATCTCACACCCCGATTTCTCCATGGTTATTCAACGGAAGGCGAACTCGGTTGTGCTCCTGAATCACGGCGCATTTTTTAAGCAATATCATGTTCGCGAAGCAAAGTTACCGGGCAAACAGCCGGCCAAAATCTCGGCAAAAGTGGCCGAAACCATGGCTTGGAAAGACGGAAAACGCGTCGGCGTCGGCAGCAAGGAGTACCTCAGCAGCACGCGATGGGTTCGGCTGGCCGGCGCGGCGGGTTATACTTTGTATTCGGTACCCGATTCTGCGCATCCGAATCTTGATCAGCCGCCGCCGCCGGTGGGTCTTGGCCTCGCGGCTTCGGACCTTGAGGAACTCAGCAGCCTTGTAAAGAACGGCATGGCTGTCACGATTACGGACTGAGTCACAAGGTTAAAACGGATGGGGACGAACACGCTGGCACGAGTTGCTTGACCTTGTAACCTTTCTAACCTTTCACTTTTTAACTTTCCCCATGGATTGGCAACCGCTCGATTTTGAAAAACCGATCTTCGAACTGGAACGGCGTTTACAGGACTTAAAGAATCACTCCAACGCGCACGATGTCGACCTTGATTCCGCTGTTAAGGCCCTTGAGGGAAAACTTCGTGAAACACGACGGGAAATTTATGGCAAGCTCACTGCGTGGCAGCGGGTGCAAATCGCGCGGCACACGCAGCGGCCCTTCGCCATGGACTACATCGAACGGTGCTTTACGAATTGGATTGAGCTGCATGGAGATCGCCGCTTTGCCGACGATCGAGCCATGCCTTGCGGCCTGGCCACACTTGGCACGCAACGTTGTGTCATCATCACCCATCAAAAGGGCCGCAACACAAAAGAAAATGTGATGCGCAATTTCGGTTGCGCCCATCCTGAAGGTTATCGCAAAGCGCTGCGATTAATGCGACTTGCTGAAAAATTTCGCGTGCCGGTCATTTCATTGATCGACACGCCAGGCGCTTTTCCCGGGATCGGATCCGAGGAACGTCATATTTCAGAAGCAATTGCAGTAAATCTCTTCGAAATGATGAGGCTTCGCGTGCCAATCGTTGCCGCGGTCATTGGCGAGGGTGGCTCAGGGGGCGCGCTGGGGATTGGCGTGGCGGACCATGTAATGATTCTGGAAAACGCGTATTATTCCGTGATCAGCCCCGAAGCCTGTTCCGCGATTTTGTGGAGAGACCGCCGGCACGCCGCTGAAGCAGCCGAGGCGCTCAAATTGACCGCGCAGGATTTGTTGAAACTGGAGGTAGTGGACCAAATCATTTCTGAACCGGTAGGCGGCGCGCATCGAGACTATGATTCTGTTGCGGTCAATCTTGGCGCGGCACTGCGCCGGGCGCTGGAGGAGATTTCTAAAATTCCAGCCGACGAACTGCTGGAAAAACGATATCGAAAGTTTCGCCGCCTGGGTATCTTTTCCGAAAGCAAAACCGTCACCGCCTCGCCTCGCTCTTAATTCTGATGTTTGGGACTTGGGGTAAATTAGCGGGTGTTTGGCTCAGTGCGCTTGCTGCTGTCGCCTTACCGCGGGGCAGCGCGGCGGCCGTAGAGTTCCGTTTCGATCGCGACACCTTCGCGTTTCAAAACGCCACCGTGCTGAAATACCACGACGGGATTTCGTTTTTCCGACCGAAGTCGGAAGTGAGTGATCCTGCCAATAGCTATACTCGCCGCTGCTTCGTCATGACCCGCACGGCGATGCAGTTCCGCAAATTCGCCCGTTTCAATACACACGGCGTTCCATTAAACGATCAGGAACTCGCACGGCGCATTCGTGCTGTCGCGCGCCGGAAGCCTTGGCTCGAAGTATTGCCGGAAAATCAGCGAATCGTCTTCCCAAGCTACCCGAATCTACGTGAGATAAGCAAATCCCACACTCAAGTCTTCGAGAACAATATCGGCAGCGGCTTCATGAGTTATTTTCGGCCGAGCAATATCCGCATGGTCTTCCTGGACAGTAAAGGATATCAGGAGAAAACGCACCAGAACCTCGATGCCTCCCTCGCGCGTGGTGACACGTTCGTGGCTTTTCTTACCACTTATCCAAAAATGAGTATAAACCACGCGGTGCTCATTTATGGCCGGAAAAAAAGTCGCCCCGGAGACGAACTCGAACATTATTTGGTTTATGATCCAAACCATGCCGAAGCGCCGCGTGAGCTAACATGGTCGCCTCGCGAATGTGCCTTTGCTTATCAGAAAGACATAGACTTCATCGGTGGATTCGTTCGGGTTTACCAGGCTTACGACAAGCCGTTGCAGTGAAAACGATGGACGCGTTCTTGATATGATTCCCGGTAATTCGCGTACAGCGGCAGGTTTTTGGCAGCTCGGCGCTTTCCTAGCTCTCGTCCTTCTACGAAGCAGCGCGGCAGCGTCCGATTTTCGCTTCGGCCGCGATACGGTCGGCTTTGCCAACGCAACCGTCTTCGAGTATCGCGAAGGTCATCCCTCTTTGCGGCGGCAAAGAGAGAAGGGAGAGCCGAAAAGGTACACTCGCCGCTGTTTTGTCCTATGCCGTACGACGATGCAGTTTCACAAGTTCGCTCGCTTCGATCCGCACGCCCCTCCGTTGGACGACAACGCGTTGGCCGCTCGCATTCGAAATGTCACCCACCGGGCGGCTTGGGAAAAGCCGTTGCCGACAAATCAGCGCGTCGTCTTCCCGGGCTACGCTAACTTGCGCGCAATGAGCGATGCGCGCCGCGAAGTTCTGCGAAGAAATATCGGCCTTGGCTGGCCGACTTACTTTCGGTTCGGGAATTTCCGGATGCTTTTCGAGCACGACTCTAATTACCACAAGGAAACCCAAGCCAACCTCGATGCAGCTTTGGCGCGCGGCGAGTTATTTGTCGGTTTTCTCACAACCTATCCTCGTCTCAGCATCAATCACGCGGTCTTGGTCTACAAACGAAAATCAGCCTCTCTGAATGACGGAATTGATCACTATCTCGTTTACGACCCCAATCATCCGGAATCACCGCGTGAGCTCAGCTGGTCCTCCCGCGACCGTGCTTTCGCATATCAAAAAGATTGGGATTTCATCGGCGGCTTCGTTCGCGTTTATCAAATTTACGGCAAGTGGCTGCAGTAAAGACGATTCTCTAGAGGGATGCCAATGCCAGAGACTCCGTCACCACCGAAACCGACTCCACCAACTCCCAAGCCGCCTCCTGAGCCATTGCCGCCGAATCCGCCGCCAGTTCCGCCGGTAGGAAGGTGATGTAACGATCGGCGCCATCCGCTCCTTCGCCTGTCATGTTGAGCGAAGCGAAACATCTCTGATTGTCGCTTTCTGTTACGGCCAATCAAAAAAAATCCGAGATTCTTCGCTGCGCTCAGAATGACGTTTCTTGATGCCGGGATTTTATTTCCCTGGCGGAAACAAAAACCGCAGCGCGGGTTCGACGCGCGCGGCCCAGGCCGCTTCGCTGTGATCGCCGGACTGAGCTTCCATGTATTGAAGATCCTTCTGGAGTTTCCAGCCTTTCTCAACAAGACGATTGAGTAATTCGCGTGCTTGTTCCCAACCCGGTTCGGCTGTGCCGCTGTCGAGCCAGATTTTCAATGGTGGCTTCTGCTCGATCGAATCGACGAGTCGATAAATTGCGAAATCATCCCACCAAATTGATGGCGACATCACCATGAGTCGGCGGAACGCGTGAGGGTACAAAATTCCAATCGCAAGGGTAACGAGACCGCCCAGAGAGGAACCGCCTAACCCGGTGAATTCGGCACGCGGCTTGGTCCGATATTTTCGGTCGATGTAAGGTTTGAGTTCGTCCATCAGAAACTGCCCATATTTTCGAGCCAGACCTTTGCTGCGCTTCTTGCGTTTCGCCTTGGCATCGATCACTCCCCGCGTGGGAGCGTACTCGTGAATCCGTTCCTCGCCCGTGTTCGCAACTGCCACAACGATGAGCGGTTCGACTAGGTCCTCTTTGATCAAGCGTTCAGCTGTTTCGTCAACGCCCCATTCCACGCCTGAAAATGACGTCGCCGCATCGAAAACGTTTTGGCCGTCGTGTAAATAGAGCACTGGGTAACGCCGTCGGGAGAGCAGCCGGTAGCCGCGCGGCAAATAAACCAGGACGTCGCGTCGGTTTCCGAGAATCTTCGACGGAAATCCGGGGTGCCGTTTAATGTTTCCAGTAAGCGTATGCTTGGGCATCGAAAAACGAGACGCTTCGCCGAAGATCAAACGTAGCGCAAGCCCCTCAACTCCACCGATAGGGCGGATTCGTCTTTTGGCGAGCTTGCGATTTGGCCCTCCCGCAACCAAGATGGACGGGCTATTTCAATGAACGAACGTTACATTAAATGGTACACGCCGTGGTTGAACCGCGAATTTGAAATGCTTGTGTTCGGAAACGGTGGCGGGCTGCCACTAATTCTCTTCCCGACCTCGTTTGGACGTTATTATCAAAACAAGGATTTTGGCCTGGTCGGCTCTATGAGCGGCTATGTCGAGGCGGGCAGAGTGACGGTCTACTGCCCGGACGCCATCGACTTGGAAAGTTTTTACAATAAATCGATCCATCCAGCCGATCGGATGCGCACACATAATGCGTATGAAAATGTAATCGTGCGCGACGTGTTCGATCTCGCGCGACGCGAATGCAACTCTCATCCTGTGGCAGTCTGCGGAGCCAGTCTTGGTGCCTATCACGCTGCCAATATTGCTTTTCGTCATCCGGACGCCGTCAGTCGTCTCATCAGCTTGAGCGGCTCGTTCGACATCAGCTCATTTTTCGACGGATATCATGACGACAACATTTATTTCAACAGTCCCTACGAATATCTGCCGAACGTGCCTGACCCATGGAAATACAATCACATGGGCATCATCCTCGGCACTGGCGAATGGGACAACACGCGCCACGAATCCTATCGCTTGTCTGAGATCTTGAATTCAAAAGGCGTCAAGCACTGGCTCGATGAGGGAAAGTGGCGCGGCCACGACTGGAATTATTGGCGCGACATGCTGCCGCATTATTTGTCGGTCTTATGATCTCTTTGTTTCAATGAAACTTGTGATTGCCGCGACTGGCGCCAGCGGAACGATCTATCTGCAAAGGTTACTGGCACAAATCGATTGTTCCGCTCACGAAGTTCATCTGGTCATGAGCGCCTCCGCAAGGGACGTTGCGAAGCAAGAGATCGATGACTTCAAGACTCCCTCAAATGTTTCGCAGCATGCTGAAAATGACATGAACGTGCCATTCGTCAGCGGCTCCGCGCGTTTTGACGCGATGGTGATCGTCCCGTGTTCGATGGCGACGCTGGGTCGAATCGCTTCGGGTTCCAGCGACAGCGCGCTGTTGCGGGCAGCCGACGTTTTTTTGAAGGAGCGGCGGAAATTAATCCTCGTTCCCAGGGAGACACCTTGGAATTTGGTTCACGCACGCAATGTGGTGACGCTGCTCGAAGCCGGCGCGATTGTAATGCCGGCGATTCCCTCGTTCTACAGCCGTCCCGATTCCGTAGCCGCAGTCGTGGACACGGTCGTCTGGCGTATTCTCGACCAAATTGGGCTGCCGAACCCGCACACATATCGTTGGGGACAGCAAAGCGCGTCGGCCAGGCGCAAGAAACATTGAAAATCGAAGGTTGGCTTGCGCGATGGTTGATCGCGTTTGGCTTTTACTTGTTGCAGGTTTGGGCGCGCACTCTGCGCTACGAAGTCGATGACCGGGCGGGTGTCATCGGTAGGCCGGTGACTGAAAATTATATCGGAGCGCTTTGGCACAATCGCTTGCTCATCTTTCCATTCGTTTTGCGGCGCTTTTTCTCCAACCGAGATGGTGCAGCCCTCATTAGCGCCAGTCGTGATGGAGATTTGCTTGCCGACGCGATTCAACGATTTGGCTACGGTGTGGTGCGCGGCTCGAGCTCTCGGCTGGGGGCGAGTGCCGTACGTCAGCTCACCGAAGTGCTTGCCGCCGGTCGCGATGTCGTGATCACTCCCGATGGTCCACGGGGCCCGGCTTACGAACTTGGTCCAGGGATTATTTTTCTCGCCCAGAAATCAGGCGCCGCAGTGTTGCCGATGAATCTGGAATATTCGCATTGCTGGCGGCTGGGAAGTTGGGATCGGTTCATTGTGCCCCGACCGTTTGCCAAAGTGCGTATACTGATCAATCCACCGCATCGCATAAGAGCGACCGCTACATCGGAAGAGTTTGAATCTGAACGCCTCTCATTGCAGCGGATCATGATGGCGCTGGTCGAAATGCGCTGACGCCGGGTTCTGTAGCCGCTTGGGTGCGGCAAGCGCAGCGCTGAGGTGTTGCCAATTCGCGCGTTGCGCGTCCCACAGGGACGCGGCTACAGCAATGCTCGCTTGCGTAGCGAGCACTCGCAGGCAGGATTGCCTCCATCATTATGGCGAAATTGATCGATGGACGCGTGATCGCGGAGAAAGTTTATGTCGATCTTCGTCGGGAGATCGCGGAACTAAAGGAAAAAGACGTTACGCCAGGCCTAGCCGTGGTTCTCGTAGGCGACGACCCGGCATCGCGCGCTTATGTGCGCTCGAAAGACAAAATGTGTCGCGAGCTTGGACTGCACTCACTGAAATTGGAATTACCAGCTTCGACCACTCAGACTGAGCTTCTCAACCGTGTCGAAGAATTGAACGCCGACTCCGCCATTCATGGGATTCTTGTTCAATCACCACCGCCGGCACACATCGACGAAACAGCAATCGTTCGAGCCCTTGATCCACGCAAAGACGTGGATGGATTTCATCCGGAAAACGTCGCAAGGCTCGTGCTGGATGATCCCTGCGGCTTTGTCCCGTGCACGCCGCTGGGCGTCCAGCGTCTGCTAATAGAAAGCAAGATCAACATTAATGGCGCGCACGTTGTCGTTCTTGGCCGCAGCATGATCGTGGGGAAGCCGCTGGCCCTGCTTCTCATGCAGAAAAACGAGAAGGCTAACGCCACAGTTACTGTGGTGCATTCGCGCAGCCGCGATCTCGCGGACATTACCCGCTCCGCCGACATTATCATTGCGGCAATTGGTCGCGCTGGATTTGTCAAAGCCGATCATGTGCGCGAAGGCGCCATCGTTGTTGATGTTGGAATTAATCGCGTCGAAGACGCAGCAAGTCAGCGTGGTTATCGCCTGGCGGGCGATGTCGCATTTGACGAAGTATCAAAAAAAGCGAGCGCGATCACGCCAGTTCCGGGCGGTGTTGGGCCGATGACCATTGCGATGCTGATGTCAAATACGGTCAAAGCAGCTCGGCAAGCGCTGGGCAAGGCGACGTGATTCGCTCAACCTACCGGTGAAGAGCGAACAATTTTCATGGTGAGCAATTTCAAGATTGAGGGATTAATTCGCGCTGCGCGGACAAAGAGCGAACCGATGCGAGGAGATAAAACCGCAGCGCGCGCCAGTCGATTGATCCAGAGTCTTCCCCAATACATTTCGGCAGAGGCACGAGCGAATTCGCGGAGTGCCAATTGTCGATCCTTGCCGCTGATGATTTTCGCAATCGCACCCGAAGCGAGCTCTCCTGAGCGAAGCGCGTAATAGATTCCTTCGCCAGTAAACGGCTCCACGACGCGGGCAGCGTCGCCGATAAAAAGAAGATTTTCGTGAGCGCAGGGAACAGACGCACGAGTGAGCGGTGTGATGGTGCGCCAGGGTTGGTCGGTGGGGATTTCAAACTGGCGTTGTGCCCATTGCCTCAGTCTGGAAATAGTGGATGGCCTGCCCACGAGGCAAAGATTGAGCTCGGTTTCGTTCACCGGAGCCTGACCGGAGTAACCTTCTTGAAGAAATTGCAGCACGATCCGCGCGCCGAAATTTAGTGGAAGTGGAATGTGCGCCTGCAATGCGACGCGTTTGCGCGCGGGACGCGGCAACAAATTCCTCAGCCGCGCTACGGTGGAATTTCGTCCATCCGCGCCGATTAATATTCGCGCACGAAAAGTTTCGCCAGATGCAGTCACAATTTTCCAAGCCTCTTCGTGAGCCACTGCCGTGACGGTCGTTTCCCCACGAACCTGCGCGCCAAGTTCGCGAGCGCGTCTCAGCAGGAGCTCATCGAAGAGGCTGCGTTTTATCGACAACTCGCAATCGTCTCCGCTTGGAAGAGGGACAATGACTTTGTGACCGTCGATGGCGACAAACTCGACTGAGGTGAGTTTGGAATGCTGCAAATCCCAAACGCGCTTCGTGAGGCCGAGACACTCCAATACGGGCCAGCACGATGGGTTCAAACAATCGCCACAGACTTTTTCTCGTGGAAATCTTTCCCGCTCTAGAACAAGCGTGCGCAAACCAGCCAGGGCACAAAACGCTGCACAGCTCGATCCGGCCGGGCCGCCGCCCACGATCGCCACGTCAAAGATTTCCATCTTGGATCGACTAGTGATCAGTGAACGGTGATCGGTGATCAGTGATCAGTATGTGTCGGTTCACCGATCACCCATCACTGATCACATGTATCACTGCGATGTCCATGCCGTCCGAATCCTGCTGGCGCGCGATCTAATCACAGAGGACAGTAATTTAAATGAGCTGGTCTCTCCCAATTTTCCGCATCGCGGGCATTCAATTACGGATTCACATTACGTTCTTACTGCTGATTGCCTGGCTGGCTTTCGGCTATTACGCGCAGGGCGGTTCCGCGGTAGCGGCCGGCCGCGTGATATTTGTTTTGCTTCTTTTCCTTTGCGTGGTGCTGCACGAATTCGGCCACGCATTCGCTGCGAAGGCGTTCGGGATCAATACGCCTGACATCACATTGCTGCCGATCGGCGGAGTGGCGCGCCTTGAACGAATGCCGGAGGAACCGGTTCAGGAATTGATCATCGCAGTGGCGGGGCCCTTGGTGAATGTGGTGATCGCGCTCGGCTTGTTTGTGGCAGGCGGATTCCATGCGTTGCTCAATCCCTCAAACGTTGAAGGCGGGGGTCTCGTTGCGCAGTTGCTTACGATTAACATCATGCTGGTGCTTTTTAATTTGTTGCCGGCATTTCCAATGGATGGGGGGCGCGTCTTGCGAGCCTTGCTTGCCACACGACTAAGTTATGCGCGTGCTACACAAGTCGCTGCGAACGTCGGCCAGGGTTTTGCCTTCATTTTCGGATTCATCGGATTGCTTTGGAATCCATTTCTGCTCTTCATCGCGCTTTTTGTTTATATCGGTGCGTCTCAAGAAGCGGCCCTGGCGCAGATGAAAGATGTCTCGCGCAGGTTCCCGGTTTCCAGCGCGATGGTACGCGAATTTCGCACTCTCTCGGAAGATGCCACCTTGCAGGAAGCAGTGGATGCTTTGCTTGCGACTTCGCAGCACGATTTTCCGGTCGTTGATGACAGTGGCAACGTCGCCGGCTTGTTGACGCGTCAAGATCTGATCGGTGCGTTGCGCAAGAACGATCCCGCGCTTCGTGTGGGCGACGTGATGCGCCGAGATATTCCCACGGTGACCACCGGAACGCGTTTCGAAGAAGCGTTCCGCATCATGCAAGAGTGCAATTGCCCGGCAGTGCCGGTTCTGGATCGGATGAAGCGCCTGGTCGGTTTACTCACGCCGGAGAACGTGACCGAACTGATGATGGTGCAATCGGCCATGCCGCAACGGCGGGTATGGTAGACTGGGGCGAATCAATAAACCCCAGCCGCTGTAGCCACGGCGCTGTGGGCCGTCTTCCTGATGTGAAAAGCAACGCCGACGCAGACCGGCCACAGGCCGGTGGCTACAAAATTTAACAGATTGTTCTCACGAGCTGATGCGCATCGGCATCAGGACGTAGAGAAATGGCGTCTGAATTTTTAAAACGCCTGGGCTCATTTCGTCGATGAGATCGAGAAAGACTTCGTCTTCTGTCAGAGCGCGCAGCGGCGCCATGAGAAATTCGGGATTAAACGCGATGGAAAAATCGCGGCCTTTGTAAGCGACGGCGATTGATTCCTTCGCTTCGCCCACCTCCGGCGTGGTGGCAGTAATGTCGATATTGTTCTTACTAAAGTTCAGCTTAATCGAGTGCGTTTTATCGCTGGCGAGAAGGGAAACGCGCCGAAGCGAATTTAGAAATGTTTCGCGCTCGAGTTTTATCCGCTCTTTTGCCTCTGATGGAATGACCTGGCGATAGTTTGGGTAATTGCCTTCGATCAATTTCGAGACGAGCAGCGTTTTATTGA
>QHQO01000199.1 GCA_003221195.1 Verrucomicrobiota bacterium
GGAATGACTCCGCAAAAGCTGATCAATCCCAAGGCGCTGAGCGCGGTAATCCGCGATTTCTTTGGCCGATCGCAGCTTTCCCAGTTCATGGATCAAACAAATCCACTGGCGGAATTGACCCACAAACGTCGCTTGTCCGCGCTCGGGCCCGGGGGTCTCAGCCGTGAACGTGCGGGATTCGAGGTGCGCGACGTTCATCCGTCGCACTACGGCCGTATTTGTCCGATTGAGACCCCGGAGGGCCCGAACATCGGTTTAATTAGTTCGATGAGCACCTTCGCGCGCATCAATGAATTCGGTTTTATCGAGACACCCTATCGCAAGGTGGAAAAGGGTCGCGTGACGGATCAAATTGATTATCTCACCGGCGACCGCGAAGAGAACTTTCTCGTCGCACAGGCGAATGCGCCGATAGACGGGCGAGGACATTTCACGGGGGAAAAGGTTTCGGTGCGTTATCGCGGCGACTTCCTCGAAGTTGATCCGTCGAAGGTGCATTACATGGACGTATCGCCGAAGCAGCTTGTTTCAGTGGCAGCGGGCCTGATCCCATTCCTCGAGCACGACGATGCAAACCGCGCGCTCATGGGTTCTAACATGCAACGACAGGGCGTGCCGCTGATTGTGTCCGAGACGCCGCTCGTGGGCACCGGCTTGGAGGAGAAAGTAGCACGCGATTCTCACGCCGTTGTCCTCGCAGCTGACAGCGGCAAGGTCGCCTCCGTTACGGCAAACCAAATCGTCGTCACCAAGGATGGGCATCTCCCGGAGAGCAAAAAGAAATTAAAGACCGACACAGAGGCGGGGATTCACGTTTACGAGCTGCGGAAATTCATGCGCTCAAACGCCGGCACCTGCGTGAATCAGAAACCGATCGTCCACAAAGGCCAGCACGTGAAACGCGGGCAAGTCATCGCCGATGGTCCGAACACCGATCAGGGCGAGCTCGCGCTCGGCCGGAATGTGCTCGTCGCGTTCATGCCTTGGAACGGGTACAACTTTGAAGACGCCATCATGATTTCGGAGAAGGTCGTGAAGGAAGATATTTATACTTCCATTCACATTGATGAATTCGAGATCGGGGCGCGCGACACGAAACTGGGACCGGAAGAAATTACGCGTGACATTCCAAATGTTAGTGAGGAGGCCTTGCGGAATCTCGGTCCCGATGGGGTAGTGCGGGTCGGGGCCGAAGTGAAACCGGGCGACATTCTCGTCGGTAAAATTACGCCGAAGAGCGAAACCGAGTTGGCGCCGGAAGAACGTCTCCTCCGAGCGATTTTTGGCGAAAAAGCCGCCGACGTAAAAGATACTTCGCTCACCGTTCCGTCTGGTACTTACGGCATTGTGATGGATGTAAAGGTTTCATCGCGTCGCGAAGTTTCCCGAGAAAAACTCACGCCGACCGAGACAAAACGGCAACTCAAGACGATCAACGAAGAACATAAGCGCAAGAAAGACGAGCTGACTGAGCAACTTACGGACTCGCTTTCGAATATTCTACTGGGTGAAAAAATCCCGCTTGATGTTGTCAACGCCGAGACCGGCGAAATCATTATTCCGGCTAATCGCAAGATCACCAAAACATTATTGCGGAAGCTCGCGATCGTTCACGATCACATCGAGATTGATCCGAGTCCGATTCGTAACAAGATCCGTGAGATCATCGGCTCGTACGAGCACAAGTTCGGGGAGCTGGAGATCGAGCGCGAGCGTTCGATGGATCGAGTAGAGAGTGGCGACGACATCGATCCCGGCATCATCAAGCAGGTCAAAGTTTATATCGCGAGCAAGCGCAAGCTGAGCGTCGGAGATAAGATGGCTGGTCGCCACGGAAATAAAGGCGTCGTCGCCCGCATCGTTCCTGAAGAAGATATGCCCTTCTTGGCAGATGGAACGCCAGTAGAGATCGTGCTGAATCCGCTTGGTGTCCCGAGCCGCATGAATGTTGGTCAGGTCTTGGAGACCCATCTCGGCGTCGCTGCAAAGGCACTCGGATTCAGAGTGGCGACCCCAGTGTTCGACGGAATCGCGGAGAAAAAGATCCGAGATTATCTGCACGACGCCAAGAAGAAGGAAGGTTTCTCTTGGGTGCAGGAAACCGGTAAAGCGCGGCTTTTTGATGGGCGTACCGGAGACGCCTTCGATCAAGAAGTCGTTGTTGGTTACATCTACATGATGAAGCTTGGCCATTTGGTCGCGGACAAGATCCACGCTCGCGCGGTCGGCCCATACTCACTCGTCACGCAGCAGCCACTCGGCGGTAAGGCGCAGTACGGCGGTCAGCGTTTCGGAGAAATGGAAGTCTGGGCTCTGGAGGCTTATGGCGCGGCTTACACCTTGCAGGAATTGCTCACGGTCAAATCCGATGACGTGCAAGGCCGAACCCGCATCTACGAATCAATCGTCAAGGGCGATAACTCGCTCGAAGCCGGCACTCCCGAATCTTTCAACGTGCTCATCAAAGAAATGCAAAGCCTCGGCCTCGACATCAAGGTCGGCGGGCAGGCGCCGAGCAGCTTTCTTGAGAACGTCGCATAATTTTACATCGACAATCATCTTAGATAAATCATGAACGAACATTCTTGGCGTGAGTTAGTGGGGGAAGAGCGTCCCGTCGGTTTTGATCAGGTCGCGATCGGCGTCGCGTCGAGCGACACGATGCGCTCGTGGAGCAAAGGCGAAGTCAAAAACCCGGAGACCATCAATTACCGCACCTTCAAACCGGAAAAGGGCGGACTTTTCTGCGAGCGAATTTTTGGTCCAACGCGCGATTGGGAGTGCTCGTGCGGAAAATACAAGCGTATCAAACATAAAGGCGTGATTTGCGACCGCTGCGGTGTCGAAGTCACGCTCGCGCGCGTTCGCCGGGAACGCATGGGCCATATCGAACTGGCAGTGCCCGTTTCGCATATTTGGTTTTACAAATGCATGCCTTCGCGACTCGGACTCATGCTCGACATGAGCGCGCGGCAGCTCGAGCGCGTGATTTACTACGAGGACTACATCGTCATTGATCCGGGCAAGACTCCATTGCAGAAAACGCAGCTTCTAAACGAAGTCGAATATCGTGAGGCGCAAGAGCAATACGGTGAGGATTTCGTCGCCGGTATGGGTGCCGAAGCGGTGAAGAAACTTCTCGCCGAGATCGATCTTAACAAGCTCAACAAAGAGCTGGAGAAGGCGATGGGCGCGACGAAGAGCAAACAGATTCGCAAGAAGCTGGCGAAACGCCTCAAGCTCGTCCAAGGATTCCAAAATTCACACGCGCGGCCCGAGTGGATGGTTCTCGATGTGTTGCCGGTGATCCCCCCGGATTTGCGTCCGCTCGTTCCGCTCGAAGGCGGGCGTTTTGCGACTTCAGATCTGAATGATCTTTATCGTCGGGTTATTAACCGCAACAACCGTCTCAAAAATCTGCTCCTACTCAAAACCCCGGATGTTATCATTCGCAACGAAAAACGAATGTTGCAGGAAGCCGTCGACGCTTTGTTCGACAATGGCCGGCACGGCCGCGCGGTTACGGGCGCAGGCAATCGACCCCTAAAGTCGTTGAGCGACATGCTCAAAGGCAAAGGTGGACGTTTTCGTCAAAACTTGCTCGGCAAGCGTGTCGATTACTCCGGCCGCTCCGTTATCGTCATTGGTCCCGAACTGAAACTTCACCAGTGCGGTCTGCCGAAGAAGATGGCGCTTGTTCTTTTCGAGCCTTTTATCATCCGTCGGCTCAAAGACCTTGGTTATGTCCATACGGTGCGGAGCGCGAAGAAAATGATCGAGCGCCAGACGCCGGAAGTTTGGGACATTCTGGAGGAGGTGACCAAAGGTCATCCGGTCTTGCTCAATCGCGCGCCGACCCTGCATCGTTTGTCGATCCAGGCCTTCGAGCCGCAATTGATCGAAGGCGAAGCCATCCGCATCCATCCGCTGGTCTGCACCGCTTACAATGCGGATTTCGACGGCGATCAAATGGCCGTGCACGTGCCGCTCTCGGTTGAAGCGCAAATGGAAGCGCGCATGCTCATGCTCGCTCCGAATAATATTTTCTCTCCCTCAAGTGGTAAGCCAATTACGACGCCGTCCCAGGACATCACACTCGGCTGCTATTATCTCACGCAAAATCCGCGGCGAGCGGCTGGAAGTGATGCCGACGGACGTCTTCCACTGTTTTCTGATGCAATCGAAGTGGAATTTGCCATGGCCGAAGGAAGCATTCGGACGCACGATCGCATCCGGATCAAGAATCCCGACCATGGCCAGCAGACGACCTTTGGAAATGCCGATGTAAAGATCATCGAGACGACGGCGGGCCGCGTCATCTTCAACCAGATTTGGCCAAAACAGCTAGGATTTTTTAACAAGGCTGCGGGCAAGAAACAACTTAGCGATATTATCTGGCGATGTTACCAAATTGCTGGTCCGGCCGAAACGGTCGCGACGTTGGATAAATTGAAAGAACTCGGTTTTGCCGAAGCGACCAAAGCCGGCATCTCGATTGGGATTTCGGACATGATCATTCCGAAAGAGAAACAGACCGAGCTCGAAAACGCTTACAAACAAATCCGGCAGGTTGAGCAGCAATACCGCAAAGGCATTATCACCGACGGCGAGCGTTACAATAAGATCATCGACATCTGGACGCACGCCGGCGATGAGATTTCCAGCGTAATGTTTCGCACCCTCGAACACAACGAGGGACGTAAGGAACTCAATCCGGTTTACTTGATGGTCGATTCCGGTTCGCGCGGCAACCGGCAACAGGTGCGGCAGCTCGCCGGTATGCGTGGATTGATGGCAAAACCCTCGGGAGAAATTATCG
The DNA here is from genome assembly GCA_003221195.1 of Verrucomicrobiota bacterium. Lineage (GTDB taxonomy): Bacteria > Verrucomicrobiota > Verrucomicrobiia > Chthoniobacterales > UBA10450 > Udaeobacter. The sequence continues at coordinate 4,820 of QHQO01000199.1, forward strand.
AGCGCCCGATTACGTCGAACTTCCGCGAGGGTCTAAGCGTGCTCGAGTATTTCATCTCCACCCACGGCGCGCGCAAAGGTCTCGCCGATACGGCGCTCAAGACAGCGGATTCCGGTTATCTTACTCGCAAACTAGTGGACGCGTCGCAGGACGTGATCATTAACGAAGAGGATTGCGGCACAGTAAATGGGATTGTCGTGCGCTCAATTTATGAGGGCGACGAGGAAGTTGTCGATCTTGCCCAACGGATCATCGGTCGTGTGAGCTGCGAAAGCATCGCGGATCCAGTGGAGAAGAGGAAAAAAATCGTCAAGGCGAATCAGTTGATTGATGAAAAGATCGCCGCGGAGCTTCAGCGCGTCGGTGTGGAAAGCTTGAAGATCCGCTCAGTGCTTACTTGCGAATGCGGCCGCGGCGTTTGTGCAATGTGTTATGGACGTAATCTTGCAACGGGCCAGTTCGTCAAACTTGGCGAAGCAGTGGGTATCATTGCGGCGCAATCCATCGGCGAGCCTGGAACGCAATTAACAATGCGGACATTCCATATTGGCGGCACGGCCAGCCAAACTTTCAAGCAACCGATTATCAAAGCGAAAAACGATGGCAGCGTTCGCTTTAACGAGCTGCGAACTGTGCAGGCACTCGATGGTAGCTGGATCGTGTTGAACAAGAATGGCTCAATCAGCGTGCACAACGCGGAGGGCCGCGAACTCGAGAGTTATAACGTGGTTATTGGCTCAATGATCTCCAAAGACGACGGCGCCTCAGTTAAGAAAGGCGAGACCTTCGTGCAGTGGGATCCGTACAACGTGCCGATTCTCACCGACAAGGGCGGCAAGATCGAATTCCGCGATATGATCGCTGGTGTAACGATCAAGCGTGATGTCGATGAAGCGACCGGCCTCATGGGCACGGTAATCATCGAGCATAAAGAAGACTTACATCCGCAGATTGTCATCATGGGTGACAAGAAAGAAGTGCTCGCGAGTTATTCCATCCCCGCGGGCGCGCACGTGATCGTCGAAGAAGGACAGAAAGTGCGCGCAGGCGCGTTGCTCGCAAAAACGCCGCGGAAAGTTGCGAAGACGAAGGACATCACTGGTGGTCTTCCGCGCGTGGCCGAATTGTTCGAAGCGCGTCGACCGAAGGACGCGGCTGAGATTGCCAAGATCGATGGAATAGTCGAGATGGGCGGGACCGTTCGCGGGAAGCGACGCCTTATTTTGAAGGATCCTGACGCTGGATCCGAGGAAGAACATCTCATCCCGCTCACGAAACATATCATCGTCTTCAAAGGAGACTTCGTGAAGAAAGGTCAGCAGCTCACCGAAGGTCCAGTTGTTCCTCATGAAATCCTCGAAGTTTGCGGGCCGCAGGACCTGCAGGAACATTTGGTCAATGAAGTGCAGGAGGTCTATCGTCTACAAGGCGTGGAGATCAACGACAAACACATCGAGATCATCGTGCGCCAGATGTTGCGCAAGGTGAAGATCACCGATCCCGGCGATACTTCGTTGCTTTGGGGCGATCAAGTCGATCGGCTCGATTTTGAAGCAGAGAATCAGCGCGTGGTTGAACAAGGTGGGAAACCGGCTGAAGCCACGCCTGTGCTTCTCGGCATCACGAAAGCTTCGCTCGAAACCGATAGTTTTATCTCGGCCGCGTCTTTCCAGGATACAACCCGCGTGCTTACCGAGGCGGCGACACTTGGTAAGGTCGATCGTCTTCGCGGGTTCAAAGAGAATGTCATCATGGGTCATTTGATTCCTGCAGGCACGGGTTTCCCTCAGCACCGCGAAATCAAGCTTGTCGAACTTGGCGAACAGATCGATGCCCCTGTCATGGAAGAAGCCGAGGCGCAGCCAGCCATCGGGTAAGTGCTGCTTGTCATTACGGCCGAAGTCGAGGAATCTCTTCCTGTCTTTCGACTGGGAGAGACTCTGTAGAGCCTACTGATAATCGGGTCCGCGATTTTCGTCGACTCCGCTGAACCTTGCCTTACCGAAGGGCTTATGTCGATCGTGACCAAAACCGGGGATAAAGGCGAGACCGCGCTCATGTACGGTCGGCGCGTTTCCAAAAGCAATCCGCGTGTTGATGCCTATGGTTGCGTGGACGAACTGAACGCTGCGCTAGGCCTCGCGCGCGCGTTTTCTGAAAACCCATTCATTTCCGGACAGATTCTGTCGGTACAAAAAGATTTGATCGTCGTGATGGGCGAACTCGCGACTGCGCGTGAAGACATCGATCGCTACGTGAAGGACGAATTCAAACTAACGGACGCCGAAATGGTCGATCGCATCGGTGGGGTGATTGTCGATCTTGAAAAAGACAAATCGCTTTATCCGAAAGATTGGGTAATCCCCGGTGGAACGGTCGTTTCCGCTGCACTCGATTTCGCGCGTACAACGGCGCGAAATGCAGAACGTCGCGTCGCCGCCTTGAGGAATCTGAATCCTGAAATTCTTCGCTACCTCAATCGCCTCTCCGATTTTTGTTGGGTTCTCGCGCGCTACAGCGAGAAGAAATCCTGATTGATTTGCACATCGAGAAGACAGCGAATTTGCGGTTGCATGTCGGCAAGCGCTGTAGCATCTTCCTCGTCCGCTGTGCCGGTCGGCCGGCGCGATTTGTT